>NZ_JBSGUS010000010.1:194345-272487 GCF_053608045.1 Kribbella sp. NPDC055071
TCATCCTCACCCTGACGCCCGCCGGCCCCCTGTGTGCCCGGCCGGGGGCGCGGGTTTTACCCGCCCCGGGCGCCGCGGTGCCATGACAGGAGACCCGAATCCCATGACGGTGACCGACACCGAGGTGGTCCTCGAGGCCGAAGGCCTCACCAAGCACTTCCCGGTCCGACGAGGTCTCCGCGACCTCCTCACCCGGGACCGCAAGGTCGTGCACGCGGTCGACGACATCCAGCTGATCCTCCGGCGCGGTCGCGTCACCGCGCTGGTCGGCGAGTCCGGCTCGGGCAAGTCGACCGTCGCCCGGCTGCTCGCCCAGCTGTACGGGCGCACCTCCGGCGACATCCGGCTGCACGGCGACACTGTCACCGTCCACGGTGGCCGCAAGTTCCGGGCGTACTGCCGCCAGGTACAGATGATCTTCCAGGATCCGTTCGCCTCGCTGAACCCGACGCACACCGTGCGGTACCACCTGACCCGCGCGTTGAAGATCCACAAGCGGGCCGGCGACGACGCGGTCGAGCTCGAGAAGAACCTGGGCGACCTGCTGCTCCGGGTCCAGCTCACTCCGCCCGAGCGGTACCTGGACAAGTTCCCGCACGAGCTCTCCGGCGGTCAGCGCCAGCGCGTCTCGATCGCCCGGGCCCTCGGTGCGAATCCCGAGGTGCTGCTGGCCGACGAGCCGGTCTCGATGCTGGACGTGTCGATCCGGCTCGGCGTCCTCAACCTGCTCCGCGATCTCAAGGAGCGGCTCGACCTCGCGATCCTCTACATCACCCACGACATCGCGTCGGCCCGGTACTTCGCCGACGAGACGCTGGTGATGTACGCCGGCCGCATGGTCGAAGGCGGTGACTCCGAGACCGTCACCCAGCGCCCGGCCCATCCCTACACGCGCCTGCTGATCGAGAGCGCGCCCGATCCCGACCGGCTCGATCGCGTCGGCGACCTGCGCGCCCCCGAGGACCAGGGCAGTGGCGAACCGCCGAGCCTGATCGCACCTCCGACCGGTTGCCGGTTCCACCCGCGCTGCGTGCATGCGATGCCGAAGTGCTCGACCGATCTCCCGCCCCGGTTCGACCTGCCGGCCGACGAGGACAACGGCGAGGGGCACTGGGCCGCGTGCTGGCTCTACGAAGAAGGAGTAGCCAAATGAGGTTCCTCCTGCAGCGGATCGTCTTCTATCTCTTCACCGCGTGGGCCGCGCTCACCATCAACTTCTTCGTTCCCCGGTTGATCCCGGGTGACCCGGTCAGCTCGCTGATCACGAAGTACCAGATGAACACCGACGCGATCCACTCGCTCCAGGTGCTCTTCGGTCTCGACAAGAACACGAGCCTGTGGCAGCAGTACGTCCAGTACTGGGGTCAGGTCTTCCACGGTGACCTCGGCCTGTCGTTCGCGTTCTTCCCGACTCCGGTCTCGGAGATCCTCAAGCAGAGCCTGCCGTGGACGATCGCGCTGGTCGGCATCACGACGTTCGCCAGCTTCATGATCGGTACGGCGCTCGGCGTGCTGGCGGGCTGGCGGCGGGGTTCGTGGCTGGACGGCTTGTTGCCGGTGACAACCTTCCTGTCGTCGATCCCGTACTTCTGGCTCGGTCTGCTCGCGATCACGCTGCTGGCCGGTCCGAACAGCATCTTCCCGTCGTCGGGCGGCTACGAGCCCGGCCTGGTGCCCGCCTGGGACACCGTGTTCATCGGGAGCGCGATCCAGCACAGCCTGTTGCCCGCGCTGACGATCCTGATCTCGTCGGTCAGCGGCTGGATCCTCAGCATGCGCAACATGATGGTGACGGTCGCGTCCGAGGACTACATCACCGTTGCCCATGCCAAGGGTCTGCCGGAGCGGCGCGTGATGTTCAGCTACGCGGCCCGCAACGCCTTGCTGCCGAACGTCTCCGGGTTCGCGCTGTCGCTCGGCTTCATCGTCGGCGGCACGCTGCTGGTGGAGATCGTCTTCTCCTATCCGGGCATCGGCTACAACCTGTTCCAGGCGGTCGGGGCCAAGGACTACCCGCTCATGCAAGGCGTGTTCCTGGTGATCACGCTGTCGGTACTGGTCGCCAACCTGATCGCCGATATCGCGTACCTGCTCCTCGACCCGCGCACCCGCAAGGAGGGCTGACAGTGTCCGCACCAGCCAGCACCATCACCGCGGTATCCCCCGGCGGCCCGCAGGTCGCGGCGCAACCGGCCAAGCGGCGCCGGTTGCGGTTCGTCGCCAATCCGAAGGCCGCGACCGGCCTGATCGTGCTCGCGTTCTTCTGCCTGATCGCGATCATCGGCCCGTGGATCGCGCCGTACGATCCGTCCGCCCGTAGCAACCAGTTGGTCAAACCACCGTCGAGCCAGCACTGGTTCGGGACCACGCACCTCGGCCAGGACGTCTTCAGCCAGGTCCTGGTCGGCACCCGTGGTGTCATGTTCGTCGGTCTCCTGGCCGGGATCGTGGCGACCGCGTTGTCGGTCCTGATCGGCGTCAGCGCCGGCTTCCTCGGCGGTGCCGCCGACGACAGCCTGTCCGCGCTGTCCAACGTGTTCCTGGTGATCCCGGCGCTGCCGCTGATCATCATCGTCGCCTCAACGATCCCGAGTGCGGGTGACCTGATGGTTGCCCTCGTCATCGGCTTCACGTCGTGGGCGTGGGGTGCACGTGTCCTGCGAGCCCAGACGTTGTCGCTACGGCGGCGTGACTACGTCGAGGCCGCGCGCGCGACCGGCGAGAGCACGTGGCGGATCATCACCGCCGAGATCATGCCGAACCTGACCGCGATCATCGCCTCGAGCTTCATCGGGACCGTGGTCTTCGCGGTCATGTCCGAGATCACGCTGGCCTTCATCGGCATCTCGACGATCTCCGAATGGAACTGGGGCACGATCCTGTTCTGGGCGCAGAGCCAGCAAGCGCTGGCCCAGGGCGCCTGGTGGTGGTTCGTGCCGGCGGGTCTCGCGATCGCTCTGCTCGGTACGGCGTTGTCGCTGGTCAACTTCGGGATCGACGAGTTCGTCAGCCCGCGGTTGCGCAGCGCCGGTCATACCCGGGTGAAGACCAAAGAGGGCCACTCGGTCCGGATGCGGGTCGGGTTCACCCCGGTCCTGTCGTCGAAGACCGAGCCCGTGACCCCCGTCGTACGCCGCACCGGCAAGGAGGACGCCGCATGAACGAGCCGGTGCTGGAGATCAAGGACTTCCACGTCGACTACGGCCTCGGCGACCAGGCGGTGCAGGCGGTCCGCGACGTGACGCTGACGCTGCATCGCGGCGAGGTGCTCGGACTGGCCGGGGAGAGCGGCAGCGGCAAGTCGACGCTCGCGTACGGCGTGACCCGGCTGCTCCCACCGCCGGGCGTGATCACCGGTGGCTCGGTCGTCTACCACCCGCCGGGCGGCGACCCGTACGACGTGATGGCGCTGACGGACTCGGAGTTGCGCAAGTTCCGCTGGGCCGAGACGTCGATCGTGTTCCAGGGGGCGATGAACTCGCTGAACCCGGTGCACAAGGTCTCGACCCAGATGCTCGACGTGATCAGGGCGCACGAGCCGCAGCTCAGTTCGGCGGCCCGGGTCGCGCGGGCTCAGGAGATGCTCAAGCTGGTGGGGATCTCGGCCGACCGGATGGACGCGTACCCGCATCAGCTGTCCGGCGGTATGCGGCAGCGGGTGATGATCGGGATGGCGCTCGTCCTGGAGCCGCAGGTCGTGATCATGGACGAGCCGACGACCGCGCTCGACGTGGTGATGCAGCGGCAGATCCTGGCGCAGCTGGTCGAGCTGCGGGAGCGGCTCGGGTTCTCGGTGCTGTTCATCACCCATGACCTGTCCCTGCTGGTCGAGTTCTCCGACCGGATCGCGATCATGTACGGCGGCCGGATCGTCGAAGAGGCGCGATCGGCGGACCTCTACAAGGACTCGTTGCACCCTTACAGCGAAGGGCTACTGAAGTCCTTCCCGGCGTTGCGTGGAGCCCGCAAGGAGCTGGCCGGGATCCCCGGTTCGCCGCCTGATCTGCGCGGGATGCCGTCGGGGTGTTCGTTCCATCCGCGCTGCCCGCACGCGTTCGACCGTTGCTCTGCCGAGGTCCCGTTGCTGGGTATCCCGTCGGCGCGCAACGACCCCAGCCGATCGGTCGCCTGCTGGCTGCCCGGCCGCGTTCCCGTTTCCTAATCCGAAGGATGACTATGAGCACAACCTCTGTATCGGGGGCGGCCGACCTGGTCGCGGGCCTGCCGACCGATTTCCGGTGGGGCGTGGCGACGTCGGCGTACCAGATCGAAGGTGCGATCGACGCCGACGGCCGCACCCCGTCGATCTGGGACACGTACTGCCGGGTGCCGGGGGCGATCGACAACGGCGACGTCGGGGATGTTGCCTGCGACCACTATCACCGGATGCCGGCCGATGTTGCCCTGATCAAGGAACTCGGCATGGACACGTACCGCTTCTCGGTTGCCTGGCCGCGCATCCAGCCCAGCGGCAAGGGACCGGTGAACCCACTCGGACTCGCCTTCTACGACCGCCTGGTCGACGAGTTGCTTGCCCAGGGCATCGACCCGTGGGTGACGCTGTATCACTGGGATCTGCCGCAGGAGCTCGAGGACGCCGGCGGCTGGCCGGTGCGGGACACGGCGTACCGGTTCGCCGACTACGCGATGATGGTGTTCGACGCGCTGAGCGACCGGGTCGACACCTGGACCACGCTGAACGAGCCGTGGTGCTCGGCGATGCTGGGCTACGCGTACGGCGCTCATGCCCCCGGCCGGCGTGAGTACCCGGCCGCCATCGCCGCCGTCCATCATCTGCTGCTCGGGCACGGGCTGGCGACGCAGCGGATGCGGGAGGCGTCGCCGCGCAAGCTCGACATCGGGATCACGATCAACGTGGCGACGTCGTACCCGGCCTCGGATGCCGAGCCCGACGTCGAGGCGGCCCGGCGCGAGGACGGGACGAGCCGGCGGATCTACCTCGACCCCATCGTCTTCGGACGGTATCCGGCCGATGTGGTCGCGGACCTGGCGGCTCAAGGCGTCGAGATCCCTGTGGAGGAAGGGGATCTGGAGATCATCGCGGCGCCGATCGACGTCCTCGGGGTGAACTACTACTTCAGCCAGAAGTTCACGGGGTACGCCGAGGACGGCAGCACGACCGACGCCGAGGGTCACCCCGTCACGCGGGACATCCCGATGGGCCTGCCGAAGACGGCCATGGACTGGGAGATCTATCCCGAGGGCTTCACCGACCTCCTGGTCAGCATCGCCCGCGACTATCCCGGCCTCCCGATGGTCGTCACCGAGAACGGCTCCGCCTTCGAGGACGTCCCCGACGAGTCCGGGTTCGTCAACGACGCCGACCGCACCGCCTACTTCACCTCCCACCTCACCGCCGTCGCCGAAGCCATCCGCCAGGGCGCCGAGATCCACGGCTACCTGGCCTGGTCCCTGCTGGACAACTTCGAATGGGCCTACGGCTACGCCAAACGCTTCGGCATCGTCCGGGTCGACTACGACACCCAAACCCGCATCCCGAAGGCCAGCGCCCAGTACCTGAAGGAACTGGCAGACCAGCACCGCAACCGCTGAACCCCGATCTCCAGGCCATCACAATCCCGCCACGAGCGGCCCGTCCCGCGGGTCTGCGTTCGTACGGGCCGATTGTGATGGCCTGGAGATCCGCACGACTACCACTGTGGTGGTACGCGCCGGGCCTGGACGGGGGCCGGATTCGGTAGGAGGGTTCGTCGTTCTGGGGGACGACCGTTCCAGGTCGCGCCAGAAGACTTGGGCGAGTGGACATCATCCCTCTCGACGTGACCGCCTTGGGGCTGGCTCGGCTGCAGTTCGCGTTGACCGCGGGGCTGCACTTTCTCTTCGTGTCGTTGACGCTCGGCCTGGTCCCGCTGATCGCGATCATGCAGACCCGGTACGTCGTCACCGGCCGGGCGATCCATCGGACCATGACGAAGTTCTGGGGTCAGCTGTACCTGATCAACTACGGCATGGGCATCGTCACCGGGCTGGTGATGGAGTTCCAGTTCGGCCTGAACTGGAACGGGTTGTCGATCTTCGCCGGCAACATCTTCGGTGCCCCGATCGCGCTGGAGACGCTGATCGCGTTCTTCCTCGAGTCGACGTTCCTCGGGATGTGGATCTTCGGCTGGGACCGGCTGCCGAGGTACGCGCACCTCGCGCTCATCTGGCTGGTCGCGCTCACCGCGTTCGCATCGGCGTTCTGGATCATGGTCTCGAACGGCTTCCTGCAGCATCCCGTCGGCGGTGTCGTCCGGGACGGCGCCTTCCAGCTGACCGACTTCGCGGCGCTGATCACGAACAAAGAGGCGGTCGTCGGGATGACGCATCTGCTCGGCGGAACCTGCCTGACCGGCGGGGTGTTCGTGGCCGGGATGAGCGGCTGGCATCTGGCCCGGCGTACCAGTCAGCACGAGTTCTTCCTGCGCTCGCTGCGCATCGGCCTGACTGCCGCCGTCCTGGGCGCTGCTCTCGCCGTCCATCAAGGCTTCGCGCAGTTCGACTACCTGCAGACCGACCAGCCCGGCAAGATGGCCACGGCGTTCGGCAGTCCGAATCCGGAGGCGGCACTCCACGCACAATTCGGGCCAGGTCCGGTGATGCCACCGTCGTGGTTGAGCATCCCGGCAAACCTCATGCAGTACGGCGGATTCGTCCTCGGCGCACTCGCTCTGATCTCGTTGATCGTCGTACTCGCGCTCCGCGGCAGGCTGACCCGCGTACGCGGGCTGATGCGGGTACGCGGGCTGATGCGGGTGCTGTCGTGGGTGGTGCCGCTGCCGTTCGTGCTCGTGCTCTGCGGCTGGGTGGTGCGCGAGGAAGGGCGGCAACCCTGGGTGGTCTACGGGCAGTTACGTACCGAGGACGCGCTCTCGCAGGTGTCGCTGGCCAGCGTGATCACGTCGTTCGTGGTCTTCGTCGGGATCCTGTCGCTGCTCGCGGTGATCGACTACGGCGTCATGCGCCGCTACGCCCGCCGCGCGCCGGACGATCCAGCTGTCGACACAGGTCCGATGCCGGTTGAGACCGGCGTCTATCGGCACGAGCTCTGAGGAGGAATCGGACATGCCGCACACACTGTGGTTGATACTGCTCGGCGGTTTGCTGATGGGCTACCTGACGCTGGACGGCGCCACGTTCGGGGTCGGGATGCTGCGGTTGTGGCTGACCCGCGACGAGGCCGAGCGCCGGCTGACGCTGAACGTGATCGGCCCGTTCTTCCTCGGCAGCGAGGTGTGGATCGTCGCGACGGTCGGCGTCCTGTTCGGTGCCTTTCCCACCTTGGAGGGCTCGCTCCTGACGGCGTACTACCCACTCGTCGTTCTGATCGTCGGCAGCCTGATCGCCCGCGATGCCGGTATCTGGTTCCGGAGCCGGTCCGGCAATTCGTGGTGGCGTTCGCGATGGGACCGGACGATCGCGGTGGCGAGCGTGTTGCTGCCGATGGGGTGGGGACTGCTGCTGGGCAACCTGGCGCAGGCAGTGCCGGTGGAGCACGGCGCGCCACTCGGAGCGAGCCTGTTCGATCCGTTCGCGCTGCTGTGCGGTCTGAGCCTCGCGCTGTTGTCCGCATGTCATGGCGCCGCGTTCATGATGCTCCGCAGCCCGCAGCCGTTGAGTGCGCGCGCCGCACGTGTCTCGCAGCGTCTCGCCGTACCGGCAGCGATCGCGCTGGCCGCGAGCGTTGCCCTCGGCACCTTTTCCGCACTCGGAATCGTCACCGCCGTCTTCGCGCTCGCCGCGGTCCTCGCGTTGTTCGTCGTACGGCGTCCAGCCCCCGCTCCCGGGCACTGGATCACCTTCGGGTGTACGGCGCTGTCGATCATGCTCCCGATCATCGGCATCGCCGTGGGCGTGGCTCCCGCCGTACGGGCGATGGCCGCTCCGGCTGCCACCCTCGCCGTGCTCGGCGGATTCCTGATCGTGGTTCTGCCGGTGATGGCCGCGGCGCAGCTCTGGCTGTGGCGTACCTTTCACGGCCGGCTTGCCATCACATCGCCGATGTACTTCTGAGAAGGGAGTGCCCGTGCCACGCGACGAGGTGATGAACCGGATCCGGCGGCTGCCGGGGGTACGCCGCGTTCTGTTGACCTCGACAACTATCGCGGTGGTGTCGGCGGTCCTGATCGTGGCGCAGGCAAACCTGCTCGCGATCACCCTCGCTGGGATCGCACTCGGCACCTCGGCCAAGGCTCCCCTCCTTGCCCTCGGCATCATCTTCGCACTCCGAGCCGGCCTGGCGTGGGTTCGCGAGTCAACCAGCCGGACTGCCGCAGCCCGGGTCAAGCTGGGTCTGCGCCAGCGGCTCTTCGTCGCGATCCAGCAGCTCGGCCCGGTGCGGTTACACCGTGAGCGTGGTGGCGAGCTGGCCACGGTCGCGGCCGGGCTCGACGGCCTGGACGATGCTGTGGCCGGATACCTTCCTCGCCTCGCGCCTGCCGTCGTACTGCCGATCGCCGTCCTGGCGATGACTGCGATCGCCGACCCGCTGTCGGCCGGCGTGATCGCGGTGACGCTGCCGCTGATCCCGATCTTCGGCGTACTCGTCGGGATGCACACACGAACCGCGGCCCGCGGGCAGTGGCGAGCGCTCGGCGAACTCGGGGGCCATTTCCTCGACGTGGTCCGCGGAATGCCGACGCTGCGGGTGTTCGGACGCGTCGAGCATCAGGTCGGGGTGGTCAGGCGAACCGCGGAGAACTACCGCGTCGCCACCTTGCGAACGCTGCGCATCGCCTTCTTGTCCAGCCTGACGCTGGAGCTGGTAGCGACGATCTCGGCGGCCCTCGTGGCGGTGCCGGTCGGGCTGCGGTTGCTGGCGGGTCAGCTCGACCTCACGACGGGTCTGCTCGTGCTGTTCCTCGCACCCGAGGCCTACCGCCCACTCCGTGAGCTGGGCTCGGCCTTCCACGCCGCGGCCTCCGGCCAGGCGGCGGCCGAGCGCGCCTTCGCGGTGATCGACCAGGCCAACGATCCGCCACCGACCACCGCCTCTAACGCGCCCCCGCCTCCCGCCGTTCTGCCCGGCGGTCACGACATTCGGTTGCACCAGGCAACG
This sequence comes from Kribbella sp. NPDC055071, assembly GCF_053608045.1. Lineage (NCBI taxonomy): Bacteria > Bacillati > Actinomycetota > Actinomycetes > Propionibacteriales > Kribbellaceae > Kribbella > Kribbella sp. NPDC055071. The sequence continues at coordinate 203,425 of NZ_JBSGUS010000010.1, forward strand.
ATTGGCTATCCCGGTGGTGCCACGCCGATTCTGCGTGCTGTCACCCTTCACATCGCCGCGGGCGAGAAGGTCGCTCTGGTCGGGCCGAGCGGGGCCGGCAAGAGCACGTTGCTCGCCGTGTTGCTCGGCTTCCTCACGCCGATTGAAGGAACCGCCAGCGTGGGCGGTGCCGACCTGCGCGACCTCGACGCCGACGGGCTGGCGCGGTGGCGGGAGCGAGTGACCTGGGTACCGCAGCGGCCGCACCTGTTCGCCGGGACGATCGCGGACAACATCGCCCTCGGCGCCCCCTCCGCAACGCCCGCACAGATTCGTACGGCAGCCCGATCGGCCTCAGCGGCCGAGTTCGTCGAGGCGTTGCCCGGTGGGTACGACGCCGTACTCGGCGATCACGGCGACGGCCTGTCCGTCGGGCAGCGGCAACGCATCGCACTGGCGCGAGCATTCCTGCGCGACACACCGATCCTGCTGCTCGACGAACCCACCGCGGGGATCGACGCGGGCAATGAAGCAGCCGTCCTCGACGCGATTCGAACCCTGGCGAACGGACGAACCTTGATCGTCGCGACCCATCGACGCGCGCTCCTGCACGAGGTCGACCGGGTGCTAGCCGTCGTCGACGGCTCGGTCCAAGAACTCGATCACGAGGTCGCCCTCCGCCGGACGGCCGTCGCATGAGCAGCAACTCGTCGGCTGCGCTCACCATGGAGTCGTCGCGGTGGCGCGCAACGGCGCGCGTCCTGCGGCTCATCGGCGCAGCATCGCTCGGCAAACTCACCGTCGCCGCGTTCGCGGGCGCAGCCGCCGAGGCTGCCGCAATTGCGTTGATGTCGACCGCGACGTGGATGATCGTGCGTGCCGCCGCTCAGCCGCCGATCGCGGTGCTCGGGCTCGCGATCGTCGGCGTCCGCGCGTTCGCCCTCGCTCGCCCGGTACTGCGGTATCTCGAGCGGCTCGCCGGCCACGACTCAGCGCTGGCCGCCCTCGCCACCTTACGGGAACGGGTGTACGCCGCGCTGGCGCGGTCCAAACCGGGCAGGCTGCCGGGTGGCGACGTACTCAGCCGAGTCGTCTCGGACGTGGACGCCGTACAGGACCTGCTGCTGCGGGGCCTGCTGCCGGTCGTCGCCGCGGTGGGGAGCGGGACCCTGGCCGTTGTCCTGTGCTGGGTGCTGTACCCGGCCGCGGGTGCATTGCTCCTCGCCGGCCTGTTCCTCGCAATCGGCGTCGTGCCTCTAGCGACCTATGGCATCGCGCGGCGCTTCGCGGTGTCGGAGGCACGGGTCCGGGCAGAGCTCGCCCGCCGCAGTCTCGATCTGATCGACGGCGCCGCCGAGCTGTCCGCGTACGGCGCCGACCACATCGCGCTGGCCGCGGCCGACAGCGTCGCGCATCGGTTGGCGCGCATCCAGCGAGCCACGGCACGCCTCGAAGCGGCGGCCACGGCAACGACTCTCGCGATCCAGGCGGCAACCACCCTCAGCATCCTGATCACGTCGACAAACCATGGCCTGCACCCGATCCTGATCCCGGTGCTCACTTTGACCTGTCTCACGGCGTTCGAGCCCACGATGGCGCTTGCCCTGGCGGCCCGGCAGCTGATCACCGTGACCGCCGCATCCCAGCGCCTGATCGAGGTGTTCGACACGCCGCCGGAGATCATCGATCCGGCTCGCCCGCATCCACTCGATCCAGGACCCGTCACCGTCGACCTTCACGACGTCCGGGTCAGGTACAGCGCCGACCGGCCGCCTGCGCTCGACCGGATCTGTCTGCGCATCGGTCCGGGCGAACGGATCGCGGTGGTCGGGCCGAGTGGATCGGGCAAGAGCACACTGCTCGCCGTACTGGCACGACAGGTAGACCACGAGGCGGGCACGGTAACAGTGAACGGCCACGACGTCCGAACACTCGCCACGGACGAGGTCCGCGCCCGGCTGATCGGAGCCACCCAGGACGCGTACGTCTTCCACGCAAGCCTGCGCGATAACCTGATCCTCGCTCGTCCCGCTGCCACGCCGACGGAACTGGCACACGTCGTACGGCGGGCCGGGTTGGCGGATTGGATCGCGACTCTGCCGGCCGGCCTCGACACCGTGGTCGGCCACGACGGCGCGTCGATGTCCGGCGGGCAGCGACGTCGCCTGGTGCTCGCCCGCGCGCTGCTGTCCGATCCCGACGTACTGCTGCTCGACGAACCACTGGAAGGTCTGGACACCGCCACTGCCGACGCCGTGTGGTCCGAGACCCTCGCCGCGACGCAGGGCAAGACGACGGTGCTGGTCACCCACCGCCTCGCCGGGCTGGACACCGTCGACGACGTGATCGTCCTCGACCGGGGCTGCGTCGCTCAACGTGGCCGGCACGCCGACCTCGTCGCTGTCCCAGGGCTTTACCGCGAGCTCTGGTACGCCGAGCAACTCGCCGACCGGGTGTCGGGCCGGGCGGTGGCTACCACATGATCAGCCTCGGGCGGAGGACAATGCGGAGCGTGCCAACTGCCGGAGGTCGCCGTCGGGACCTGCTGATCGTGGTCGTCACGGTGGCCGTCAATGTCGGCGGAGTGCTCAGCGAAGTCGCCAAGTCCGATCAGACGCCGCTGGGTACGCCGTTTGCCGGCCTGCTGATCGGCGTCGTCGCGGGCGTTGTGCTGTGGTGGCGCAAACGAGCCCCTGCCTGGGTGATGTCCGGAATCGTCGGGCTCTGCCTGCTGTACCACCTCGTCGGCTACCCCGGGCTGGCACCGGCAGCCGCGCTCTTCGTCGCGGCATACGCCGTCACCGCGAACGCGCCGAGCCGCCGCCTCCTGCTCGCGATCGGCCTGATCGCGATCGCCGCCGTGATCCCGCTCCTCCCGCCGCACCCGGCCGACTTCAATGTCGGCGCGCTGTTCGGCCCGCCGATCGGCATGGTCGGCCTCGCGGCCATGGGCGAGGCGACCCGGGTCCAGCGTGCCGCGATGGCCGAACAGGTTCGGGCCGCGCACCACGCGACCCAGCAGGAGGCCGGGCGGCAACTCGCCGAGCAGCGCCTCGAGATCGCCCGGGAACTGCACGACGTACTGGCGCACACCATTACGATCATTTCCGTGCAAGCCGCGGTGGGCGCCGAGGCGCTGGGGAAACGTCCCGAGCAGGTCGCGCAGTCGCTCGCCGCCGTGCGAAGCGCCGCGCGGGAGGCGCTGTCGGAGCTTCGCGGCGTACTCGCCGGGCTCCGGACCGACAGCGACCTCGACAGCGCCAACCTCGACAGCGCCAACCTCGATAGGGTCGCCGCTCCCCAACCCGGTCTCGCTGACCTGCCCCGGCTGATCGATCAGACCATCGCGGGCGGAGTCGCCGTACGGTTCGTCACCACAGGTACGGCGCCGACGATGACGGCCACGATCGAGCTCACGATCTACCGCGTCGTGCAGGAAGCACTGACCAACATCATCAGGCATTCCCACGCCGACACGGCTGCGGTCTCGCTGGCGTACGCGCCGGGACACGTCGTCGTCGACGTGTCAGACGACGGCCCGGCGGTCGAGGCCCGCCTGAATCCGAACCACGTCGGACATGGCTTGGTCGGGATGCAAGAGCGGGTCCGGCTCCTCGGTGGCAGGCTGACGGCCGGGCCGACGCAGCAGGGCGGCTTCCAGGTCCTGGCCGAACTACCGATCCGGTCGTCGCTGTGACGGTCCGGGTCGGGCTGGCCGACGACCAAGCACTCGTCCGCGCGGGCTTTCGGGAACTGCTCGGCCATGACGACGGCATCGAGATCGTCGGTGAGGCCGCGACCGGTCGGCAGGCCGTCGACCTGGCTCGCCGTACGCGTCCCGACGTACTGCTGATGGATATCCGGATGCCGGAGCTGGACGGGATTCGCGCGACCCAGGAGATCTGTGCCGATCCCGCGCTCGGTGCCGTCCGGGTCGTCATGCTGACCACCTTCGAGCTCGACGACTACCTGTTCGCCGCGCTACGCGCCGGCGCCAGCGGCTTCCTGCTCAAGGACATCGAGCCTGATGACCTGCGCGCCGCGGTCCGGGTCGTCGCCGCCGGCGAGGCGTTGCTCTCGCCCAGCGTCACCCGCACCCTGATCGCTACCTTCGCCGGTGAACCCGACCGGCTCCCCGACAGCGACGACCTGCTCGCTCGTCTGACCGCGCGGGAACGCGAACTCACCGTCCTCGTCGCGCACGGACTCGACAACGCCGAGATCGCGAAGCAGCTGATCATCAGCGTTGCCACCGTCAAGACGCACGTCGCCAGGGCGATGACCAAGATCGGCGCCCGGGATCGCGCCCAACTGGTGGTGTTCGCCTATCAGAGCGGACTCGTCCAGTCCCCTCGCAGCCGTTGATGTCAAAAGGGCTGAATCGGCTCCGACCTGGTTGTGCAAGCGTCACCAGGCCCCACATATCCCCGGCGGAGCCGGGCTAGGAAGTGATTCACATGTCCGCAGTTCGCGTGCACAACTTCTCGATCTCGCTGGACGGGTTCGGTACCGGCGAAGGTCAGGCGCTCGAGGCGCCGTTCGGGCACGCCGGCGAACGGCTGCACGAGTGGTTCGTCAGCACCCGGTACTTCCGCTCGATGGACGACCTCGCCGGTGGCCGCCTCGGCGTCGACGACGCGTTCGCCGCGCAGCACGAGCCCGGGATCGGCGCCGAGATCATGGGCGCCGGCAAGTTCGGCCCGCCCGGATGGCAGGACGACCCGGAGTGGAAGGGCTGGTGGGGCCCGAACCCGCCGTACCACACGCCAACCTTCGTGCTCACCCATCGCCCGCGGCCGTCGATCGAGATGGAGGGCGGTACGACGTTCCACTTCCTCGACACCACGCCGCAGGACGCTCTCGAGCAGGCGCGGACCGCGACGAACGGCGCCGACATCCGGATCGGCGGCGGCGCTACCGTCATCCGCGACTTCCTCGCCGCCGGGCTGATCGATCACCTGCACGTCGTTCAGGTCCCGATCCTGCTCGGCCGCGGCGTCCGCCTCTGGGACGGCCTCGAGTCGCTCGAACAGAACTACGACATCGAGGCCGTCTCAACCCCAAGCGGCGTCACCCACCTGACATTCGTCAAGAAGACCCGGTAGTCGGCTCGGGTCCTCCTGCCGCAGACTGCGGGTATGAGTCTTCCCCTGATCCCAGCACCCACGGTGGCGACCACGACAACGACTGTGGACGGCGGGACGTTCGTGGTCACCGACGCCCTCGGAGTCAGCTACCCACCGGAGCTGGCCACCCTCGCGGTCCACTTCGCCGACGACCTGGAGACCGATTCCGGCATCACCCTGACCCCCGGCGCGGCCGGCATCACGCTGGAGCTCAGCGGCGGCGGCCTGGACGACGTCCCGCAGGCCGCGGGATTACGCGCCGATGGCCGCGAGGCTGACGCCGACGAGCGGTACGGCCTGGAGGTCACCGGCGACGGGATCCGGATCTGGGGTCCGACGCCGGAGGCCATCCACCGCGGCCTGACGTCACTGCGGCAACTCGTCACGGCCAACACCGATGACGGTACGGCGACCCTGCCCACGATCCGCATCCTCGATGGGCCGCGGTTCTCGTGGCGCGGGCTGTCCCTGGACATCGTCCGGACGTTCCACGCGCCGGTCGTCGTACGGCGGGTCATCGACATGTGCTCGCTGTACAAGCTGAATGTCCTGCACCTGCATCTGACCGACGACCAGGGCTGGAGGGTCGAGGTGCCGTCCCGGCCCGCGCTCACCGAGATCGCCGCGGCCGGAGCCACCGACGACCGGCCCGGCGGTTTCTACAGCCAGGCCGAGCTGGCCGAACTCGTGGCGTACGCGGCTGAGCGCTTCGTGACCGTCGTACCCGAGATCGACATGCCGGGTCACACGTCTGCGGTCTTCAAGGCCTACCCGGAGCTGGCGCCGGCGGAGATTCGCAGCGTCGAGCTGGGCAACGGCACCACGCTCCAGCTCAACACTCTCGACCCGAGCCGCCCCGAGACCTGGACGTTCGTCGAGGACGTGCTGGATGCGGTCATCCCACAGTTCCCGCACAGCGCCTATGTGCACATCGGCGGCGACGAGGCGTGGGGCATGTCCGACGAGGATCACGCAGCCTTCGTCGACCTGGCCGCAGGCCTGGTTCGTACCCGCGGCAAGCGGGTGGTCGGCTGGCAGGAGATCGCCCGGGCCGCGATCACGTCGGACGACGTCGTCCAGTACTGGCTGGAGCCCGGCGTACTGTCCGACGGCGAGGCTCCGGCCGATCTGCCCCCTGATCTGCTGCCGATTCTGGTTGAGCATCTGCGGAAGGCTGAGCAGGACATCCCGCGCGCGCTGACGCACGGATCCCGGCTGCTTCTGTCGCCCACGAGTCGCCTGTACTTCGACACCCCGCACGCTGACACGTCCTCGGATCCGGCGCAGGAGGAACTCCGCAAACGCGTCGGTCTGCCCTTCTACACCCCGGCCTCGATCCAGCACGGGGTCGACTGGGATCCCGTCGAGTACACGCCGGGCATCGATTGCGACGACCAGGTGGTCGGAGTGGAGGCGGCGATCTGGTGCGAAACGATCACGACCCCGGCCGAGCTCGAGTTCATGCTGCTTCCCCGCCTCCCCGGCGCCGCCGAGAAGGGCTGGTCCAGCGCCGGCCCGACCGACTGGCCGGACTACGCCGGACGCCTCGCCGCGCAGTCTCCCGCCTGGCGGCGCCGGACCTGGAACTACCTCCACTCGACCGAGGTCGACTGGGCATGACGGGCTGAGATGAGTACCTGGTCCGCCGGTCCCATTTGAGGGGCCGACCCCTCAAATGGGGGGTTGGTCACTGATCTTCACCGTCCGCAACCCACCATTTCAGGGGCCAGCCCCTGAAATGGGTCCACATCACCCGAGCCGAGGGGGCAGCCAGTAGCTGCCCCCCTCACTCAGCTAGCAGGTCGCGGTCGGCGCGGCCCAGTCGGCGCGGTCGTTGTAGCCGCCGTCGCCCGCGTCACCGACGACCAGGTCGAGGACACGGACGCCGGTCAGGTCCACGTCCACCTGCTTCGGGGTGAACCGGTCGACGACCCCGCTGTCGAAGAGAACCTTGCCGTCGCCAACGACCTGGAACGTCGACGTCCCGCCTTCCGGCCCGACATTGCTGACGACATCGTCGATCCCGACAGTCCCGGTCAGTCGCGAGCAGGACTTGCCCAGGTAGTACCGGATCAGCGACGGCGACGCGACGCCGATGCCGGTCGGGTACGTCTGCCCAACCAGCTTGATCGGGTTGCCCCCACCGACACTCTCGTCGATGGTCGGCGACATCCAGCCACTGGTCGCGGTGATCCAGTCGTGGTGCGACAGCGGCACCGTTCCCGACGGCGGCGCGGGGGCGATCACGACCGGCGACAACACGGTCGACTGCCGCTGCACGCCGTACCCGATCGCCTGGTACGACGTCGACGCGGTGATGCTCGCGGATCCGGGCGCCGCTCCGGCCGGCAGCGTCAGCGTGAAAGCGAACGTCGCCTGCTTGCCGCCGGCAAGGAGAGTCGGCGCCTTGGACAACGGCTTCACGGTCCAACCAGTGCCGCCGGCAACGGTCACGGCCGGCTGAAGCACCGGCAGCAGACCGTCGTTACGAACGTTGACCTGCACGGTCAGCTCGTCGCCACCGGCAACAACCGGCGAGGCGTCGGCAGGCTGTGCGTCCGTACCGACCTTCGTCACCTGCGGAATCGCAGCTGTGACGTGGGGAATCCCCGGCAGCCCACGGGCCGGACCGACCCGGAACAACGCCGTACCGTGAGCCGGCACCGCCGCGCTGATCGTGCCCGCGCTCTCGGTCACCTTGTTCGTCCACGCATTCTCCAGGGTGAACCGTGATCCGTGCAGTCCGACCGCGGCCGCGGTCGTGGTCAGCGTCTTCGCGCTGTCGCCACGGTTCAGCAGCACTACGGCACGGCTGCCATCCGCGAGTCGCTTCACCCACGTCTCCGTCGTACCCGCGGCACCGACCCGGACAGCCTGAACCGCAGCCCGGTCTTGGTTGATCGCGAGTACGTCGGGATCCGTCAGCATGCCAACGGTCGTCGCACTGAGCTTGCGAATGTCGCTGCCGACGATCAACGGAGCCGCCGCAACCGCCCACAGCGTGAACTGGGTCCGGAACTCCTCGTCAGTCATCCCGAGCTCAGGCGCGAGGTAGTCGGGATCGCTGAACGCGCCGGGCTTGACCACCTCAGGGTGCCGCGCGTTCGCGTCGTAGTTGCGCAGCACGTCCTTGAACTTGATGTCGCCTTGGAAGCCGACATCGGTGTAGGTCCGCCACGACTGGGCGATCCCCGGCGCGTACGTCCAGGAGTTGATCGACTGCTGCGATTCCGGGTAGTTGCCCCAGTCCGGCGAGGTCACCGGGTTGCACAGGTTGAAGATCATCGGCCGATGGCTGGCGTTGTTCCGCAAGGCCTGCGCGAACTCGGTGAACACGGTCTTCGGATCGAGGTTGGCCGCGATCCCGCACAGGTAGTCGACCTTGACCGAGTCGAAACCCCAGGCGGCGAAGGTGTCTGCGTCGTGCTGGTAGTAGCCGCCGCTGCCGAGACCACACTTGCCCGGGATGTACGGACCGGCGTCGGTATAGATGCCGGCCTTCAGGCCCTTGCTGTGGATGTAGTCCACGAGCGGCTTGAGCCCGTTCGGGAACTTGGCCGGATTCGGGACCAGGTCACCGGCCGCACTGCGCGACTGGTCGGCCTGCCAGCCGCCGTCCAGCCAGACGATGTCGTAGCCGGCCTTCGCCAGCCCACGACTCACCAAGGAGTCGGCAACGGACTTGATCGTGTCCGCGGTGAAGTCGCCGCCGAGGCCGTAGTACGTGTTCCAGCCCATGTACGGCGTGGGGCTGAGAACGGCCTGGGTGGTCTGGGTCGTGGCTGCGGCTGGGGATGCGGTGGTCGCGACCGCGCCGGCCACCAGGACCGCCGCGATCACCCCACTCAGCACAGCGGAAAGTCGTTTCATCTGTTGTCCTTTGCTGCCGTTGAGCGGAACGGTCAGTCGACTGGTTCGACGACCAGACAGAGCGAATCGACGGAACCGTTTGATGGGCCCCCGAACGGAACGCCGACCTGCAGCAGGTAGCTGCCCGGGTGGGTTTCGTCGCCCACCCGGTAGTTCTTCGCGGGATCCAGTCCGGCCAGCGGCACGTACCGCGGACGGCTCGGCAGCGTGCCGCGGACATTGCCGTCGCCGGTCTCCCACAGGAACACCACGGACCGCGTCGTACCGACGTACTGGACGCCGGCGGACAATCCGTAGACCTTGCTATCGGCAACCAACTCACGGATGCCCTTGTACTGCTCGAGGTGACGCGTCGCGGTCTTCAGCTGCTCGTCGTTCCACCGCGACAGATCGGCGCCGATCCCCAGGACGCCGGACATCGCGACATGGAAGCGGAAGTCGAGGGACCGCTCGCGCCCGTCATGGGTGCCTTCGGCATCGGTCACCCACGAGCTCATCAGGTGCGGCGCGAACCCGGTCCGGAAACCCCGCTGGATCCTGAGCCGATCCAGTGGAGCCGTATTGTCGCTCGGCCAGAGCGTGTCGACGCGCGCCGCCATCCCGAGATCGACCCGCCCACCGCCGCCCGCGCATCCCTCGACGTACACGTCCGGGTGTTCAGCGCGGATCCTGTCCAGGACGCCGTACACATTCGTGACCACGCGACCATCGAGGTCGCGCCGCTGATCACCGGAGTCCAGCCGCGGCCGGTTGGCGTCCCATTTCAGATAGGAGATGTCGTACGTCGACAACAGCCGATCCAGCGTGGTCCAGACGAACTCCGCGACGTCGTCACGACTCAGATCGAGCAGCAGTTGGTTGCGGATCAGGATCGGCTCACGCCCCGGCGTCCGCAGGATCCACTCCGGATGCTCCGCGGCCAACTGGGCGGACGGGCTCACCGACTCCGGCTCGATCCACAACCCGAAGTCGAGCCCGATCCCCTTCAACTGCGCGATGAAACCGTCGAGCCCGCCCGGGAACTTCGCTGGATCGACCTCCCAGTCCCCCAGCCCGCCGGTGTCATCCGACCGGCCGACGAACCAGCCGTCGTCCACCACAAAGGTCTCAACTCCGATGCTCGCGGCTCGCTGCGCCAGCTCGAGCTGGTGCTCGGCGCGAATGTCGAACTCGGTCGCGAACCAGGAGTTGTAGAGCACTTTCGACGGACGCCCGCGCGACAGCGAGCGCTCGTAGTCGTGGAAAACTCTCGCCAGTCCGTCCGCACCCTCGGCGCTGCAAGCACCCACCGCCTTCGGCGACATCCAGGTCTCACCCGAGGCAAGCTTGAGTCCGAGGCTGGACGGCAGTCGGCCGGCCTGGATCCGCATCAGCCCGGTCGTATCGACATCGGCCGACATCTCCCAGGACCCGCTCCAGGCGAGCTGAACGCCGTACGCAATCTCTCCGTCGACTGCGAGGAACGGCGAGTAGGAGTGACCAGTGATCCCTTGAGCACTGCCGATCGTGAACCGGCCGCGATCCAAGGTCACGGAGGCTTGCTGGAACTCGCTGTTCCACTCACCCCACAGGTACTTGACCGTGTTTCCGGTCGGCACGATGAAGCCCGCGGAGTCGTGCCGGTGCAAGGTGAGGTGGTCGGCTCCGTCGTTGCGGACGCTCACCCACCGCTCGACCACATCGCCGACTCCTCGGTAGTGCAACACCAGCCGTAGTCGACGGACCTCGTCCACGAAGTTCAGCTGCAGCCCATCCACTCCAGTGGTCGCGTCGGCGAAGACGGGACGGAGCTCGTCGGAGCCGTCCGGACCACTCACGACGAGATCCACGGGTGCGCCGTACCGGACGCCCCGCACCGCGTACTCCAACGGCTCGACGTCCGCACGGGGAAGGAAGTGCTCGGTGCCCTCGACCGTGACGACCGAGGGGCCTGCGGCAACCGCATGCGGGCCCCAAGCAACCAGCTGAGCCCATTGGCCATGGTCGGGCACACCGACGACGTACGACGTCGTTGCGCCACGCAACGTCCAGGTCTTCACTTGACGGCTCCGATGGCGAGACCACCGACGAAGTGTTTCTGGAACCGCAGGAACACGGCGACCGTGGGAACCGCGGCAATCACGGTGCCGGCGGCAATCACGTTCCAGGAGGACACGAAGAGCCCTTGCAGACCGAGCAACGCCGGCGTCACGGGCATCCTGTCCTCGGAGCGGATCACGGTGATCGACCACAGCAGGTCGTTGAAGATCCACGTGAACGAGAGCGCGCCCAGTGCGGCGAGTGCGGGCCGGGTCAGCGGCAGGATCACGCTCGCGTAGATCTTCCCCGGTCCGGCGCCGTCGATCGTCGCCGCCTCCTGGATCTCGCGGGGTAGATCACGCATGAAGCCGTGCAGCACGAACGTGTAGAACCCCAGCCCGAAGCCGACATGGACCGCGATCAGCGCGATCAGAGTGTCGTAGATCCCGGCCAGCTCGACGAACCGCGAGATCGGGATCAGCAGGATCTGCGGGGGCAACAGGTTCCCCATCAGCATCAGCAACAGGACGGTTCGCCGGAAGGGGATGTTGTACCGCGCCAGCCCGTACGCCGCGATCGAGGCAAGCCCCAGACTCAGGATCACCGCCGGGATCGTCACCAGCAAACTGTTGATCAACGCCCTGAACTCGTCCGCGTCCTCCCACGCCGACTTGTACGTCCCGAACGTGAACGAGTGCGGCAAAGACCCGAGCCCGTTCGCCGCGACATCGTCAAAACTACGGAACGAGATCACAATCACCCAAAGAATCGGCGCAACCCACAGAAACGACACCAGCCCCATCGCGACGTGGTACCCCGAGGTCCTCAGGCGGTTCATGCTTCCTCCTTGAAGGCACGGATCAAGTAGCCGAGGATGACGGTCAGGGCGAGTAGGAAGATCACCACGGCGATCGCGGAGGCGTAGCCGAGTTGGGTGGACTGGAACGCCGTCGAGTACATGTAGGTGCTCAGGAGTTCGGACGAGTGATAGGGCCCGCCCTTCGTCATCGACCAGACGATGTCGAAGGATCGCAGTGAGTCGATCACGATCACCGAGAGTACGACGGAGTTGACGCCCTTGAGCTGCGGAATCGTGACGTACCGCGTCCGTTGCCAGGCGGTCGCACCGTCCACCTTCGCCGCCTCGTAGAGGACGGGATCGACTGCCTTCAGGCCGGCCAGATAGAGCACCATCACGTAGCCGATCTGTCGCCAGAGCGCGGGCACGATCACGGCGTACAGAGCGGTGTCGGGGTCGGCCAGCCACGGCCGAATGAAGTTGCCCAGGCCAACGGTGTGCAGGACGGTGTCGACCAGGCCGTCGGGCTGGTAGAAGACGCGCCAGATCAGCGCGGTGACGACCAGCGAGAAGACGACCGGCGTGAACAACGCCGCCCGGTAGATCCCAACGCCGCGCCGCTCCCGCTGAAGCAGCAACGCCATCCCGAACCCACCCAGCACGCTCAGCCCACCGAACAACACCAGCCAGATCGCCGTGTTCTTCAACGCCGTCCGAAAAATCGGATCCGACACCATGTCGCCGAAGTTCCCGAACCCCACGAACCGAGGCGCCGACAACCCGTCCCAGTCCGTCAACGCCAGCCAGAACCCCTGCAAAGCAGGCCAAAACACCCACACCGCCTCAACCGCAAACGGCACAAACACGAACAAGAGGATGAGCGGCGACACCCTCCGCGGCCCGTTCCGCTTGTTGCCCCGGCCTCCGGTCGTGCGGGCACCCGACCGAGCCGCCGGCTCCACCGCCTCCACCGCCGTGGACGTCATGCCGACCCCCTCCCGACGTCTTCACCCGCCGGGAACCGGCCGAACCGCTCCCCGCGCCTCAGCCAACCCCCGCCACCGATCCCGGCCTGGACTCTGCTCCAGCTCGTTCCTTCCCGCGGGTCCTGCCGCAGGCGGGACACGCGGGGTGCGGTGGAAGTCACGCCTTGAAGACCTTTGAGGCGGCGGCTTGCCAGTCCTTGAGGATCTGGTCGATCTGGTCCGGCTTGTCGAGGAACTTGGTGAGGGCGGCGTCGGCGGTGGGCTGAAGCGCGTCGCTGGAGTCGCGGTTGAAGAACTGCGTCAGCTCCGCCGCGCTCTCGATCATCGCCTTGCCCTTCTTCACCAGCGCGGTGTCCGCCGACTTCCCGTCCGGGTTCGCGGGAATCGCCGTACCGGAAGAGCTCGCGACGTAGAGCTCCTGCGCCTCCGGCGTCGCCAGCCACGTCATGAACTTCTTGACACCCTCAGGATCCTTCGCCTTCTTCGACGCGAAGTACCCGTCCGTCGGCGCCTCCTCGGCAACCGGTACGGCGGGATCGATGATCGGGAACTGGAAGAAGTCGATGTCGTCCAGCGCATCCTTGGGCGCCGAATCCGCGAAGAACGTCCCGATCAGGAACATCCCGGTCTTCCCACCCAGCAGCGCCGACGTCGCCTCCTGGAACGGGAACGACTTGCCCTTCGGGTCGAAGTACGGCAGCGCCTCACGCCACTTGGTGAAGACCGCCTTCACCTTCGGATCGGTGAAGTCCCCCTGCCCGGCCAGCAATTGCCGATGGAACGGCGCACCGTTGATCCGGATGTTCAGGTAGTCGAACCACGCCGACGCGACCCACGGAGTGTCGCCGAGACCGATCCCGATCGGCGGCACGCCCTTGCCCTGGATCGTCTTGCACACCGCGATGAACTCGTCCCACGTCTTCGGCGGGGTCACGCCCCACTTCGCGAAGTTCGACTTGCGGTAGAACATGCCCCACCAGTAGTAGCTGGTCGGCACGAAGATCTTCTGCCCGGCGCTGCTGGTCGACAGTGTCTGCATCGACTTCGGGTAGTTCGTCATGCTGTCCCACACGCTCGAGACATCGAGCAGCAGGTCCTTCTTCGCGTACGAGTCCGCGACCGAGCCGGCGTACCAGGTGTAGACGTCCGGCGGGTTCGCCGAGGTCAGGTACGTCGGAAGCTGGGTCCGGAAGATCTCCGCCGCGACCGTGTTCAACTTGACCTGGGATCCACCGGTCTTGTTGTACGCGGCAACGAGATTCTCCATCGCGGCCTTCGCCTGTTCACTGGAGAGGTTCGACTGCAGCGAGAGCTCACCAGTGGCCGCGCTACCACCTCCGGCTGTGCCTGCTCCTGGGCTCTTGGTCGAGGTCGCACACCCGGGCACGAGGGTCGCCGCCCCGAGCAGTCCGAGCCCCTTGAGGAAAGTCCGTCGATCTGCTGCCAGACCCGTCATGCCCAACTCCTGAGATCGCCTCGCCCGCATGGTGTCCTGCCATGCCAGTCGAGTGAGTGGTCCTTGTTGCCGACGATCTTGCGGCGGTCCGCCGCAAGTGTCAATATTAATTCGTAAATTACGAGCAAATCGCTTGACGTGACACCGCCGTCACGGTCAACTGGTGCCTCGTTCATCGTTGGAACGAGCCTGCCTGCGTGGTTGGGTAGGGCAGGGTCGAAGGAGGCGCGGGTGCGGCTGGCTGGGCGGGTGATCGTGGTGACCGGGGCCGCGTCGGGGATCGGTGCTGCCTGTGTCCAGCGCTGCCTCGACGAAGGCGCGTCGGTGGTGCAGGTGGACATCCATCCGTGTCCCGAGCAGCCCGGCCGAACCATCGCCGTGCTGGGTGATGTGTCGGCGCCGGATACCTGGGCCGAGGTGCTGTCGCGGGGCCGGGACGAGCTCGGGCCGATCGACGGATTCGTGAGCAACGCCTACATCTCCGACGTACGGCCGGCGCACGAGCTGACACCGGAGTCCTGGCGGCGCCAGCTCGACGTCAACCTGACCGCAGCCTTCCTCGGCTTCCATGCCCTGCACGACGATCTCGCCGCGCGGGAGGGATCCGTCGTACTGATCTCGTCCGTGCACGCTCTCGCCGGGATCCCCGGACACGCCGCGTACGCGGCGAGCAAGGGTGCGCTGGTCGCGCTCGCGCGCGAGCTGGGCGTCGAGTACGGCGGTTCGATCCGGGTCAACTCGGTGCTTCCGGGCCCGATCCAGACCGCCGCCTGGGATCGCTACGGTCCTGAGGATCTCGAGCGCAGCGCGCGGGCGACCGCGATCGGCCGGCTCGGGCAGCCGGACGAGGTGGCTCAGGCGGTCGCGTTCCTGTTGTCGGCGGAGGCCTCGTACGTGACCGCCGCCAGCCTGGTGGTCGACGGCGGATGGTCCGCGGCGAAGGACTCTGCATGAGGGAGAGCGGTGTGACGGGGATTCAGCGCGGTGTGACGCGGGGCCTGCACGGCCAGATCGTGGCGGTGATGGCGCAGCGCATCCTGTCCGGGCAGATCCCGGAGGGCGCGACCATCAACGTGCCGGATCTGCAGGCCGACCTCGGCGTCAGCCTGACCGCGGTTCGCGAGGCCTTGAAGGTGCTGACCGCGAAGGGGCTCGTCGACGCGCGGCAGAAGCGCGGCACGTTCGTCCGGCCCCGCTCGGACTGGAACCTGCTCGACGCGGACATGATCCGCTGGCACTTCGACGACGACGTACGCCCGGAGCTGCTCGAGGAACTGCATGAGGTCCGCGGCATCGTCGAGCCCGCCGCGGCCCGGCTCGCGGCGGTCCGGGCCTCGGACGCCCATGTGCAGGCGCTCGAGGTCGCGCTGGAGTCGATGTCGTCGGCAACCAATGATCTGGCCGCGGTCGACGCGGATCTCGCCTTCCACAAGGCGTTGCTGGCGGCAACGGGCAACGAACTGCTGACAAAGATGGAAGTGATCATGGAGACCGGCCTCGCCGATCGCGATCGGCTCGTGCACAAGGTGAAGCCGTCCGACGATCCGGTCCCGAGCCACCGGCGCGTGGTCGACGCCGTCCGCGCGCACGATCCGGAGGCGGCCGAGCTCGCGATGCGCGAGCTGCTGGCGAAGGCGGCCGAGGACCTCACCGAGGTCCGCGGATCGTCGTCCCGCCGTTCGCCTAAAGGGCGGCGGAAGTGAAGATCGAGCGGATCGAGACGTTCCTGGTCCCGCCGCGGTGGCTGTTCTGCCGGATCGAGACGAGCGACGGCGTCGTCGGCTGGGGTGAGCCCGTGGTCGAGGGTCGCGCCGAGGTCGTCCGGGCCGCCATCGACGTGCTCTCCGAGTACCTCATCGGCCAGGACCCGCTACAGATCGAGCGGCACTGGCAGGTGCTCACCAAGGGCGGCTTCTACCGTGGCGGTCCGGTGCTGAGCAGCGCGGTCGCCGGGCTCGACCATGCGCTGTGGGACATCGCCGGCAAGGTGTACGGCGCTCCGGTGTCGTCGCTGCTGGGTGGCCGGGTCCGCGATCGCGTTCGGGTGTACGCGTGGGTCGGCGGCGACGAGCCGTCCGAGATCGCGGACTCGGTGGCCGAGCAGGTCGAGGCCGGGATGACCGCGGTGAAGATGAACGGCAGTGGCCGGATCCAGACCTCGCCATCGGTTGCCGAGATCAACGACATCGTCGCCCGGCTGGGTGCCGCGCGATCTGTCCTGGGCGACTCGCGGGACGTCGCCATCGATCTGCACGGCCGGGTTGGGGTCGCGGGTGCGCGGCGGATCTTGCATGCGGTCGAGGAGCTGCAACCGTTGTTCGTCGAGGAGCCGGTGTTGCCGGAGCACATGGCGCATCTGGCCGATGTTGTTGCCACATCGACCGTTCCGGTTGCCTTGGGTGAGCGGCTTTATCACCGAGCGGAGTTCGTGAGCCCGCTGAGCGCGGGTGTCGCCGTCGTACAGCCTGATGTGTCCCACGCCGGCGGGATCTCCGAGCTGCGGCGGATCGCCGTACTCGCCGACACACATGGCGCGATGCTGGCGCCGCATTGCCCGCTCGGCCCGATCTCTTTGGCCGCGAGTCTGCAAGTGTCGTTCGCGACGCCGAATTTCCTCATCCAGGAGCAGAGCCGCGGGATCCACTACAACCTGGCGAGCGACTTGACGTCGTACGTGACCGATCCGACTCCGTTCACCTGGGTCAACGGGCACGCCGAATGGAATCCCCTGCCAGGCTTGGGAATCACGGTCGACGAGGACGCCGTCCGCGCCGCCGACAAGACCGGCCACGCCTGGCGGAACCCGGTGTGGACCCACGAAGACGGCTCCTTCGCCGAATGGTGACCTCGGCAGCCGGCCGCCAGGTCGCGATCGACCCCGCCGACGGCGGCCGCTGGACATCGCTGTGGTTGGCCGGCCGCGAATGGCTCTGGGCCGGACCTGGTCTGCTCACCGGTCCACGCACCGGCGACTCGGCGTTCACCGATGCCGGCGGGTTGGACGAGTGCTTCCCGACGGTCCGCGGTACGCCGGATCACGGCGGGCTGTGGAATCAGCCGTGGGACAGTTCGGTCGAGTACGACGGCGCCGTGCTGACCCGCGCTTTCACCGCCGGGGATGACACTCTGGTCGTCGATTACCACTTGGAGGCAAAGCCGGGATTCCGGTTCATCTGGGCGTCCCACGCATTGCTCGACTGTGCTGTCGGAGCAGTCATCTCCGCACCGACAGGGACCGAGTGCAGGGTGTATCCGGAAGCAGCAGCTCTGCTTCCGTGGTCCTGGCCCGAGGGCGCACCCTGGGTGACAACCGGTTGGCCCACTCCGCTGGATCTGTCGGTGTACGGCGAGTCGGACGGGACCGCGGCCGGGTCGATCTTGGTGGACTGCCCAACGGTCTCGGTGCATGATCGCACTGCTGAGCTGACGATGACGTTGAGTTGCCCTGGGCAACCAGTGTCCACCGCGTTGTGGCGGAATCAGGGCGGCTTTCCGGACGAGACGCCGTACCGGAGTCTTGGGGTCGAGCCGATGCTCGGGCGGGTGTTCGACCTCGCGGAGGCTGGTCCTGATGATGCTGCCGTCGTGCCCGCGAGTGGTGAACTGGCCTGGCGGCTGTCCATCTCCGCCAGGCCAGTGTGATGTCAGCCGAGCGGCAGATCGAGGACGACGTTCGGCACGGCTGTGCTGTTGGTGGTGCGGATGCTGTTGAGCTCGGTCGAGGTGAGGGCGCGCTTGTACAGGCGGACCTCGTCCAGCGAGCCGTCGAAGTGATGCGCGCCGTCGAGCCGTTGGCCGACGTACATCGTGAAGGGGCGACCCGGGCTCACGGATCCGGCCGGTGCGGTGACACTGGCGGCTTGGACGCCGTCGACCCAGATCGAGAGGGTTCCGGTTTTGCGTTGCAGGGCAACGTGATGCCACGCGTTGTCGTTGTAGGACTTGGTGGTCTGGACGGCCGCGGTGTTGCCGCCGGTGGTGATCAGTCCGCGGATCCGATTGTCGGCGGGCTCGGCGCGCAGCCAGAACTGCGAGAATTCGTTGATGTTGTACCCCCAGAAGATCGCCTGGGGTGTCGTGCTCGCGCCGTACTTGATCCAGGCCATCGCGGTGAAGTCACCCGCTCCGACCGCGAGCGATTCGGCGTACGGCAACTGGATCGCGTCGTCGACGCCGTCCAGGTCGCGGGCCTGACCGAACTTGCCGGCCACCGACGTCGTACCGCCGCGGAGGTAGCTGTTGTTGCCGAGGCCGGAGACGTCGGGAGTGGTTGGGCCGAGCGGCGCGTCCGGATGACCGATGTCGGTCTCGGTGAAGCGGGCGAACCGGATCTGGTCGCGGGCGTCGACCGAACCGCCTTCGTACAGCAGGCCGATCTCGCCGGTGTCGAGGATCGCCAGGTCGGAGTACCCGGACCAGTCGCTGGTGATTCTGGTGCCCTGGGCAACTGTCTGCCAGGTCTTGCCTTCGTCGAAGCTGGACCGGATCGTCAGGTATCGGCGCCGTTCCGGATCGGCCGGGGCGGCGAACAGGATCCGGTTGTACTTGTCGCCCTGGTCGACGGCACGCAAGCGCTGCAGCGAGCCTTGCACGGTCGGCGTCGTCAGTCCGGCGACGGTCGCGAAGGGCGCCGCGTACGTCTCGCCGCCATCGTTGCTGACCGCGGCCATCCGGCTGGCGCCGGCGCCACCGGCATTGTTGCGGGCACCGGCATAGATGCCGCCGTCAACCTTCTCGACGACGCTGATCTCCTGCGGGGTGGCGTCCGACCTGAGGTCCGTCGCACCCTTGTGCCACGTGACTCCATGGTCATCGCTGTAGACAAGCTGGGCACCGTTCTGAGCGCCGGAGCCGTAGTTGGTCCCGGCGACCAGCCGACCGGCGTGTGCGCCGCGGGTCAGTTGGATGCCGTGCACGGGACCGGTCGCGTACCAGCCCCAGGACGGATCGTCGATCTGGCTGCCGAGGTTCTTGGCCTTGCTCCAGGTCTTGCCGTCGTCGTCACTGAATTGCACGTACGGCGTCCTCGGGGTGCTCGACGTCCCCGGGTCCATGGTGGTCAACAGGACGATTCGCCCGGTCTGAGCGTCAACGATCGGAGTGGGATTACCGCGGGTCGCGACCGCATTCGGGTCGCTGTCGGTTCCGGAGAGAACTGTCGTGGCGGCCGACCAGGTGCGGCCGTCATCCTCGGAGCGACGCAGTACGAGGTCGATCTCCTGAGAGTCCGCGCACCACGTGCGGCGCGCTTCGGCAAAGGCGAGCAGGGTGCCTGCTGTGGTCCTCACGATGGCCGGGATGCGGTAGCAGCCGTAGCCGGCGTCACCCTTGTCGAAGAGCACTGTTTGGGTGACCGCGGCTTGGGCGGGTGTGGGCGGGATGCTCAGCCCGGCCGTTGCTGCAGCCAGGGTGAACGCGAGGAGGAGGGGAAGGCGTTTGGGCATGGGCGGATGCCTCCAGACAACTGGTAAGTAAACAACGGGGCGGTTGCTTACTTTGTTATTTAGCCACACATTCGGCGTCTCGACCAGAGCTCATCGGACGTCCTATGTCTAGATCGATCCACTAGGTTGAGACCTGAGGAGGAACTCATGGATCTGCTTGCCGAACTGCGGCACCGCAAGGTGCTCGCCATCATCCGCGCCGACGGACCGGACCGTGCCCTCGAGTGCATCCGCACGCTGGTGGACGCCGGGATCACGGCGCTCGAGGTGTCGCTGACGACACCGGGCGGCGTCGACGCGATCGCCAAGGCGCGCGCCGAGTACGACCCGAGCATCCTGATCGGCGCGGGCACCGTCATCACCCCGGCCCAGGCCGACGAGGTCGCCGCCGCCCGCGCCGGCTTCATCGTCACCCCCGCCATCACCGACGGCGCCCGCCGCAGCGTCCAACTAGGCCTACCACTCCTCTGCGGAGCCCTCACCCCCACCGAGGTCGTAGGTGCCCTGGCCCTAGGCGCCACCGCAGTGAAAATCTTCCCCGCCAAGGTCTACGGCCCCAGCTACTTCCGCGAACTCCGCGCCCCCTTCCCCGACGCCCCCCTCATCGCCGTCGGCGGCGTGGACGCCACCACCGCCCCCGAATACCTAGCCGCCGGCGCCGCCGCAGTAGGCGTCGGCTCCCCCCTCCTAGGCAACGCCGGCACCGGCGGCCCCCTCAAAGCCCTAACCACCAGAGCCACCAATTTCCGCACAGCCCTAGGCATCTAACAACCGCAGGTACCTCCGCCACGCACTGCTGGATCGGCCAAACGCCCAACAGTCTTTCCGGCCGGCGCGGCCTCGGCCCGGACAACCCGACCGGCCGCATCCAGGACGGCCGAACCCGGCACCACCCACAGAACTCCCGGAGTACGTGATGAGTGATTTGTTGACGGTTGGCGAGACTATGGTTTCGGTGCGGACGGGGCGGCCGATGCGTCTTGGTGGGGAGGCTCATCTGTCGATCGCTGGATCGGAGAGCAACGTGGCGATCGGGGTGGCGCGGCTCGGGCATGACGCCGCCTGGTTAGGTGCCGTGGGCAACGATGAGCCCGGCCGTCTGATCCAGCGGACCCTACGGGCCGAGAACGTCGACACCACCTGGATGCGATTCTCGGACGACTCGTTCACCGGATTCATCGCGTTCGACCAGCCGTCGCACGACATCACCCGCGTCAGCTACCACCGTCGCGGCTCCGCCGGCTCAACCCTCACCGCCGACGAAACCACCGCCGCACTCGACGCAACCCAACCACGCCTGCTCCACGTCACGGGCATTACGCCGGCCTTGTCGGACACCGCGCGCGCCGCGACGGTTGCCGCCGTACGCAAAGCCTCTGCGGCAGGCGTCCACGTCTCACTCGACGTCAACTACCGCGCGCGCCTCTGGTCTCGCGCCGCCGCTGCGGCGGCTCTCCGCGAGCTCCTCCCCCACATCCACACCGTGTTCGCATCGGACGACGAACTCGACCTCCTCACCGACGCTCCCGACCCCGTCGCCGACCTCCTGACGAACGTCGACCACGTCATCGTCACCGCCGGCGGCAAAGGCGCGTGGGCCCACTCAGCCGACGGCACCATCCACCGCCCAGCCCTCCCAGTGACGGTCATCGACAGTATCGGCGCCGGCGACGCCTTCGTCTCCGGCTACCTCTCCGCCACCCTCGACAACCTCTCCCCCGAAGCCCGCCTCGACCGAGCCACCACCTCCGGCGCCTTCTGCGTCACAGCATTGGGCGACTGGGAGTCCCTCCCCACCCGCACCGACCTCGGCCTCCTCAACCACACCCAGGGCACGGCGCTCCGCTGACCGCCGTGCAGCACAACAGGACGTAGTCGTCTACGTATAGCTTCGGCCAAGCGCAGTTCGCCGCCAACCGACGCCCGAAGCAGCACTACTACCTGTCGACCTGCACGCGTCGACTGGCTCTTACGACAGTAACGCCGGGTCGGACTCGAGCTCCTTCTCCGGGTCCAGCGGCAGGACGATCTTGAAGACCGTCCGGCCCGGCTCCGAGTCCACCCGGAGGTCGCCGTGATGCTTCTTCACCACGATGCGCCAGGAGATGTCCAGGCCGAGACCGGTCCCTTCGCCGATCGGCTTGGTGGTGAAGAAAGGCTCGAAGATCCGCCGGCGGATCTCCTCGGGGATGCCGGGACCGGTGTCGCCGATCTCGACGACCGCGTAGGCGCCGTCCTTCCTGGTCCGGATCGTCAGCGTGCCCGAGTCACCCATCGCGCTGACCGCGTTGTCGATGATGTTGGTCCACACCTGGTTGAGCTCTGCGGCGTACGCGGGGATCGGCGGCAGCTCGGGATCGAAGTCCTTCACCACCTCGAAGCCTTGCAGCTTGCCCGACATCATCACCAGCGTGGACTTCAGCAGCTCACGCAGATCGACGGTCTGGTACGGCGCCCTGTCGATCTGGGAGTACTGCTTGGCCGCACCGACCAGCGTCGAGATGCGCGTGACCGAATCGTCGATCTCGTTCATCAAGGACTCGGTGTCGATCGTGTACATCAGCCAGCGCACCGCGCCTTCGAGGTACGTCGGACCGACCGCGTGCCGGACGTTCTCCATCCACTCGACGTCGAGCCCGGCGGCGGCCAGGACCGGGGCCACGTCCCAGCTCGCCTGGACCCCGTGGTCGTCGAGCCAGTCGGTCAGAGTGTCCTCGGCGTCGGACAACTCCATCGGCGGAATGTCCTTGTCCTTGTTCTTCTCCAACCGCTCGACCGCATCGTCCTGCAGCGCGACGATCTGGTGCAGCTTGGTCGCGTCCAGCGTGCCGTCGGCGAGCATCGCCAGCTTCGACCGCATGCCGGCGACCCGCTGCCGCAGCGTCGCCGCGGCCCGGACCGCCGCCGCGGCCGGGTTGTTCAGCTCGTGCGTCAGGCCGGCCGACAACGAGCCGAGGGCAAGCAGCCGCTCGCGCTCGCCGATGGTCTCGCTGGTACGGCGCAGGCCCATCACAAAGCCCTCGATGAGATGCACCGCCATCGGGAACCAGGTGTTCATCATCGTGGCCATCGTGTCCGCGGCGATGAGGTAGAACTCCGACGGCTGGGTCACTTGCATCGTCGCCGTGTAGGACTTGTGGTCCGAGGCGCCGAAGAAGGCGTTGAACGCCCCGGAGTAGACCCCGCGCTGGGTGGTGCGGTTGATCTCGACCAACTCACCGTGCGACAGCTTGCACAGCCGGATCCCGCCCGACAGCAGGACGTAGCAACAGGTCGCCTCGTCGCCCTCGTTGAAGACGGTCCCCTCGTTGACGGTCTCGACGCGCCCCGCCTCGGAGAGCCACTGCAACTGCTCGTCGTTCAGACTCTCGAACAGGAACAGCGTGCGCAGCTCGTCCGCGCTCAGCCGCCGCGGCTCTACTGTCTGGTTGGTCATCAGAGCATCTCCAGGTATCGGTGCACCAGTGTCACGGCCATCGCTCCGTCGCCGACCGCGGAGGCGACCCGCTTCACCGACTCCGCGCGTACGTCCCCGGCCGCGAACACGCCGGGCATGCTCGTCTCCAGGTGGTACGGCTCCCGGTCCAGGGCCCAGCCCGGCGGCTTGCCGTGCAGGTCCGGTCCCGTGAGTACGAATCCGCGCTCGTCGCGCAGCAGGTCACCCGGCAGCCAGTCCGTCCGGGGCGCCGCACCGATGAACACGAACATCCACTCCGTGTCCACCTCGCGACTCTCGCCGGTCGTGCTGTTCTGCAGGGTCACCCGCTCGAGGTGCTCCGAGCCCTTGCAGGAAACGACCTGCGTGCAGGTGTGCACTTCGATGTTGTCGACGTCGTCGATCTGATTGATCAGGTACGACGACATCGTCGCCGTGAGCGATGGTCCTCTGACCAGCATATGCACACGCTTGGCATGCCTGGAGAAGTAGACCGCAGCCTGACCCGCGGAGTTGGCGCCACCGATGATGTAGACCTCCTGACCGGCGCAGGCCGGGCCTTCGGTCGTGGCAGAGCCGTAGTAGATGCCACGCCCACACAGATCGTCCACACCGGGCGCTTCGAGAGTCCGGTACGAGACGCCGGTCGCCAGGATCACCGAGTGCGACGAGATCTCGCTACCGTCCGAGAACCTCAGCCGCTGAGCGGATCCGAGGGTGTCCAGCCCGACTACCTGGCGAGCGGTCAGGAGCTCTGCCCCGAACCGGATTGCCTGTCGCCGGGCCCGGTCCGTCAACTGTGCGCCGGACACTCCGTCAGGAAAGCCCAGGTAGTTCTCGATGCGGCTGGACTGACCGGCCTGGCCACCGGTCGCGAGCTGCTCGACCAGCACAGTCCGGAGACCCTCGCTGGCGCCGTACACCGCCGCACCGAGCCCGGCCGGGCCGCCGCCGACCACCACGAGGTCGTAGAACTCCTTGGCGGGTGACGTAGACAGTCCAACCTTGTCGGCAAGCTCTGCCTCGGACGGCGCGACCATGACGGTGCCATCCGGAGTGATGACCACCGGTAGCGTCGATCCGTCGATCTCGGCCGCCTCGAGGAGTCGCTTGCTCTCGTCGTCGTCCACACTGAGCCAGCGGTACGGCACGGCGTTGCGGGCGAGGAAGTCACGGGCCGCGAACGACGGTGCCGACCAGCGGTGGCCGATCACCCGGGTCTCGTCGGTGGACGATTCCGGGGTCTCCTTCCACAGCTCGAGCATCGCGTCGACCACCGGGTAGAGCTTCTCCTCCGGTGGGTTCCACGGCTTCAGCAGGTAGTGGTCGAGGTCGACGACGTTGATGGCCTGGATCGCGGCATCGGTGTCGGCGTACGCGGTCAGCAGGACCCGGCGGGCCAGCGGGAACAGGTCCATCGCGGCCTCGAGGAAATCGATGCCGGACATCTGGGGCATCCGGTAGTCGGCCAGCAGCAGTGCCACCGGCTCACCGCGGAGCTTCAGCTCTTTCAGAGCGTCCAACGCCTGGGCAGGGGTCTCCGCCCGGACGATGCGGTTCTCCTCGCCGTACCGGCGCCGGAGGTCACGAGCGATCGACCGAGAGACACCTGGGTCGTCGTCCACGGTGAGGATCACCGGGCGGGTTGTTGACGCTGTCATGCCTCCTTCATACCAGCGCTCGGCCACAAAACGGGATCCGTTCATCCTTGGGCCGAATCTGTGGGCCGTCCGCGGGCCCTGTGGTGCCCGCGGACGGTCCGTCAGGGAAGGGCCGCGAGGTAGGGTGCGTGGCTGTTCTGGAACTCCCAGTTGTAGTACCGGTCCCAGTTGATCGACCACGTCATCAGCCCACGGAACGCCGGGGACGTACCGCCCCGGAGGCTGTAACCACCGCAGTTCTGGCCCTTCACGAGGCAGTCCAGCGCTTGATGAACGGCTGCTGGGGCGGTGTAGCCGTTCCCCGCGCTGACCGCCGCCGGTAGCCCGAACCCGATCTGGTCGTCCCGGAGCCCCGGGAACGTCTGACCGGTGTTCGCCACCGGGAATCCGGCCTTGACCATGTCGGTCATCGCAATGTGGAAGTCTGCGCCGCCCATGGTGTGGTACTGGTTGTCCAGCCCCATCACGGGACCAGAGTTGTAGTCCTGGACGTGCAGAACCGTCAGGGCGTCCCGCATCGCGTGAATCACCGGCAGATACGACCCGGTCCGGTTGTCGCCCCCACTGGTGCCGCCGTAGAACTGGTAGCCGACCTGGACGAAGAACGTCTCCGGCGCCATCGTCAGCACGAACTTCGCGCCGTACTTCGCCTTCAGCGTCTTCAGGGCCGAAATCAGGTTCACGATCACCGGTGTGGTCGGGTTGCGGAAGTCGGAGTCACCGGCGTTCAGGTACAGCGAGTGCCCCTCGAAATCGATGTCGAGCCCGTCCAGTCCGTACCGGTCGATGATCGCGCTGACCGAGCTGACAAAGGTGTCCCTGGCCGCTGTGGTCGTGAGCTGCACCTGACCGTTCGCACCGCCGATCGAGATCAGCACCTTCTTGCCGGCGGCTTGTTTGGCCCGGATCGCCGCGATAAAGTCCGCATCGCTCTCCACGTTCGGACACTCGCTCACCGAACAACGGTTGAACCGGATGTCCCCCGAGGTGACGCTGGTCGGTTCGCCGAACGACAGGTTGATGAGGTTCCACTCGGCCGGTACGTCGGCCATCCGCACGTATCCGGATCCGTTCGCGAAACTCGCATGCAGGTAGCCGATGAGCGCGTGCTTCGGCAATCCGGTGCTCGTGCAGCCTCCCGTCGTACCGGAGGTAGACGCTGACCTGGCCGACTCACCAACGCTGTTGTACGCCGCCACCGAGTAGGTGTGACTGCTACACGCCGCGAGCCCGCTGACGGTCGCCGTCGTACCAGAGACCGTCTGTACGACGCTCGACCCCTCGTACACGCGGTAGCCGGTGACTGTGCCCGTGGAGGCCGGCCAGCTCAGCGAGATCGCGGAGTTCGTCGTACCGGAGACTGTCGGCGGACCTGGAACGCTAGGTACACCCGGTGTGCCGCCAGGCCCATCGAGACTGATGTCGTCCGCCTGGTACGCCGGTTGCCCGTACCAGCCATGTACGTAGATCTGGGCCGATGTCTGACCGGCCGCAGTGGTGAACGACAGACTCAGCTGGGTGTAGCTAGCCGCCGACGGCGTCCACGTAGACGCTCCCCCGGTGACTCCGAGGTAGACGTAAGACCCGCGCACCCACGCCGACAAGCTGTACGCGGTATTCGGCTGCACCGCGACCGTCTGACTGCACTGTGCATAGTCGGAGCTCGTCACTCCGCCGTTCAGTGCATAACTCCCGCTCCGCACCGGAGTGGTCACCACAGACCCGCCAGAGCAGGTCCATCCACTCAGCGAACCGCTCTCGAACCCAGGATTGGTCAGAACGTTCGCGGCCTGCGCCGGCACCGTCATGCCCGCGAACAGAACCCCGACGACAACAGCCAGCCACCGTGCACGCATGGAGCCTCCTCAGAAGGTCCATTGAGTAGAGACGCTCCATAACTGAAGGGTCAATGCGTCACGGCCGTCGGAAACCCGACGCTGTCCGGATCCCGACCTCAGTCGACCGGACCGCCGCCGGCGACCGGCGCGGTGACAACCTGGTTCCGCCCCGACTCCTTGGCCGCGTACGTCGCGGAATCGGCCGCCAGCAGCAGGGCGTCGAGGCTGTGGCCGACGAGTGGATACGTCGCCGTACCGATGGAGCAGGTCAGGCCGTCGATCGCGGCCGGACCGCGGAGCGTGGTGGCGCTGACGACGAGATTCGCGATCCGACGACGGATCCGCTCGGCCGTCTGCGCGGTGTCGTCGGGGCTCGTGTTCGGGAGCAGGATCGCGAACTCCTCGCCACCCAGCCGTCCGACCAGGTCGTCGGTGCGAACCTCACGCTTGAGCTCGGCGGCGATCTCCTTCAGGACTTCGTCGCCCGCGAGGTGGCCATGGGTGTCGTTGACGACCTTGAAGTGATCGAGGTCCAGGTAGAGCACACCGAGCGGAGTGTTGTTGTTCTGCGACCGTTCGAGCTCTTTGGTCGCGATCTCGTGCCAGAACACGGCATTCGCCACGCCGGTGTTCGGGTCCGTGCGTGCGGCGAACTGGAACTGTCCCACCAACAGCGCACGGTGCAGCCCGAGGACGGTCACCAACAACGCAGCAGTGAGCCACGGCTGGTAGACGAGCAGGACCGCGGTGGTCACGCCGAGCCCTACGGCGCCGGCCACGATGAACTGGTCCGACAGCTGCCCAAGAGCCTTGCGTGCGGTGGCCTCGGGGTTGGACAGCAGTACGGCGCCGACCACGAGCGCGAAGTTGATCAGCCAGTAGGCCATCGCGGCAACGGTCACCGCGACCAGCCCCACGAGCCCACCGGCGTACCCGGGATCGTTGTGCGGGTTGATCGTCCGTAGGCACATCACGGCCACCGCCGAGCCCAGGATCACGGTCGAGGCGGAGAAGATGTTGCGGTGTGGTGCGCTGCGCCGCAGCCGCGAGCCGGAGTGCACAAAGCTCAGCACGATGATCGCGATCGCCAGTGGCGCCGGCAGGATCAGGATGGCGGCGAAGATCCAGACCGTCTTCAGGTTGGCGTAGGTGGCGCCCTCGGCGGCAGACCATCTGAGTCGCTCGATCTCGCGACCGGCCTCGATGTGGATGGCCGAACCGACCGCGAGAACGGCGAAGCGGATCCAGTCGCCGCCTGCGATCTCGACTCCGACGAACGACGCACCCAGTACGGCGAGTGCGAGCACGTCGACGGCGATGACGTACCCGATCACCGTCGAAGGCGCGGACCACAGCGCCCAACGGCGAGGCGACAACGCGCTCGCGACGGTATCGGTCTCGCGACGACGCCTGCGCCGCGGCCTCCAATGGCGGATACTCAGCATTACCGTTTCCCCCAGCCCCACTTGTCCTCAACAGCCAGAGTAAACGCAGGATCACGCAATGTCACTGCGTTGGCGGGACGGTGACAGGCGAGCCGGAGTTCGGGAGGAGGTGCGTCGCGATGCGGACCAACGACTGGCCGTGATCCGGTCTCGACTCTGCGCTTCGCCTCAGCCATCAGCCCTCCCTGGTCGAACAGCACGCTCAGCGTGCTGGTACCCCCGGGCGGCGCCGATCGCGAAGGCGACGCCGAGGACGCCCGCAGCGGCCACGACCATGGCCGGCTGCCAATGGTCTGCTGCCGTCCCGGCGACCAGAATCCCCATCCCCTGAGCAACAATCAGCGCAGTGCGGGCCAGGCCGATGACCTGGCCCCGCTGCGCGTCAGGAATCTCCTGGACGAACGTGGCCTGCGCTGTGGGCAGGTACGAGGCACACGCCCCCGACAACGCCCAGAGCACGACGGTCACCCAGAGCCCGGGTTGCAGAACGCAGGCGATCAGCACCCCGCAGCTCCCGACCGCCAGCGGCCCCATCAATGCCAGGCGCCTGGCCGGCGCGATCCGGGACGCCAGCAAGATCCCCACGACCTGCCCGGCCGGATTGGCCGCGAACAAGATGCCGGCCGCGATCGGCCCGCCGCCGACCGAGGCCGCGTAGGGAGTCGCGAGGCCTTCGACCGTGATGTAGAAACCCGGCACGCAGACGAGAGCGGTCAGGTACCGCAGCCTCCGATCACCCCAGACAAGCCTGGCGCCCGCCGACAGCGAACCCCACCAGCTCGGTTTGGCCGCCGGATCATCGCCGGTGGGGACAGGGCGATCCTGCAGGCCGAACCGCAGCAGGACGGCCGAGACCGCGAACGACACCGCGTTGAGAGCCAACGCTTGACTCGAGCCGAGGAAGGCGACAATGGCGCCGCCGGTCACGAATCCGACGAGTTGTGCGGACTGGGCGGTGACAGACGACAGGCCGACAGCAGACCGGTAGGTGTCGCCGGTCATCATCGTCGCCATGAACGCCGAACGGGCCGACTGGAACGGCGCCGCGAGCAGTTGCACCACGACCAGCAGCACGCACAGGATCCAGAGCGGTGCGCCCGGAATCGCCATCCCTGCCACCAGAATCGCTCGCGCGGCATCGCAGCCGACCATGATCCGCCGACGCGGAAACCGATCGGCCAGCCCGCCGAGCAGCGGTCCACTGACGATGTCGGGCAGCAGTGTCAGCGCGTAGGTCAGTGCGGACAAACCGGCCGAGCCGGTGCGGTCGAAGACCAGCACCGACAGCGCGACCCGAGCGAGCTGGTCGCCGATCACCGATCCGACCAGCGCCGCCCAGAGCCAGCGGAACTCGACTACGGCAAAGACCTGTGCGTACGTAGCGGAACGCTCGCCTGGATCAGGCCGGCCGGGGCGGGGCATGCAGTCCAAGCTACTCACGGTCCCCAGCAGACTGCTTGCAGTGCCGGTGCGCCGTTATCCGTTCGAGGCCTGCACTAACGACTGCACGATCAGTCGGTCGATGGCGGGCCGCACCCGGCTACCGTGTGAGGCATGACTGGGATCGACTGGGGTGCGGGGCGGTATGAGTCGACCGCTGGGGATTTGCTGCCGGCAGCGCGGGAGCTGGTGGAGGCGGCGAAGATCCAGCCTGGTGAGCATGTCGTGGACGTCGGCGCCGGGACGGGGAACGTTGCGCTGGTCGCCGCGGACCTGGGCGCGCGGGTGACTGCGGTCGAGCCGGCGGCTCGGCTACGTGAGGTCATCGAGGAGGCGTCCGGTGAGCGGGATCTGACAGTGGTCGACGGGACCGCCGCGGACCTGCCGCTCGCCGACGCGTCGGCAGACGTGATCCTGTCCAACTTCGCCGTCATCTTCGCGCCGGACCCGGGCGCAGCGATCGCCGAGCTGTCGCGGGTCGCGAAGCCGCACAGCCGGATCCTGCTGACCAGTTGGCTGCCTGGCGCTCTGGACCAGGTGGTCGGCACCGTCGCCACCACGGTCCGCGAGATCACCGGGACTGTTGCGGGCATGGCGGGTCAGATCGACTGGCACGACCCCAAGGTGCTCGCTGAGCTCTTTGGTGAGCACGGCTTCGAGGTGTCCGCCGTCACCAAGGACATCATCTTTACCGCGGCCTCCCCCGACGAGTACTGGGAGACGCGTATCGCCACGCACCCGCTGGGGGTCGCAACGACTCCCCTGCTGGAGAAGGCCGGTCGACTGGACGAGGTGCGCAGCCGCGTCGTCACAGTGCTCACCGACAACTTCGGGTCCGCGACCGGCGAGGTCCGCCTTCCTGCGCAGTACCTGCTGGCCACAGCCACGCGCTGAGGCTTAACGCCACAGGCTTCGGTCCGCTGGGCTACCCGCAACGGGCTCGAAGACCACGTCCTCATCGGGCACCTCCCGGCCGGCCTTGTCGACGAAACCGACGTCGACGAGCTCCCCGGACACGGTGTTGCGCCGGACCACGGTCGGCCCGTCCGCACGCGGCACGTGCACATCACCCCACTGTTGCAGTGACGCCAGCACAAGCTTCAGGTCCGCACCGGCCGGCGTCAGGTGGTACGACGACCTCGTCCGCTGCCCGTCGTCGTGGTACTCGCGTTTCTCCAGCAGGCCGGCCTCGATCAGCGCGGTCAGCCGGTTCGTCAGGATGTTCGGTGCGATGCGCAGGTAGTCGCGGAAGTCGGCGAACCGGGTCGTCCCGAGGTGCGCATCACGCAGGATCAGAAAGCTCCACCGGTCGCCCACCAACTCCAGCGTCCGGGCGATCGAGCAGTTCGGCCGGGTCGCCGTTCGTGTGGTCATTGCACCTCCTCCACCAACTGGCTGCGGTTGCGGGCCGCCAAGGCTCCTACGGCCGCGATCACGAGCAGCGCCAGGCTACCGATCACGATCACACCCAGGAGCAACGCCGTACCGAGTCCGGAGGCTGTTGCGACCAGTCCGAGTGTCAGCGCGATCGCACCCTGGAAGACATAGGCAACGAGGTAGACGGCCGCGACCGTGCCACCGCGATGGTGAGCGGGGGCGTGCGTGCTGATCAGTCCCAGCCCGCCAGAGAACAGCAGTCCGTAGCTGACACCACCCAGCACGGTCGTGACCATGAACAACGGCAGCGAATGCGTTCTGGCCGAGGCCTCGAGCAGCGACAGGTCAACCAAGGTGGCTACGGCTCCCACAGCCACCAGCCGGGCCGCAGGGAAGCGACGGCCGACGATTGCGGAGACACCGATCGTCACCGACATGATCGCCAGCACCAGACCGATGACAAAGATGTTCTCCGTCCTGATCAGCTGACGGGCGATCTGGGCGCCGAGCGCCAGAAAGACCGAGCCGAACGAGTACGCCACCGTCACTGCGGCCGCAGAAGCCAGGTAGAGAACGCGAATGCCTTTCGGTACGGCGATCGGACGCGGCCGCCACGGGCCACGGCTCTCGTCCTTGGTGTGCCGCGGCATCCGCCAGACCAGGCCGAAGACTCCGACGATCACCGCGAGCAGCACCCAGAAGTCCAGGTGGAGCGGAGCGGGTCCGTATTCGATCAGTCCGCCGCCGACGATCGTTGCGAGCGACAGACCGGCCGCAGTCGCAGCAGTGGTGATGGACGAGGCGCGTGCCGCCTTGCCACGCGCACTGAACTCCACCACCGCGGCTGTTGCCGGGGTCAGCGCCAGACCAACGCCCGCGCCCATCAGCACCCGCCCGGCGTAGACCCAGCCGACCGACGGCGCGATGGCGAACAGCAGGACGCCGGCCAGCATGGCACCGACGCCGTAGAGCATCGTGGTGCGCCGGCCGATGTAGTCGGAGAGCTGTCCGAAGAGCAGCAGGAAGACGACGAGCACGACCGGATAGACGGCGAAGATCGCGGTCGTCGCAGTGGGAGTGAGCTGCCAGGTCGAGGCGTAGAGCGGGTACGTCGTTGTCGGGGCAGCGCTGGTCCACAGGCTGATGCCCGCGACCGCGGCGGCGGTCCAGAAACTCGCCCTACGGCTCAGGGGACGGACGGCGGTCGTGACGGGCAATTCGAGAGCGGAGGTCATGCCGGGGGTTCCTTCCGGTGATGCTGCTGAGTTGCTCGATGCAACCCAGAACACCTGAGTTGCTCAATGCAATCCAGATCGGGAAGTGATCCCCGTCACACCACCGCCGGTCAGGGCCGCTGTTGGGTCAGGGGCCGCAGCCGTTCAGGGCCGCAGTTGGGTCAGGGGCCGCAGCTGAGGCAGGGCCACGGGCGACCGCAGCGGGAGCAGCGGCCGTCGACGCCCGGGGCCGGCAGCCAGACCGTCTCCAGCGACTCGGCCGGTGGCGGCGTCTTGCCGGGAACGGCGGGCGCACTGGGGAGCCAGTGGATCCGGGTGCGACCGCCGGTGCCGTGAACTGCCAGCACAGACTCGATCCCGCCGTCCCAGGTCGACGTGCTCGGCCACGGACCGCGCCACCTCAGCGCAACGGCACCGTCGGACCACTCCACGCCCTCGGCCAAGATGCCGGTGGCTGCGGACCTGTCGCTGCCTGCGGACGTGTCGGTGTGGCGGACCAGACGGAAGAGGCGAGCCTGTCGCTGCATCGTGTTCACCTCTGAAGCGTCGCCCAGCGCCCACTGTGCACAACAGGTGTGGTCTGTGGGCTGTGAGAACAGCCCACACCCCTGACTCCCCACTTGGGCTGGTTTTGTCGATGGGGCCTTGTAACTTCATCACCACGCACCGCAACCACCAGGCGGACCAGTGAGCGGGCCGGAGGGCTCGCAGCACGAACGGGGGCATCCTGTGGCTGACACAAGGTTGACCAAGGCAAGTACTACGCAGAGGTCCGGGAAGACTGCTTCCACCAAGGCTGCTGGGGGCCCATCAGCCTTCGGCGCGCAGTTGCGGCAGTGCAGGCAGGCGGTCGGCTTGAGCCTGCGGCAACTGTCAGGCCGCGTCGGGTACGACCACAGCTATCTCTCGCAGGTGGAGCGCGGCCAACGCCTGGGATCCGCCGACCTGGCGCGTCTCTGCGACCGCGAGCTCGGCACCGGCACGCAGCTCACCGCCCTGTACGCCGAAGCACACAGCGAGCCACCCCGTAGGCGTCCTCCCGTCGACAACCTTCCGATGGATCCGTTGGCAGCCGCGTGGCAGGAGCTGGCCGGTGGGTGCAGCGGAGTGGACGAGGATGCAGACCCTCAGAGCGTTCCGCCGGGCGCACTGCTGCCGGAGTTGGTCAGCGAGCTGCGGTTGCTGCAGGCCCGTGGGCCGGACGGCGTGACAGCGTTCAGCGCCAGAGTCACGCGACAGTGTGTGCTGATCGCCGAGACGCTCACCGCACTCGGCGAGGCACGTGGTGCGACCCGTTGGTGGTGGGCCGGGCGCGCGGTCGCGGACGACTCGGGCGAGGGCTGGCTGCGCAGCGAGGTGCGCGTGGCCGAAGCGGTCAGTGGGATGGCGGAGCGGCGGCCTTTGCCACACCTGCTGGAGCTGGCGGACGAGGCGTTGGCGCTCGCGCACCACGGGCGGGTCCGCCTCAGCATCGTCGTACGGGCTCATGCGCTGCGTGCACGAGTGCTTGCGGCGATGGGTGAAGCGGCCGAAGCACACCGTGCTCTCCAGGAGTTGCTGAGTTGTTCGGATGCGTTGCCTTCGGCAACCACGCAGGACCTCGCGCCGTACCAGGTGCATGGCTTGGAGGGTCGAGTGTGCGCCGGCCTGGGGTACGGGCCGGCCGGGTGCCTGCTGTTGGGACGTGCGGTGGAGTTGTGTCCGGAGGAGCGGGTGGGTGAGCGCGCGAGGCTGCAGGTGGCCCAGGCGGAGTGTCTTGCCGTGGATGGTGAGGTCACCGTCGCGCTGGCCGTGGCCATGCGGGTGCTGGTCGAGCTTCCCGACGAGTGGCACACCTACTACCTGTACGACGATGCCCATCGAGTGCTGTCGGCGACGCGAGAGCGTGAGCCCGGACTGTCCGCGGTGCGAGATCTGGAGGTGCTGCTGGAGCGCAAGGCATACCAGCGTGGCCGGAGTGTGGGCAGCGGGTCGTGGTCGAGTGAGTGGCGGGGGTAGCGTGCGCAAGGTGACAGCAGAGACGACGGCACCAGGCACGTGGGACTTTCCGGTCGAGTTGCGGAGTGATCCGGCCAGCGCGGAGGCTCGGGCCGAGGTGCTCGCGAAGCCCTCGTTCGGGCAGGCGTTCACGGACCACATGGTCGTGGCCAACTGGACGGTCGACCGGGGATGGCATGACTCGAAGGTGACGGCGTACGCGCCACTCACCCTCAGCCCGGCTGCCGCCGTATTCCACTACTCGCAGGAGATCTTCGAGGGTCTCAAGGCGTATCGGCACGCGGACGGTTCGGTCTGGGCGTTCCGGCCGGAGCGCAACGCGGCCCGGTTCACGGCGAGCGCCCAGCGGCTCGCACTGCCGCAGGTGCCCGAGGACGCGTTCCTGACGGCGCTGCGCGCATTGGTGACAGTGGACGAGCCATGGGTTCCGTCCGCGGCGGACGGCGAGACGAGTCTGTACCTGCGCCCGTACATGATCGCGACCGAGGCGGCGCTGAGTGTGCGGCCGGCGCATGAGGTGCTCTTCGGAGTTATCGCCTCACCGGCTGGTCCCTACTTCGGCACCGGCCCCAAACCGGTCTCGATCTGGTTGACGATGTCGACCATCCGCGCCACCCCCGGCGGGACGGGCGCAGCCAAGTGTGGCGGGAACTACGCCGCCAGCCTGGCCGGACTGGCCGAAGCGGTCGCCAACGGCTGCGAACAGGTCGCCTTCGTCGACGCCGTCGAGCACAAGTGGCTCGAGGAGATCGGCAGCATGAACCTCTTCTTCGTGTACGCCGACGGCCACCTCGTCACGCCCGCCCTCAACGGCTCGATCCTCGAAGGCGTCACCCGCGACTCGGTCATCGAGCTGGCGGCGGACCTCGGACACACGGTCGAGGAGCGCCAGGTCTCCGCGGACGAGTGGAAGGACGGCGTCCGCAACGGCGAGATCACCGAAGTCTTCGCCTCCGGCACCGCGGCGGTCATCACCCCCATCGGCCGCGTCGCCTGGCCGGACGGCGACCTCACCATCGGCGACCACTCCGTCGACCACGGCGTCGGCCCAGTCACCCAGTCGATCCGCAACACCCTCCTGGACCTCCAGTACGGTCGCATCCTCGATCAGCACGGCTGGCTGACCCGACTGACCTAGGACGGGTCCTCCCGATCCCGCGGCCTAGGCGTGGGATCGCGAGGCACGCCTAGTGCTAGTTGTCCCAGGCTGGGATTAGGTTGTGGGCATGGCTGAGTCCAAGGGGAAGGCGAAGAGTCCTGCGATCGAGTTGGAGATCGAGGGGCGGACGGTGCGGATCTCGAATCCGGATCGGGTCTACTTTCCTGCCCGGGGTGAGACGAAGCTGGATCTGGTCAAGTACTACCTGTCGGTCGGCGACGGGATTGTGAATGCGTTGCGGGAGCGGCCGTGCATGATGCACCGGTTCCCGGAGGGCGTCGCGGGCGAGAAGGTGCATCAGAAGCGGTTGCCGCATGGGGCGCCGCCGTGGATGGACACCGTGCGGGTGAAGTTCCCGCGCTACAACCGGACTGCGGACGAGCTCTGCGTGACCGAGATCGCGCACGTGGCGTGGGCGGTGCAGATGTCGACCGTCGAGTTCCACCCGTGGAACTCGCGCCGTGCCGACACCGAGAAGCCGGACGAATGGCGGATCGACCTCGACCCGATGCCGGACTGCCCGTTCGATCGCGTCCGCCGGGTCGCCCACGTCGCTCATGAAGTGCTGGAAGAGCTCGGCGCGGTCGGGTATCCGAAGACGTCCGGCGGTTCGGGGATCCACATCTACGTGCGCGTGGAGCCGTCGTACGGGTTCTCCGACGTACGACGTGCTGCCCTGGCCTTCGCCCGTGAGGTCGAACGGCGCGCCCCGGACGACGTGACCACGACGTGGTGGCGCAAGGATCGTGACCCGAAAAAGTTGTTCGTGGACTACAACCAGAATGCACGGGATCACACGATCGCCAGCGCGTACTCGGTTCGCGGCAACCCCGAAGGCACTGTCTCGACGCCGATCCGGTGGGACGAGGTGGACGACGTCAACCCGAAGGACTTCACCATCCAGACCGTCCCGCCCCGCTTCGCCGAGCTGGGCGATCTGCACGAGTCCATCGACGACAACGTCTACTCCCTCGACACCTTGATGGAGTGGGCCGCACGGGACGAACGCGACGGCGCCGAAGAACCACCCCCACCCGAGGAGTGAACGCCTCGGCCGCGCGGTGGTGGTGTAACGCCTCGGCCAGGCGGAGGAGTAAGCGCCTCAGCCGGCCAGGCCGTGGTGGAGGAGGTCGGTGAGGGTGTCGATGGCTTCTTCGTCGGTGATGGTCAGGCCGCTGGCCGGGTTGACCACGAGCCAGGTGTAGGCGAAGCCCTCCATCAGCGCGTTCATCGCGGAGATCGCGACCGTGGGATTGGCAGGCGGAGTGGGCAGGTGGGCGAAGTGATCGATCATGTGCTGGTCGTCGTCGGCCATGATCTCCTGCAACCGCCGACCGAGCTCCGGGTCGACCATCGCGGCCTGCTTCACCGCGATCATCTCCGGCAGATGCGCCCGGTAGAACGCCCAGAACGCCACGACGTGCCAGCGGACCGCTGACAGCTTGCTGAAGTCCTCGTCGTGACCGGCGAAGTCGAGCACCAGCTCGTCGGCCGACGCGAGCATGTCCTTCAGGAGCGCCTCGAGCAACTCCTCCTTGCTCGCGAAGTGGTTGTAGAACGACCCCGTCGCCCGGCCTGCGGCCGCGGTGATGTCGGTGATCTTCGTGGTCAGGTACCCGCGCTCCGCGAAGACCTCCCGCGCGGCCTGCTTCAGCGCGGCTTCGGTTCCGGCCGCCCGTTCCCGTCGGCTCACCGTGTCCGTCACAAGTTCCTCCTTGACACCGAACCCTAGTCAGGCCCAAACTGAATCCGAATTCAGTGAATCATAATTCATCCAAGGAGACCACATGAACGTTCTGATTGCCGGTGCCGGACCGACCGGCTTGACGCTGGCGATCGACCTCGCCCGGCGCGGTGTCGACGTACGCCTGATCGACAAGGCGACCGAGTTCTTCGACGGGTCGCGAGGTGACGGACTGCAGCCGCGGACCCAGGAGGTGTTCGAGGACCTCGGCGTACTGGACGAGGTGTTCCGGCAGGGACGCTCGATGCCGCTGATGAAGATCTACCTCGGCGGCCAACTGGTCGACGAGCGGCGGATGGCCGAGCCAGTCGAGCCCACCGCGGACATTCCGTACCCGAACGCCTGGTTCCTGGGCCAGTCCAAGACCGAGGACCTCCTGCGCGACAAGCTCTCCGAGTACGGCGTGGCCGTCGAACTGGACACGGCAATCGTCGGATTCAGCCAGGACGCCGACTCGGTCACCGTCGAACTCTCCACCGGCGAGACCGTCGTGGCCGACTACCTGGTCGGCGCCGACGGCGGCAAGAGCTTCGTCCGCAAGCACCTCGGGATCGCGTTCGAGGGGACCACCGACGAGTCGATCCGGATGCTGCTCGGCGACATGTCCGCCGACGGGCTCGACCACGAGTACGGCTACTGGTTCGCCGGACAGGACAACCCGATGGAGGGAATCGCCCTCACCCCGCTCTCCGGCGGCGACCAGTTCCAGTTCGGCGCTCCGCTCGACAACGACAACCCCGACACCTCACTCGAGGGTCTGCAGAAGCTCGTCGACCACTACGCAGGTCCCGGTACGGCGAAACTCCGCAACCTCACCTGGTCGACTGTCTGGCGGCCGAACGTCCGGCTCGCCGAGCGGTTCCGGGTCGGTCGCGTCTTCATCGCCGGCGATGCCGCCCACGTGCACCCGCCGACCGGCGGCCAGGGCCTGAACACCGGAGTCCAGGACGCCTACAACCTCGGCTGGAAGCTCGCGGACGGTCGCGAAGAGGTGCTGGCGACGTACGAGACCGAGCGTCGCACCAACGCAGCCCGGGTGCTAGGGATCTCCGACGACCTGATGCAGCGGCACCTCGAGGGTGATGTGTCCGCCATGGAACGCGGCGAGAACACCCGCCAGCTCGACGTCTCGTACCGCGACCTGTCCGACACCAGCCCGATCGCGTCCGGCGACCGCGCTCCCGACTCCCCACTGGTCGATGCCGCAGGCAACAAGACCCGTCTCTTCGAGCTCTTCCGCGGCCCGCACGAGACCCTTCTGCGCTTCTCCCCCACCACTCCGGCAACCCACCCGCACACCGTCGACCTCACCCGCGAGACTTCTCCCGAGGCCTTCGTGCACTACCACGCGACCGACGGCGACGAGATCCTGATCCGTTCCGACGGCTACATCGGCTAGGCGGTGTGGGCGATCTGCTCCTGGATCTTGAATTCGAGGCCGTCGGCGGCGGCGAGGTAGACGTCCTGGTCGACCAGATTGCCGTCGAGGCGGAGCAGACCGCGGGGGCTGTCGTAGAAGTGGCCGGTGGGGAGAGCGGCGACCGAGGACATCGCGATCGTGCCGCTCACCTCCCCGAGGCGGGCGAGGAAGCGGATCGCCTCGTAGCAGGATTCGCCGACGGCATTCAAGGCTGGAGCGAACTGCCCGTAGCGGGCGTAGTACTGCTGAGCAAACTCGCCACTCTCCACAGTCTCCAGACCATCGAAGTACGCCGCGGCCGCGTAGACACCGTGATTGGCCGCCGGGCCGGCGCCGAGGAGCGTGTTCTCCTCGATTGCGGGGCTCAGGCGGAGCAGATCCTCACTCAGTCCGGCCCGGGCGAACTGACGGTTGAAGTGAACCGCATCCTGGCCCATCAGGAGCATGATCACCCCATCAGCCTTGGTTGCCATCAGCCCCTTGATCACCGGCTCGAAGTTCGTGGTGCCGAGCGCAACATACTCGGCGCCGACAATCTCGGAACCCGTTCCCTGTAAGGCCTCCTGAGCCACACTCCCGGTCACCCGGGGGTAGACGTAGTCGTTGCCGACGACAACCCAGCGTCGGGCGCCGTGATGCTCGCGCAGCCAATGCGTTGCCGGCAGCAACTGGTTCACCGGACGTTCGCCGAGCAGGAAGACACCGGGCGTGTCGTCGCCGCCTTCGTGCATTGCCGCGAACGCGTAAACAACCCGCCCGCCGATCCGCCGGGCAAGCGCGACCCGTACGGCGGAGATGTGCCAGCCGGCGACCGCGTCGACCCTGCCACTGTCGACCAACCGGCCGACCTCCTCGGCGACGACCTGAGGCGAACGGCCGGCGTCGACGTGGACGAGCTCGATCCGGCGGCCGGCGATACCGTTTCGCGCGTTCAACTGCTCGACCGCGAGCTGACCGCAGGCCAGGCACGACGGCCCGTAGATCCCGGTCGGTCCCTGCTGCGGCACCACGAAGGCGATCGACACCACGTCGGCGTGCCTCCTTGGGCCGTTCATCTGGTCAGTGTGGCGCAACCGGAGGCGGATCTCCGAGCGAACGGCTATATTTCCCACCACCTAGGACGGAGGGGTGCGATGCCGACAAGCCTGCTCCTGCTGCTCAAGCGGGTCGAGCGCGAACTCGAGCTCGGTCTGCAGCCGCTGCTCGGCGAGTTCGAGCTGACGATCGAGCAGTGGCGGATCATGTCGGCGCTGCACGCGGAGCCTGGGCAACCGATGTCGGCGCTGGCCGATTCCGCCGTACTCGCGGCCGCCAGCCTGACCCGGCACGTCGACAAGCTGGTCGAGCGAGGCTTGGTGCTGCGGCGCATCCACGCCGACGACAAGCGTCGCATCGTCACCGCGCTCACGCCCGTCGGCGCGACCGTCGCCGACCGCCTCACGACCGCCCAGCGCAGCCTGGAAGCCGACCTCGCGGATTACTTCCAGATGGAAATACACGAACGTAGCGGCTCGGCAACACAGCGGTAACACCCCGTTCCTAGGTTCCTTCCATTCGGGTGCATCCCCCCCGGCAGCGTCGCCGGTATGCCGGAGCACCGCTCGTTCGAAGGTGCCGCAGGAGTCCCGCCATGACTGTTGAACCCTCGCTCGACCACCATGCCCCACCCCGGGCCGCCGGCCAGACGGCCGCGACCCGGGAGACGCTGGAGGACTACACGCTGCGGTTCGCGCCGCGCAGCTACCGCAAGTGGTCGACCGGCGTGGTCGCGATCTCGGCCCTCGGCGGCATCGCCTACCTCGCCGACTTCGCGATCGGCGCGAACATCGGGATCTCCTACGGCACCACGAACGCCCTGTGGGGTATCGGGATCTTCGCCGTGGTGATCTTCGTGACCGGACTACCGCTGGCCTACTACGCCGCGCGGTACAACATCGACCTCGACCTGATCACCCGCGGCAGCGGCTTCGGGTACTACGGCTCGGTGGTGACGAACGTGATCTTCGCGTCGTTCACGTTCATCTTCTTCGCGCTCGAGGGCTCGATCATGGCCCAGGGTCTGCATCTCGGGCTGAAGATCCCGGTGTGGCTCGGGTATGCGGTCTCGACGCTGGTGATCTTCCCG
This sequence comes from Kribbella sp. NPDC055071, assembly GCF_053608045.1. Lineage (NCBI taxonomy): Bacteria > Bacillati > Actinomycetota > Actinomycetes > Propionibacteriales > Kribbellaceae > Kribbella > Kribbella sp. NPDC055071. The sequence goes on from NZ_JBSGUS010000010.1 coordinate 243,982, forward strand.
CTGGTGATCTACGGGATGAAGGTGTTGTCGACGCTGCAGGTGTGGACGACGCCGCTGTGGCTGATCCTGATGGTGCTGCCGTTCGTGTACCTGGTCGTATCGCACCCTTCCTCGGTCTCGACGTTCTTCGACTACGGACCCGATGCCGACCTGGGGTCGATGCTCCTCGCGGCCGGTGTCTGCCTGTCGCTGATCGCCCAGATCGCCGAGCAGATCGACTACCTGCGGTTCATGCCGCCGAAGACACCGGAGAACTCGCGCAAATGGTGGACCGCCGTCCTGCTGGCCGGCCCGGGCTGGGTGATCTTCGGCGCGATCAAGCAGGTCATCGGGCTGTTCCTCGCGGTCTACATCATCGCCCAGGTGGCCGACGGTTCCGCGATCGCGAACCAGCCGGTGCATCAGTTCCTCGAGATCTACCGCGGCTTCCTGCCGGGGTGGCTGGCGATGACGTTGGCCGTCGTACTGGTCGTGATCAGCCAGGTCAAGATCAACGTGACCAACGCGTACTCGGGCTCCCTCGCGTGGACGAACTCCTACACCCGGCTGACCCGGCACTATCCCGGCCGGCTGGTGTTCCTCGCCTTCAACCTGGTGATCGCGCTGGTGCTGATGGAAGCGAACATGTTCGACTTCCTCAACACCATCCTCGGCTTCTACGCCAACTGCGGGATGGCCTGGATCGTGGTCGTTGCCTCCGACATCGTTTTCAACAAGTACCTGCTTCGGTTGTCGCCGAAAGCGCCAGAGTTCCGCCGGGGCATGCTGTACGCCGTCAATCCGGTCGGATTCGTATCGATGGCGGTGGCCGCCGGCGTGTCGATCCTGGTCTTCTTCGGTGGTCTGGGCGACGGGATCAAACCGTACTCACCGCTCGTCGCGATCGGGCTCGCCGTCGTACTGCCGCCGATCCTGGCCGTGGCGACCCAGGGCAAGTACTACCTGCGGCGTACTGACGACGGTCTCGACCTGCCGATGTACGACGAACACGGGAACCCGTCGGGCGCCGTCCTGACGTGTCACGTGTGCCGGCAGGACTACGAGCGCCCCGACATGACCGCGTGCGAGACCCACGACGCGGCTGTCTGCTCACTGTGCCTAAGCACAGACAAGGTGTCCGACCACGTTCTACCTTTGCAGTCGTGATTGTCACTCGACGACCCACGAAACCGTACAGCTGGACAGGACGTATACGCCCACCGGTCGGTGAGTTGCCGAACCGCCCGGTGGGCGGTTACGGCAGTGGACATATACGTCCTGTCAAGCCGCACCTCAATCGCGAAGGGAGCCAGCGGGGGTTGCACTCCGGCCCGGCCGGCGGAGAAACCCCGCGTCACCGATGAACTTCACTCCCGCAGACGTCGAGAAGCTGCTGCTCTCCGTGGCCGGCATGGTCGCCCGCGACCGGCTGGCCCGGGGGGTGCTGCTCAACCACCCCGAAGCGGTGGCCCTTCTGAGCACCTGGGTGATCGAGCGAGCCCGCGAAGGCGCCCGCGTCGCCGACCTGATGGAGTCCGGACGGACAGTCCTGACTCGGGATCAGGTGATGCCGGGCGTCGCCGAGCTCCTGCACGACGTGCAGGTCGAAGCAACCTTCCCGGACGGCCGCAAACTCGTCACTATCCACAACCCGATAATCTGAAGGCGGATCCGATGCCTGGCGACGATAGACTTAGCAATGAAGGTCAGGGGGCGCAATCCGGCACCCCCGGCCCAGGGGCGATTCGCACCGCACCGGGCACCATCGTCCTGAACGCCGACCGCTCGGACGACGAACGTTTACGACTGGTGATCGTGAACACCGGAGATCGGCCGATCCAGATCGGCTCGCACCTGCATCTACCGGATGCGAACACCGCCCTGTCGTTCGACCGTGAAGCCGCACAAGGCTTCCGGCTGGACGTCCCGTCCGGCACGTCCCAACGGTTCGAACCAGGCGCCTCCCGCGAGGTGAACCTGGTTGCCTTGAAGGGCAACCGGCTGGTGCCGGGCATCCAGGTGAAGCCGGACTCCCCCAGCGAGGTGGATCGTGGTTGAGATCTCGCGGGCCGCCTACGCCGCGCTGTACGGGCCGACCGTGGGCGATCAGGTGCGCCTGGCCGACACCGACCTGTGGGTTGAGGTGGAGCAGGACCTCACCGTCGGTGGGGAGGAGGTTGTGTTCGGCGGGGGGAAGTCGATCCGGGAGTCGATGGCGCAAGGTACGACGACCCGCGCGGAGGGTGCCCCGGACACGGTCATCACGAACGTGCTCGTGGTCGACTGGTGGGGCATCGTGCGCGCCGACGTCGGGATCCGGGACGGGCGGATCGTCGCGCTCGGGCGGGCGGGGAATCCGGACATCGCGGACGGCGTACACCCGGATCTCCGGATCGGCCCGTCGACGGACGTGATCGCGGGTGAGGGCCGGATCCTCACCGCGGGTGCGATCGACTCCCACGTGCACCTGCTCTCCCCGTCCCAACTACACGAGGCGCTGGCGACCGGGATCACCACGATCGTCGGCGGCGGGACCGGGCCGAGTGAGGGGTCGAAGGCAACTACCGTCACCCCTGGCGCGTGGCACCTGGAGAAACTGCATCGAAGCCTCGACCATCTCCCACTCAACATCCTCCTGCTCGGCAAGGGGAACACGGTCAGTGCGGAGGCCCTCGCCGAGCAGGCACTCGCGGGCGCGGCCGGGTACAAAGTCCACGAGGACTGGGGTTCGACGCCGGCCGCGATCGACTCCGCGCTGCGGGCCGCCGACGAGTGGGGTCTTCAGGTGGCCCTGCACGCGGACAGCCTCAACGAGGCCGGGTACGTCGAGTCCACCCTGGGCGCGATCGCCGGTCGCGGGATCCACGCGTTCCACGTCGAGGGCGCGGGCGGCGGCCACGCGCCGGACATCCTGTCGATCGCGTCGTACCCGCATGTCATCCCCGGCTCGACGAACCCGACGCTCCCCCACACCGTGAACACAGTCGCCGAACACCTCGACATGTTGATGGTCTGCCACCACCTGAGCCCGGACGTTCCCGAGGACCTCGCCTTCGCCGAGTCGCGGATCCGGGCGACGACGATCGCGGCCGAGGACATCCTGCACGACCTCGGTGCGCTCTCGGTCACCTCGTCGGATGCGCAGGCGATGGGCCGGATCGGCGAGGTGATCACGCGGACCTGGCAGGTCGCGCACGTGATGAAGAACCGGCGTGGCGCGCTCGACGGCGGTCTTCCGGCCGACAACGAGCGGGTACGGCGGTACGTCGCGAAGTACACCATCAACCCAGCGGTTGCCCACGGCATCGATCACGAGGTCGGGTCCGTCGAGGTCGGGAAGCTGGCGGACCTGACGGTGTGGGATCCGCGGTACTTCGGGGTGCGGCCGAGCCTGGTGATCAAGGGCGGCGCGATCGCGTGGGCAGCGCTCGGTGATCCGAACGCGTCGATCCCGACCCCGCAGCCGGTGTTGATGCGACCTGCGTTCGGGGACGCGATCGGGGCCGACCTCTCGTTCACGTTCGTCTCTCCGGCAGCGTTGGACGATGGGCTGGCCGAACGGCTCGGCCTGCGTCGGCGGCTGCTGGGCGTACGGCCGACGCGCGAGATCGGCAAGGCGGACATGAAGAACAACAGTGCGTTGCCGTCGATCGACATCGATCCGGAGACATTCGCGATCGAGGTCGACGGGGACCTGGTTGAGCCCGCGCCGGCGGAGGTTCTGCCGCTGGCCCAGCTCTATGCGATGTTCTGATGTCCAGCGCCGAGGTGGTCGCGCTGATGCTGGCGGACGCGAGGTTGCCGACCGGCGGGCACACGCAGTCCGCCGGATTGGAGCCGGCCGTCCGGGCCGGGTTGGGTGCCGAGGGCAAGCAACTCGCGGAGGTTCCGACGTACGCCCGCGATCGTCTGCGCACCGTCACCCGCGTCGAGGCCGCCGTCGCCGTCCTGGCTCGCCACGTCACCCTCACCAACACTGCCCCATCGAGTCGTGCGGATTGGTCCGGGGCCGGTACGTCGAGTCGTGGATCGCGACTCGAAAATCCGGCCGTACCGAACCTCGATCCACGACTCGGAGGACGAGCCGGGGCGGCGCAGAACGTGGGGATGGTGGAGGCGGCGTGGGCTGCTCGGACCCCTAGCGATGTGTTGCGTGGCGTGTCTCGGCGACAAGGCCGGGCGTATTTGCGCCTGGCCGCGCGGGTTTGGCCAGAGGTCCTGAAACATCTGGCGCCGGACACCGAGATTCCGCGGCCGATCGTGGTCGGCGTCATCGGAGCGGTCAACGCGCTGTCGGCCGAGCAAGTCGCCCGAGTTGTCGCGTACGACGACGTCCAGACAGTCGTGTCCGCATCACTCAAGCTGCTCCCGGTAGACCCCGCCGACGCGGCCAGCTGGGTGGCGTCGATCAGCGACGACATCGAGCAGCTCGTGACCGAGGTCGCGCCGCTGACGGAGCTCGAGAAGATTCCCGCGAACGGCGCACCCCTGATCGACCTGTTCGCCCACGACCATTCGATCCAGAGAATGAGGTTGTTCCATGCCTGAGAAGACGCGTTCGTTCCGCCTCGGCGTCGCCGGCCCGGTCGGCACGGGGAAGAGTTCGCTGATCGCGACCGTCTGCCGCGAACTGGCCGCCGAGCTCCAGATCGGCGTGATCACCAACGACATCTACACCGACGAGGACGCCCGGTTGCTGCGCGCGGCCGGCGTCCTGGATCCGGAACGGATCCGCGCCGTCGAGACCGGCGCCTGCCCGCACACCGCGATCCGCGACGACGTGACGCCGAACCTGATCGCCGTCGAAGACCTCGAACGGGACTTCGCGCCGCTCGACGTCGTACTCGTCGAATCCGGCGGCGACAACCTGACCGCGACCTTCTCCCCCGCCCTCGTGGACGCGCAGATCTTCGTCCTCGACGTCGCGGGTGGCGGCGACGTCGCGCGCAAGGGCGGTCCGGGGATCGCGCGCGCGGACCTGCTCGTGGTCAACAAGACCGACCTCGCGCCGTACGTCGGGGTGGACGTCGACCAGATGGTGAAGGACGCCGAGGCTGCCCGCAACGGGAAGCCGGTACTGGCGCTCTCCCGCACGGACCCGCAGTCCGTCGCCCAGCTGAAGGACTGGGTCGTCGGCATGACCAGAATCGTCCACGGTGGCGACCACACCCCGGTCGATCCCGGTCCGATGGCACCGCACACGCATGTCGGCGAGGACGGGCAGCTGATCACTCATGTCCACGCGCATTGAGGTCACCGCGGATCCGGTCCGCGATCGGTGCGTACTGAGCACCGACCTCCTCTCACCACGCCGATTGCCTGCGGCACAAGGCGTCGTGCGGATCGCTTTAGTTGCCGCAGGCGCGCTTTTGCTCGCCGGCGATCAGGTGCACATCGAGATCGTGGCTGCGGGACCAGTGCGGCTCGAGATCATCGAGACCGCCGGCACCGTCGCGTACGGGATGCGCGGAGGGTCGGCGCGCTGGGACGTCGACATCCGGCTGACCGACGGCGCGAGCCTGCACTGGTACGGCGAACCGTTCGTCGTCTCCGCCGACGCCAACGTCACCCGCTCGACGACCACCCACCTCGCCCCAGGCTGTACGGCGGAACTCCGCGAGTCACTCGTACTCGGCCGGTACGGCGAAGTCGGCGGCACCCTGCACACGACCACCCGCGCCTGGATCGGCGACGACCTTGTACTCGCCGAAGACCTGACCCTCGATCCGGACACCCGGCACGGCTGGGCGATCCTCGGATCCGCCCGCTGCCTCGACACTCTCACCGCACTCGGCTTCCGCCTCCCCGAGGCGCCCCGCACCCTCCAACTCGAAGCCACCGGATCCATCGCCCGCCGCTTGGTCCACCACCAGCACGAAAGCGACCTCGTACGTACCTAAGGGCGCCTTGGCAGAGGAAGTCCGTCACGGGTCGGGGAGGTGCAAAGGCCGGCGGACCTGCGCCACTCACCAACAACACCGGCCAGCGCCCAAGCACCCGTCCAGCAGGCACACGATCCGCGGTTGATGAGTGGTGGACGTCCGCCGAGGCACGGATCCCCAGACCATCACAATCACCACCGACCGCAGCCATCACGCCTGAAGCCCATCCGGCGAGTGGATTGTGATGGCCTGGAGCTCCGGCAATCAGCTGGGCCGAGCAACCCGGGCGATGAAGCCGGCGACGCCGTCCAGGTAGAGCTCGAGGCCGAAGTCGAAGTCCTCCTGGTTGTCTTCCTCGTAGGTCACCGGCTCGTCGAAGACTCCGGACGCCATCAACCGGGCGACCGACGGATACACGCGCGGATCGACCACGCGCGCAAGGGTCGCACCGAACTGCCGGAACGCGGCCGGGTTCTCGCCGTACCCGGCCGCGAGGTCGGACGCGACCCGGATCTGTCCCTGCACATACGTCATCAACCCCATCACCACACCGACCTTCGCCTCCTCCGGCAGGCCGGTGTCCGTCAGCGCGCCGAGGGCGGAGTCGAACCAGGCGAGATTGTTCGGACCGGCGGGCGGACCGGAGATCGGGAGCTTCGCGTACCACCGATGCTTGCGGATCTCGGCCATCACGCTCCGCGTCCAGAACGTCAGCCCGACCCGCCAGTCGCCGTCCGAAGGCAAAGGCTGCGGGCGTTGGATCGCGGCATCGGACATCAGCACGAGCAGCTCGTCCTTGCTCTTCACATGCCGGTAGAGCGCCATCGTCGAGTTGCCCAGCCGCTCCGCCACGCGCGCCATCGAGACCGCGGCCAGGTCGTTCTCCTCGTCGGCGATCGCGATCGCGGCCCGGACGATGTCGTCCAGCGTCAGCGACGGCTTCGGCCCGCGCCGCCGTGGCGCCTCCTGCAACCGCCACATCAGCGCAACGTCCGCGGGCAGCTCAGCCGGCACCTCGTCGTAGCTCACCGGCTCAGTCTAGGGCTTGCCAACCGATACTGCGTATCTGTTACGCTATTTAGCGTATCTAATACGCAGTAAGGAGGGGATCATGATCGTCGAGGCAACCGGGCTGCAGAAGTCGTTCGGCCCGACCGAGGTGCTGACCGGCGTCGACCTGCAGGTCCGCGAGGGATCCGTGCTCGCGCTGCTCGGCCCGAACGGCGCCGGCAAGACCACCATCGTGCGGATCCTGACCACGCTGACCAGACCGGACGCCGGCCAGGCCACGATCGCCGGGTACGACGTACTCCGCGCGCCGGCCCGGGTCCGCGAAGTCATCAGCCTGACCGGGCAGTACGCCGCGGTCGACGAGAACCAGACCGGTCGGGAGAACCTGGTGATGGTCGGCCGGCTGATGCACCTGGACCGACCCGCGGCCCGACGCCGGACCGGTGAACTGCTTGAGCAGTTCGGACTGACCGACGCGATGGATCGCCGGGTGAAGACCTACTCGGGTGGGATGCGGCGGCGGCTCGACCTGGCGATGAGCCTGATCGCGCGGCCGCGGGTGATCTTCCTGGACGAGCCGACCACCGGCCTGGACCCGACGAGTCGATCGACGATGTGGGACGCGATCGGCGACCTGGTCCGGGACGGCACCACGATCCTGCTGACCACGCAGTATCTGGAGGAGGCGGACCGGCTCGCCGACCGCATCGTGCTACTCGATCACGGCACGATCGTTGCCAACGGCACAGCGGACGCCCTCAAAGCCCAGGTCGGCGGCGAACGCATCGAGTTGCACTTCGCCACCGAACCAGAGTTGCTCAAGGCAACCGGCGTACTGGACAACTCGCAGCAGACCGGCGGCCTGGTGCTCGGCCTTCCGTCGGACGGTACGGCGGCGCACCTGCATCACGTGCTCGACGTCCTGCGCGACAACGGTGTGGAGCCCGAGCGGGTGTCATCACACCGCCCGACTCTCGACGACGTATTTCTCGCGCTGACGGCTTAGGAGACGGCTCATGGCACACGCACTGTCCGATGCGGTCACGATGGTGGATCGCAGCATCCGGCTCGCGCGGCGCAACGTCGAGACGTTGTTCGCCTCGATCCTGCTGCCGTTGATGATGATGGCGCTGTTCGTCTACGTGTTCGGCGGCGCGATCACCACAGGCACCGAGTACATCAACTACGTCGTACCGGGAATCTTGTTGCTCACCACCGGGTACGGCGCAGCCTCCACGGCGATGGCCGTCGCCGACGACATGAACACCGGGATGATCGATCGGCTGCGAACACTGCCGATCCGGAGTTTCGCCGTACTGACAGGCCACGTCACCGCGAGCGTCACCCGGAACGCGGCATCGACGGCACTAGTAATCGTGGCCGCGCTGGCGATGGGGTTCCGCCCGGTCGGTGGCGTGGTCGACTGGCTCGCCACGATCGGCTTGCTGTTGCTCTACGTTCTGGCGTTGTCCTGGCTCGCGGCCGGTCTCGGTGCGATCGCCAAGTCGGTCGAGTCCGCCGGCACCATGGGCTTCTTCATGCTGTTCGTGCCGTACTTGAGCAGCGCGTTCGTCCAGCCCGAGACGATGCCGGCGTGGCTGCGTCCGATCAGCGAACACCAGCCGATCACGCCGGTGATCGAGACTGTCCGCAGCCTGTTGATCGGAACACCGATGGGCACCAACGGCTGGATCGCGCTCGCGTGGTGTTGTGGTCTGCTCCTGTTCTCGTTCGCGCTGGCGACAATGCTGTACCGGCGCAGGACCAGCCGTTGAGCGCAGGTTTCGCGCCGCCCGCCGAAAAGCTATTCGAAGGAGATTGAATAGCCACAGGGGTGACCCCTCGGTCGAGTTAACGTCAAAGTCCCCCCAACGTGTGGAGGTCCCACTCCCCCCGGGACCCACACGGACAAGCGCCCTGGTCATTGACCGGGGCGCTTCGTTTTCACAAGGTTTTCACAGGACGACGGGTAGCTCGACCAGGCCGCGAGTGCGGATCGTGTCCCGGTAGCGGAGCTCGGACCGCGGCACGGCGAGGGCCAACGAGGGCGCGTGATCGAGCAAGCCATCGAGCGCGATCGTGAGTTCCAAGCGGGCCAGTGGCGCGCCGATGCAGTAGTGAATCCCGTGTCCCAGCGCGAGATGCCCGCCGCCCGCACGATCGAAGTCAATGCGCTCCGGATCCGGGAATCGGTCCGCATCGCGGTTCGCCGAGGCCAGCCCGAGCATGACGGTCTCCCCGGCCGGGATCACCACGCCGCCGATCTCCAGGTCCTCGAGCGGGAAGCGCCGGATCGCGAGCGGTGCGGGCCCGTCGTACCGCAGCAACTCGTCGACCGCGGCCGGCAGCAACGACCGGTCTGCCTGCAACCGCTCCCACAGACTCCGGTCCTCGAGCAGCGCGAGTGTCGCATTGCCGATCTGATAGGCGACGTTCTCGTAGCCGGCGAACAGGATCAGGAACACCAGTGAGGTCAGCTCGTCGTCGGTCAGCCGGTCGCCGTCGTCCCGCACCGCGATCAGATCGCTGACCAGATCGTCTCCGGGCTCGGCCCGCTTGCTGGCGATCAACCGCGCGAAGAACTGCAGCATCGCGCCGATCGCAGCCCGCGCGTCCTCCGGACCCGGCGGCGCGAGCAGTGTGTCGGTCCAGGCCTTGAAGTTGGTCCGGATCTCCTCAGGTACGCCGAGCAGGTCGCAGATCACGGTCATCGGCAGCGGACCGGCGTAGTCGGCGATCAGGTCGGCCGTGCCTCGTCGTACGACGGACTCCAGCAGGGCGTCCGCCGTACGACGAATGGGATCGGCCAGTGCGTCTACGCGTCCCGCTGTGAACGCTCGGGTGACCAGGGAGCGGATGCGGGTGTGGTCGGGCGGGTCCATGTTCAGGAGGTTGGCGTCCAGTGCGGGCGGGAGGCTCAGACCGCGGTAGTTGCCGGGCAGTGCGTGGCTCTTGTCGACCGACAGCCGTGGATCCGTGAGTGCCCGGCGGACGTCGTCGTACCGCGTCACGAGCCAGGCGGCGCCGCCGTCGGGCCCCTTGATCCGGTGGACCGGGCCGGATTCGCGGAGGGCGGAGTAGGCGGCGTACGGGTCGCTCGGGGTGATCGTCACCGGTCCAAAAATACTGTCTTGCGGTGTCGATTCCGGCCGTCCTGATCCGACGTATCAGTAAGAGCTACCAAGGGAGAGGGTCAGAATGAACACGGTTGAGAACACCACCAAGACGATGATCGTCACCATGTTGGCCGAGGGCAGCCCGGTCTGGTTCGTTGCAGGCATGGTCAACATGCGCAGCCACGACGTCTACGAGATCGGTCACGCGGCCGGTTACCCGGACAAGGCCAAGCTGCGCCGTTCCCTGTGGGCCGCTCAGAACCGGCAAGCCGCCTGACCTCACAGCACCCGCCGGACACCGGGAAGCTTCCGGATCGGTTCGGCGAGCAAGAAGCAAGCAGGCAGTACGACGAGAGCCCCGAGCGTGACCTTGACCAGCGAGGGCAGGCCCACGTCGCCGAGCAGGCGCGCGAACGCGGTCACGACCAGTGCGTGGATTACGTAGACCGTGAAGACCCGACCGGACAGACGGCTCGGAGAGTTGAAGCGACGGCGGAAGAGCGTGAGTAGTGCGAGCACCAGGCCGACCGCGAAGCAGGAATCCCAGAGTGCGTAGAACAGCGAGCCCAGCGTGCCGTAGCCGCTCCACGACCCGCCAACAGTCAGTGCGAGCGGCAGAAACACCACAGTGGCACCAAGAGCGAGCACTAGTCCCAGTTTGCCCAGCCGCGCCGAGGTGGCAGTGAACCAACCACGCCGGTACGCAACCATCCCCAGGACGAAGAAGCTCACGTACTCCGGTAGGTAGGCGCTCGTCGGGAAGTCGATGACCGGAACGGACAGACCCATCGGGATGACAATTCGCACTGCGTAGGTCACCACGGCCAGTCCGGCCACGAAGGGGATCACTGCGCGGAATCTGAGCGGTTGAGGGGTCTGTGGACGCGGACTGCGGGTCAGCTGCCGGTAGCCGGCGTACGACGTGTCGAAGGCCAGCAGCGCGAGCGCGAACCAGAGTGGCCCGCTGCCGATGCTCTGCAGGTAGTTGATGCCGGTGCCGAGGTAGAGGATCGGATTCAGCACGAAGTAGAAGACCACGAGCGGGACGCCGAGTCGGACGAAGCGGTCGCGAAGGAACGCGCGCGGACCCTTGCGGTCGTAGGACGCCGGCGAGAAGTAGCCCGAGAGCAGGAAGAATGCGCCCATGAACCAGGACTGGTTCAGTAGCAGGAAGACCGACAGTCCCAGGCCGACCGCTCCGCTCGTCGGTCGCTCTGTGTAGTACCAAACCGGCATCCCGCTGTAGACGCCGGCGAGGTGGTGCAGGACCACGAGCGAGATCAGGACGACCCGCAGGTTGTCCACGAACCACAGTCGGGCCTTGGTCGTGCTGGTGGTTGAATCCATCGTGAATGCCATGTCTGCAACGCTAAAAGCGCTCAGAACGACGCAGTATGGGCCCAGCCGCACGGTTGGGTGGGGCTAGCCCCCCTTCGGTGCCGAACGGGGCGATTTCGCGGCTCGGGTGCTGCAGAGTGGAATCACCAACCGTAATCAGAGGGGTGTCCGATGGCCTGGGTCAAGAGTGTGGGTGTGGGGCTCGTTCGGGCCTGCGCTGTCCTGTTCGTCAGCATGGCGGTCCCGGCCGTATGGGCTACCGCCGTACTGATAGCGATCTGGTGGAAGAACCCGTGGACGTGGCTTGCGCCCCTGGTGTGGGCTTGCATCGGCTCGCTGCTGCTGGTCCGGCCGGTCTGCCGGATGGCCCGCTCACTGGTCGCTCGCTGGACGGACGTGGTGATTCCGGCCGACTATCGCGAGCGCGGGACGGTCACGCAGTTGTCCACCGGCTACTGGTGGAACGGATACTCGTACGAGCGCAGTCGGCGGGACGCGGAGAGGGACCTGATCATGCGGGTCCGCTGGAGGGATCCGGCGAACTGGCGGGATCTGCGTTTCGCATTGGTACTCGCGGTCACGGCCGGGCCGGCCGCCGCGATTCCGCTGGCTGGAGTGGCGGTTGCGGTCGTGGGGTTCGCTCGGTCGATGCCTTTGCTGTGGGTCGTCGGCTTGGTGGTGACGGTCGCGAGTTTGCCGTACGCGTGGCGGGTCTTTCCGCCTATCGCCGTGCGGTTCCTGCGGCCTACGCCGTCGATGGCGCTCGCCGACCGCGTCCAGGAGCTGACCGCGCAACGGGCCGACGCGACCATTGCACAGGCTGCGGAGATCCGCCGGATCGAGCGGGATCTGCACGACGGCGCCCAGGCGCGGCTGGTCGTGCTCGGGCTGTCGCTGGCGACGGCGGAGAAGCTGATGGAGACCGATCCAAAGGCGGCCAAGGAGCTGCTTCGGGATGCGCGGCTTGGCGCCGCGACCTCGCTGTCCGAGTTGCGCGAGCTGGTCCGCGGCATCAACCCGCCGGTATTGAACGAGCGTGGGTTGGCGGACGCCGTACGGGCGTTGGCGATGGACAGCCCGCTCGAGACGGCCGTCACCGCCGAGCATGAGCTGCGGCTGGATCCGCCGATCGAGTCCGCGCTGTACTTCGGGATCGCGGAGCTGCTGACCAACGCGGTCAAGCACGCCGAGGCGACACACGCCACCATCGCGATCGCGATGGACGAGACAGCGGTCGTGGTCGACGTCTCGGACGACGGGAAGGGTGGTGCGTCCGCGGATGCGGGTGGCGGGCTCGCCGGTCTTCGCCGGCGGTTGGCGGCGTTCGACGGCAGCCTGGAGCTCAGTAGCCCGGCGGATGGGCCGACGCGTGCGAGGATGACGGTGCCATGCGAATCCTTGTAGCCGAAGACCTCTACCTGCTCCGGGACGGGATGGTCCGCCTGATCGAGGCCTACGGTCACGAGATCGTGGCGACGGCGGCCACCGGACCGGAGACGCTGGCCGCGCTGCTCATGCACCGGCCGGACGTGTCGGTGATCGACGTGCGGATGCCGCCGACGCAGTCCGACGAGGGATTGCGGGCCGCACTTGCCGCGCGCCGCGAGGTGCCTGGGCTGCCGGTGCTCATCCTGTCGCAGCATGTCGAGCAGCTCTATGCACGCGAGCTGTTGACCGACGGCGCGAGCGGGGTCGGCTATCTGCTCAAGGAGAGCGTGTTCGAGGCCGATCAGTTCATCGACGCCCTCGAACGGGTCGCGGCCGGCGGGACCGCCATGGATCCGGCCGTGATCTCCAAACTCCTCTCCAGCGGTTCGTCGAACAAGCGCCTCGACCGTCTGACGGAGCGGGAACGCGATGTCCTCGGGTTGATGGCCGAGGGCTTGTCCAATCAGGCGATCCGGGAGCGGTTGTACCTGAGCGAGAGTGCGATCAGCAAGTACACGACCTCGTTGTTCGGCAAGCTCGGCCTCGCCGATGACGACACGAGCAACCGCCGGGTGCTCGCCGTACTGACCTATCTGGGACTTGCTCAGTCATGAAAGTAGACGTTGTCGACTATCACACCGCCGGAGAACCTTTCCGGATCGTCACGTCGGTGGACGTTCCGGGTACGACGGTGCCGGAGCGGCGGGTGTTTGCCCAGTCGTCGCAGTCGGTCGACGCGGTCCGGCAGTTGCTCGTGCAGGAGCCCCGGGGGCACGCGGACATGTATGGCGGGTTTGTTGTTCCGGGCAACGATGACGGCGCGGACTTCGGCGTACTGTTCTGGCACAAGGACGGCTACTCGACGGCGTGTGGGCACGGGATCATCGCGTTGGGGACGTGGGCGGTGGAGACCGGATTGGTTCCGGCTGCGGCCGATGGTGATACCGAGGTGGTCATCGACGTACCGTCCGGGCGGGTCGTTGCCCGGGTCACCTGTTCCGGTGGTGTCGTGACGGGCGTTGCCTTCCGCAACGTTGCGTCGTACGTCCTGGATCGCGGCGTGGCGGTGTCGACCTCGCGAGGTGAGGTGCTCGCCGACCTCAGCTTCGGTGGCGCCTTCTACGCCTCGGTCCCGGCCGCTTCCGTGGGTCTGTCGGTGACGCCGTCCTGTTACCGCGACCTCGTGGCGGTGGGCCGCGAGATCAAGTGGGCACTCGACTCGCGCGCGGTCCATCCAACCGATCCCCGGCTGAGCGGCCTGTACGGGACAATTCTGTACGACGAGCTCGGTCCGGCGCATCAGCGCAACGTCGCCATCTTCGCCGACGGTGAAGCCGACCGCTCCCCCTGCGGCTCCGGTACGTCGGCTCGCCTCGCCCTCCTGTACGACGAGGGCCGACTGGGAATGGGCGAGGTGCTGCGGCACGACTCCATCGTCGGGACCACGTTCTCCGGCCGGGTGGTCGAAGAAGTTGCCGAGGGCATCATCACCGAGGTCGCCGGTACCGCGTACCGCACCGGCACCGCCACGTTCACCCTTGATCCCCGCGACCCGGTGGGCCTCGGCTTCACCCTCCGCTAGGTATGGCGCAGCTGACGGTTGCCTCGCTGAACACGCGCGGGACCCCGGTGTTCGGCTCCCACCTGAACGCTCGATACGCGGCGATCGGTGCGGCCTTCGAGGCCTCGAGCGCCGATGTCGTCAATCTGCAAGAGGTGCTGACGTACTACCACTTACGCCGGTTGCTCCGCGCGATGCCGTCGTACCGTCACCACAGCTACAGGATGCGCGGCGGTCTACTGACGCTCTCGCGTCGACCACACGTCGAGGTGAGCTATCGCCGGTTTCCCGGAACCGTGAAGGGCATGCTGACCACGTCCTACGGCGACCTCACCATCCTCAACACCCACCTGACCGCGAACCGCGACGGCGACTGGTCCGAGACCAATCGCCATCACGCGATGCACCTTTCGCAGCTGACCGCCTTGGCCGGCCGGATCGCCCAGATCCCCGGTCCGACCATCGTTTCCGGCGATTTCAACGTCGCCCGCGACAGCACGCTCTACAACGACTTCATCACCGCGACCGGTCTGATCGACGCCTTTGGACCAACCTGCCCACCGACGTTCCATCAGTCGTACCTACCGGCCGGCAAGACACCGCACTGCATCGACTTCCTGCTGCTGTCCGATCCGGCACTCGCGGTCGAAACAGCAACCCTGACCTTCACGCTAGGGGATCTGAGTGACCATCTCGGTCTCGAGGTGCGGGTCTCGTATTGAGACCGCCGGGACGGCTGAGGGCTGCGATAAATTGCTGTGCATGATCTTCATTACCGCGAAGTTCCGCGTGAAGCCCGAGTCCGCCGACGACTGGCCGTCCATCACCGCCGACTTCACCACCGCGACCCGCGGTGAGGCCGGCTGCCTGTGGTTCGACTGGTCCCGCTCCCTGGACGACCCGAACGAGTACGTCCTGGTGGAGGCGTTCGCCGACGACGACGGCGCCACGGCGCACGTCACCTCGGACCACTTCAAAGCTGCCCAACAGGACCTGCCCCCGCACTTGGTGGAGACGCCCCGCATCGTCAACTTCAAGCTTCCGCAGGACGACTGGTCCGAGCTCGGCGAACTCGCCGTCAAATAGCTCAAGACCCCACTGACGCCAGCGTAAAGTGACCGAGTCGCTACTGGTTGTTGGAGGAGTCTTGCGCCGGACCGCTGTTGTCCTTGCCGGGTGTGCGATTGCAGCTCTCGGGGTGCCCGGAGCCCAAGCGTTGCCTGAGGAACGGGCATCCATCCAGGTGTGGCTGAAGCCGGACCTGGCTGCCGCCGAGCGGTTCGCTACCGCGGTCTCCACTCCGGGCGACCCGTCGTTCCACCACTACTTGAGTCCGAACGCGTACACGGCCCGCTTCGGACCGTCCGCCGATCAGGCCAAGACGGTGACGGACTGGCTGTCGGGCAGCGGACTGAGCGACGTACAGATCAGTAGCGCCCGCGACTACGTCTCGGCGTCCGGACCGGTGTCGAAGGTGCGGTCCGTTGCCGATGCGGAGCTCAAGCCGGAGATCCTCGGGGTGACCGGGCTAGGAGACCACTACTCCGCGGCAGCCCGTACGACGAAGGCCGCACAGCCCACGTGCTCCGAGTACTGGGCGCAACACGTGCAGACCGTCAAACCGTCGTACCGGGGACTGTCGAAAGCCTCGCTCCCGATCTGTGGGTACTCCGCGCGGCAGTTGCGCGCTGCCTACGGCGCGTCGTGGGCGTTCACCGGCAAGGGGCAGACGGTCGCGTTGACCGAGAGCGAGGCTCCTAACGCGATGCTGCGGACGCTGCGCGAGTACGCGCGGCGGAATCACCTTCCGGCGCCGAAACCCGGGCAGCACAAGGAGATTCAGGTCCCAGGCGGCTCGTGCGCGGAGAGCACGCGGTCCGCGGATCGGTACAACGACGAAGCAGAGATGGATTCCGAGGCGGTCTACGCCATGGCTCCCGACGCCAACCAGCTGATGGTCGTCGGCGGGGGTTGCGACGAGGATCAGGGGTTGCTGAACGCGACTCTCGCCGTACTGGTCGGGGACGGTCACCGGCCGAGTGCCTCGATCGTGTCCAACTCGTGGCAGATCCCGATCGGCGAACTGCCCCCGAAGACCGTGCATGCGATCGCCGTCCGGGCGGCCGCCGAGGGTGTCGGCCTGTACTTCTCGTCCGGCGACACCACCGGCCCGACGCTGACCGCCTCGGATCCGTTCGTCACGGCCGTCGGCGGTACGACGCTTGGACTGGGCAAGCGGGGTAATCGCGTATTCGAGACCGGCTGGTCGAACAACACCGCGACCCTCGACGAGGGCAAGTGGAGTGACCTCGGTATCGGCGCTGCGGCCGGCGGCGGGACGAGTGAGGTGTATCCGCAGCCCGCGTACCAGAAGGGCGTCGTACCGGCGTCGATGTCGCACATCCGGGTCGGCCACCGGACGCTCGTCAACCGGGCGATACCTGACGTCGCTGCCGTCGGCGACATCGACACGGGCATGCTGACGGGCTACACGACCCTGGATGACAACGGCAATCCGAGTGGTTACCAGACCCAGGTCAACGCGGGGACGAGCCTGGCCGCCCCGCTGGTCGCCGGCTTGGTGGCCGGCGCCCAGCAGGGTCGGCGGTCGAGCTTCGGGTTCGCCAATCCGCTCTTCTACCGCCTCCACGGGACTCGGGCGTTCCACGACGTACTCCCGGTCGACGCGGCCACTCCGCCCTTGAACCGTGCCGCTTACACGCCGGCCGACGGGACCGACACTGCGAGCATCGATATGTTCGACGCCCAGGACCACGCCGACACCACACAGGTGACCGCGAAGGGCTACGACACCATGACCGGCGTCGGAACCCCGAACGGCCTCGCGTTCATCCTGGGCTTGCGTCTCCTAGCGAACTAAGGGCTGTCCGAGCGGAAGCGCCTTGCCGCCGGTCGCCTGCGATGCGGAACTGAAGAACAGGTAGACACCCACCGCGGCGAAGATGAACACCACGACCCCGCCGACCTTCAGCGTGCCGGCCGACTGTTGCAGCGTGCCGATCAAGACCAACACCAGGGCAATCTCGATCAGCGCGAAGAGCACGGTGTAGGCAACCGGCAGGCGCAGCGTGCCCAACGTCAGCATCCCGACCACGACGAGCCAGGAGATCACGAACAAGCCCTGTGTGTGCAGGGCATCCCCGGCGGCGATGGCGAACCAGTTGTGCGTCAGCCCGAGCACGAGCATCGCGTAACTCAGCCAGAACCCGGCGAAGATGGCGAAGACCCCAGCCACCGCACTCTGCCCGAGCGCCGCCGCCCAGATCGCCGCAACCAGCAGTCCGAGTCCTGTCGCCGCGACGATCAGCGGAAGCGAGGCGCCGACGCCCGCCGCTGACACGTACCCGACCAGGACCAGCCCGAGCGCGACCGATCCCACGATGAAACTCGGCAGCCCGATCATGGCCGGATCCCCTGTCGCGGCCGGGACCGCGACCTCCGCAGCATGTTGAGCCTCTTGAACACTCTGGGCACCAGCGTCGATGGTTGTCATCGCAAGCTCCTCTCGGCCGATTCCGGCGTCACAACGCTAGGCCCGCAGCCCCACCCCAACTGTCTCGATTTGAGGCACCCAGCCGACCCCTTGCCGAAAGGCTGCCGGATCATTATCTTGACGTTGGACATCCCACGTCCTATGTTCTCCGGTCCGACTCCTCCTTCGACCATGGAGAGACACATGATCCTCCGCCCTCGCAGAACCACGTCCTGCCGCTCGGCCGTCATCGCCGCGGTGGCGGTCGGCGCCCTGGCGGCGACGTTCGCCGGTACGCCGGCCGCCACCGCCCGACCTGCCCCGGCCGAACCACCTGCCGCCCAGGCCGCAGCGCAGACAGGCACGCCGGGGACCACGCCGTTCGTCGACGACACCGTGTTGTTCCAGCAGAAGACCGAGGGGTACTTCTGCTTCCGGATCCCGGCGATCGTGCGCTCCACCAATGGGACGCTGCTCGCCTTCGCCGAGGGACGCGTCGCCGACTGTGGTGACGACGGCGACATCGACCTCGTCCTGAAGCGGTCCACCGACGACGGCAAGACCTGGGGACCGCTCCAGGTCATCTCCCAGGGCAACGGCGAAACGCATGGCAACCCGTCCCCGGTCGTCGACGCGAAGACGGGCCGAATCGCGCTGATCAGCACCCACAACTCGTCCGCCCCGTGCCCGAACGGTTGCGAGCGGACTCCCTACGTCCAGACCAGCGACGACGACGGCGTGACCTGGACCGCGGACCGCGAACTGACCGACGCGAAGCTCCCGGCGTGGAACTTCTGGTACGCGACCGGCCCGATGCACGGCATCCAGCTCGAGCACGGCAAGCACGCCGGTCGGCTGGTCGTCGCCGCGGGCTGGGAGAGCTGGGATCGGGTCGGCCCGCACACCTACGGCACCCACCTGCTCTACAGCGACGACGGCGGTCTGACCTGGCACATCGGCGCGAACACCTCCCGCGACGACGGCAAGGTGATCGCCCAGGAAGTCACCGTGGTCGAGCTCACCGACGGCCGGATCTACGCGCTCGCCCGCGAACGCGGGACCGACGTCGGCAGCCGCGCGAGCGCGATCAGCAGCGACGGCGGCGACAGCTGGGATGCCCCCTTCAAAGCCTTGCCTTCACTCGCGATGCCCGACGTCCAAGGCTCCCTGCTGCGCTTGACCGCGCGGAACGAGGGAGACAAGCGGAACCGCCTGCTGTTCTCGGCGCCTGCCAACCCTGCCTCGCGCGAGGCGATGACGATCCGGTCCTCGTACGACGAGGCGCGGTCGTGGGACAAATGGCAGCAGGGCAAGGTCTTCTGGTGGGGTCCGAGTGCCTACTCCGACATGGTCGAGCTCCCGGATGACCAGGCCGCTCTGTTCTACGAGGCCGGCGTGGCTTCGCCGTACGAGTCGATCCGGTTCGCACGGTTCAACGAGGCCTACCTGGCGACGCCGAACGGGACTCCGCCGGGGATTCCCGGACCGCCGGCCCCCGGGCCGCAGACGCGCGATGTCAGCCCGGCACACAACCCGGCGTACGTGCGAGGCGACGCTGTCGTTGCCCCGGGCAAGTTCGGGAACGGGCTCGCACTGGACGGTGTGGACGATCGCGTCGAGGTGCCGTTCGACAAGTCGATCGATGTCGGCAAGGACGACTTCACCATGATGGCCTGGATCAAGTACGGCTCGTCGACGGCGGCGCAGTCGATCCTGTGGGCCTATCGGCAAGGAACCGGTACGACGTCCCAGATCTGGGTGCGGGCAGAACCTGCCAACAAACGGATCGTCGCTCTGCTCGCCGTCGAGAGATTCAACATCACCGTGCAGTCGACGACGGCGTACAACGACAACGAGTGGCATCAGGTGGCGGTGCAGCGCGTAGGTGGCAAGTTCAAGCTGTTTGTCGACGGGGTCGAGGTCGGCTCCGCGGACGCCCCGGCGGGACCGGCCAGTACCGGCCAGGACTTCGGCATCCAGGGCATCCACGTCGGCCAGCGGGTCGACGGCGCGAACCGCTTCAAGGGCACGATCGACGAGGTCCGCGTCTACCGCCGTGCCCTGTCCAGCACCGAACTCGACCAGATCCGCCTCACCAACAAACCCATCACCAACAAGCTGGGGCTCGACCTCCCCTTCAACTCCATCCGCTGACGCAGGCTTCCCTCCGGTGCCGCCGATCAGAGCAGATCGGCGGCAACCAGGTACTTCCCGATCTGGGCGATTTCGTCTGTGTCCAAGGGGATCTGGGGTGGTGCCATCACACCGTGCTGGATGACTCCGAGCAGTTGCAGTGCCGCCTTGAAGGCGCCGAGGGCGGAGGAGCTCATTCCCATCCGGGCCGGGTCGCCGACCCCGATCAGTTCGAACAGACGCACCAGCCGTTCCTGTTCGGTACGCGCCTCCTCCCACTCACCGGCGACGGCGTGGTCGAAGAGCCTGGCATAGCCACGCGGGTCCACGTTGCCCAGACCCGGTACCATTCCGTCGGCTCCCATCCACAGCGCGTTGTCGGCCGTCAGTTCGGAGCCGGTGAGCACACTGAAGTCGGTGATGTCGCCGCGGTCGCGCGCCCGCAGGATGACGTTGCGCAGACCGCCCTCGTCACCACTGGAATCCTTCAAACCGGCCAGCACGCCATCGGACGCGAGCTGCAGCAGCAAGTCGGCACTGAGCTTGCTGTGCACCGAGACCGGAAGGTCGTAGGCGAACACCGGCAGCCCTGCGGCCGCGGCGACCATCCGGAAATGCTTGTCGATCTCAGCGGGGTGGGTGCGGGTGTAGAAGGGCGCTGTCACCACGATGCCGTCAACGCCGGCCGCGACCGCCGTACGGACGTGGTCGATCACCCGCAAGGTCGCCGTGTCGATGACGCCTGCCAGCACCGGCAACCGGCCTGCCGTATGACCCACCACCGTGTCGAGAACCACCTGGCGGTGGCCGTCCGGCAGGTACGCCACCTCGGACGTGGAGCCGAGGACGAACAGTCCGCTCACGCCGCCGTCGATCAGATGGTCGACCAGCCGGACCAGGGAGGTGGTGTCCACCTGGTGATCCGGGGTCAGCGGCGTACAGACCGGAGGGATGACACCGGTCAGGCGGGCAGGCAAGGTCATGAACGCTCCAATGCTTGGGTGATCAGGTCATCGGTGGATTCCCGCTCGACCACGGGGTGATAGCAGCGGAACCGATGCGCCGGGTCAGCGGCATCGGACTCGAACTCCGGCATCGAGTCGGCGCAGCTGTCGTCGGCCTTCCAGCACCGGGTCCGAAACGGGCAACCGCTCGGCGGCCGGGTGGCCGACGGCACCGGACCGACCAGCGGGATCGGATCGATCGGCGAGATCAGGCCCGGGGTGGCTGAGAACAGCGCGCGCGTGTACGGATGCCGCGCCTGCCGAGCGATGCCGCCGGCCGGTGCTTGCTCGACGATCCGGCCGAGGTACATGGTGATCACCCGATCACTCATCCGTCGTACGGTCTGGATGTCGTGAGAGACGAACACCAGCGCCAGGCCAAGGCGTTCCTTCAAGTCCAGCAGCAGGTTGAGGATCTGCGCCCGGACCGAGACGTCGAGGGCGCTGGTCGGTTCGTCGGCGACCAGGAGCGACGGCTCGAGTGCCAACGCCCGGGCGATCGCGACGCGTTGCCGCTGGCCGCCGGACAACTGGCCGGGCAAGACGTCGGCGACGCTCGGCGGCAGCCCCACCAATGCCATCAGCTCCCGGACGCGTTCATTGCGTTGGGCAACGGTGCCGCGGCGGTGCACGTCGAGCGGATCACGCAGTACGCGATGCACGGCCAGCCGGCGGTTCAGCGCGGTCGACGGGTCCTGG
Organism: Kribbella sp. NPDC055071; assembly: GCF_053608045.1. Classification (NCBI taxonomy): domain Bacteria; kingdom Bacillati; phylum Actinomycetota; class Actinomycetes; order Propionibacteriales; family Kribbellaceae; genus Kribbella; species Kribbella sp. NPDC055071. The sequence goes on from NZ_JBSGUS010000010.1 coordinate 265,626, forward strand.
AAGATCATCCCGGTCCCGGTACCGATGGCCTCGCGGCGTTCAGCCGGTTTCATCGACCAGATGTCGCGACCGCGGAACGACGCGGTGCCTTCCGTCGGCTGCTGGACACCGACCAGTACCTTGGCCAGAGTCGATTTGCCACAGCCGGACTCGCCGACCACTCCGACCGTCTCACCGGCGGCGATGGTCAGATCGGCCCCGGTCAGCGCATAGACCCGGTCCTTACCGAAGAGACCACCGGACCGGGCCCGGTGGACGACGTGCACACCGGACAGCTCGAGCAGGTTCGCCGTCATCGCAGCGCCTCCTTCTCCAGCGGCTCCGGCAGGCCGAGGACGACCGCCGGGTGATGGCAGGCCACCAGATGTCGCGCCGGCCGCCCGGCCAGTTCAGGAGCGGTGGTACGGCACAGGTCGGTGACCATCGGGCACCGGTCCGCGAACCGGCAACCGGCCGGGAAGTCGGCCGGTGCGGGAACCACGCCGCGGATCTGGGTCAGCCGGGTCGCGCCGGACTCCAGCGACAGGACCGAACCGAGCAAGCCACGGGCGTAGTGGTGCGCGGGCTCGCCGACCAGATCGGCCGTGACACCGGTCTCGACGATCTGGCCGCCGTACATCACCACCACCCGGTCGGTGACGTCAGCGACCAGCGCCAGGTCGTGCGACACCAGGATCAGGGCGAAGCCGAGTTCGGCGCGCAAGCGCAGCAGCAGCTGGATCACCTGTGCCTGCACGGTGACGTCGAGTGCCGTGGTCGGTTCGTCGGCGACAATCAGTTTGGGTTCGCGAGACAGGGCCATCGCGATCAGGACGCGCTGGCGTTGACCACCGGACAGCTCGTGCGGGTAGCTGGACAGGGTCCGCTCGGGATCCAGCCCGACCAGTTCGAGCAGTTCTGTCGGAGTACGCCGTCCGCCGCGGCGAACCACCTGCTTCAGCTGCGCCTTGATCGTCATCGCCGGGTTCAGTGACGACAGTGCATCCTGGTAGATCATCGCCATGTCGTGGCCGAGCAGCCGTCGCCGTTCGGAGCGCCGCAGACTCAGCAGGTCCTTGCCGTCGAACCGGATCCGGCCGCGGATCCTGGCGCCTCGCGGCTCCAGGCCCATCACGGTGAGCGCGGTCAGCGACTTGCCACAACCGGACTCGCCGACCAGGCCGAGTACCTCGCCAGGCCGTACGTCGAAGCTGATCCCGTCGACGATGTCGACCCCTTCGTGCCGGCCCTCGAAGCCGACCGCCAACTGCTGCACGGACAGCACAGGTTCGCGGTCCGGCAAGGGCCGCGCTCGTTCCCGCAGCCGGGTCGCAGCCAGATCCAGACCGGGGAGTTCGACCAACTCACCGGAGCCGGGTCGTGCAGTCTCCAGCGCGTCCTTGTCCCGCTTCTTGCTCTCCACGCGCCGCCCGGCCGGCGCCGCCCACGCGTCGGAGACGCCCTCGGACAGGATGTTCAGCGACAGCACGGTGATCAGGATCAACAGGCCCGGGAACACCGTCGCCCACCAGCCACCCAGCAACACCATGTTCTTGCCATCGGCAATCACCGAGCCCCAGGACGGCTCCGGCGGCCGGACACCTGCCCCGATGAACGACAGCGACGCCTCGAAGACGATGGCATCGGCAACCATCACCGTGCAGAACACCAGCACCGGAGCGGCACAGTTGATCGCCACGTGCCTGAGCAGGATGTGTGGCGTCCGGGCGCCGATGATCTTCTCCGCGACCACATAGTCCTCGCCGTACTGCGCGAGCACGTTGGCGCGGACCACCCTGGCCACGGGAGGCGTGTAGAGGAAGGCGATCGCGAACACGAGCACCGGGATGGACCCACCGAACACCGCGACCAGTACGGCGGCCAACGCGATCCCGGGGAACGCCATCACGACGTCCAGGACCCGCATCACCGTCTCATCGACTGCTTTGCGGGAGGTCGCCGCGACGGCTCCGATGACAGCACCCGCGATCAGTGCGAGCGCGGTGGCGCCGAGGCCGATCATCAGCGACCAGCGGGCGCCGTACACGAGCCGGGTGAAGATGTCACGGTTCGCGCTGTCCATCCCGAACCAGTGCGCACCCGAGGGTCCACCACCGACGTCCTCCTGCGTCAGGATGTCGTACGGCGTCAGCAGCGGAGCGAACACGGCAGCCAGGATCACCACCGCCAGGACGGCGACGGCGAGCCAGGCCGGCGGTGGCAGCCGCTTGAATTTGATCCCGGGCCGGGAGAGTCGCCGAGCCAGTCCTCCGCGCATCAGGCAGCGCTCCTCAGCCGCGGATTCACCAGCAGGTACAGCACATCGACGACGAGGTTGACCACCACGAAGCCGACCGCGATGGTCAGTACGACGCCCTGCACCACGGCCGGATCACCATCGCGGACGGCGTTGATCATCAGGGTGCCCATCCCCGGCAGGGTGAAGATCTGCTCGATCACGACGGCTCCGCCGAGCAGGTAGCCGATCCTCAGTCCGAGCACGGTGAGCGGATTGATCAGTGCGTTCCGCAGTACGTTGCGGCCGACCACCACCACCGGCGGCAGACCGCTGCCGATGGCGGTCCGAACGTAGTCCTTGTCGAGTTCTTCGACGACCGACGTACGGATGATCCTGGTCAGCTGAGCGGCCACCGGCAGTGACAGTGCGAGCGCCGGCAGAGTCAACGTCCGCAGCCAGGGACCGATCCCGTCGGCCGGGTTCACATAGCCGCTCGGCGGAAACCAGCCGCGGTCGACCGCGAGGTACTGGATCATCAGCAGCGCCAGCCAGAACGAAGGTGCGGCCACTCCGATCAACGAGACCAGCCGGATCGCCTGATCCGGCCAGCGATCCCTGAAGATCGCGGCTGTCACACCGAACAGCACCGCCAGCACTACTGCGATCAGCAGTCCCAGCAGGGTGAGCTGGAACGTCAGCGGCATCGCCGTCGTGACCGACTGCAGCACCGGCGCCTTCGTCAGCACGCTGGTTCCCAGATTCCCGTGCAGCAGGTCGCCGACGAAATGCACGTAGCGCAGCGGCAGCGGATCCAGCAGGCCGTTCTCCTGCCGGAACAGGTGCAACTGTTCCTCGGTCGGGTTGGCACCCTGGAAATAGGCGATCGCGGGATCGTTGTTCGAGAACCGCATCACCAGGAAGACGAACGCGATGATGCCGAGCAGCAACGGAACCAGGAGCAGTAGCCGGCGAACCAGCATTCTGACGATGACGGCCACAGTCGACGACCTCAGGCCCGCTTGGCCTGCAGCAGGTTGATCCCCGGATAGGGCAGCGCCCTGATCCCGCTCAGCTTCTTCGCGTTCCAGGCCGTCATCAACTCGGTGTGGACGACGGGATACAGCACCGCCTGCTCGGCGACCAGGTCGAGATACTCGTGGATGAGCTTGAGCTTGGTGTCCGCGTCGGTGGCCCGGATCGCCTCGTCCATCTTGGTGAAGATCACCTTGGCGTCGGCACTGTTCTGCCAGCGGGTGTACTTCATCCACACCCCACCCTGGGTGTAGTTGTAGCGAAGAATCAGGTCCGCGTCGGCGCCGAACTGGTTCGGGTTCGACGCGGCCGCGACCACCTGGTAGTCGGCGTTCTGGTCCATCTTGGTGAACACCGCGGCGGTGTCCTGCGGCTCCAGTGTGGTCTTCACGCCGATTGCGTTCCAGGACGCGGCGATGGTCGGCAGGCAGTCGACGATCCAGCTCACGTTCACCGCGAGCAGATTGATCGACAGGTTCGTCACGCCCGCCTCGGCGAGCAGCGCCTTCGCCTTCGCCTGGTCGTAGCTGTAGACGGTCCGCGACTTGGCGTAGGCCGGGTTCTGCTCGTTCAGGAACGAGGTGCTCGCCGTGCCGCGGCCCTTGAGCGCGACCTCGATCATCTTCTGCGTGTCGATCGCGGTGAACAGCGCCTGCCGGACCCGGACATCGTCGAACGGCTTGTTCGCGGTGTTGAACATCAGGAACAGGTGGTTCATCCCCTTGCCACCCTCGACCGTGAGGCCCGAGCTCTTCAGCTGCTCGATGTTGGCGTACGGGATGTTGTCGGAGATCTGGGCCTCGGCACTGCCGCCGGAGATCTTCGCGACCCGGGCCGAGGAGTCGACGATGCTCAGCCAGTTCATCTTCTTGAACGCCGCCGGCCGTGGGCCGTTGTAGTCCGCGAAGGCCTCGAAGGTGGTGTTCGACTTCGGCTGGTGCGAGACCTGCTTGTACGGACCGGATCCGACCGCCTTGCCGTTCTTGGCCAGGTCCCAGGCACCGGGCTGGGAGAAGACGTGCTTGGGCATGATCTTGGCGGTCGTCAGCCGTGGCGCGCCGTCGGGGAACGGGAAGTTCAGTACCAGCTCGACAGACTTGTCGTCGATCTTCCTGACCTCCTTCAGCCAACTGGCGAAGAACGCGTAGGTGAGCACCTGCAGCTTCGGATCGAGGATCCGCTGAAAGGTGAAGACGACGTCGTCGGCGGTGACCGGCTCGCCGTCGTGCCACTTGGCCCCGTCTCGCAGGGTGAACTTCCAGGAGGTGGCGTTGAGGTCGGCCGGTACCTCCGTGCCCAGCGCGGCGTACGGCTGCCGGGTGATCGGGTCGGTGTCGAGCAGGCCTTCGTAGATGTGCTGGTTCGCTGCCATCGTGAAGGCGGAGGCACTGAGGGTCGGGTCCCAACTCTGGTTGTTCCCGTAGCCGATCACGGCGGTGACCAGGTCGTTGTCCCCGGCGGCGCCGACCGCTCCGGTCGAGGCCGGGCCGCTGCTGCAGGCCGACAATCCACCAGTGATCGTCGCGGCCGCGCCCAGCGCACCGGAGTACTTCAGGAACGAGCGGCGGTCGAAGCCGGATCCTGCGGTTTGGTTCACGATGCCTCCAGCGGCAGGGGATGTTGGTTACGCCTCGCAGCAGGTAGGTTGGGTTGTCCCACATCCCACGTCCTACGACTGCCGACCTTAGGAGGCTGTCCCCCGTCGGTCAAGACCGGACAAGGCCGCCTACACCAGCTCGTGACCGGTGAGTTCCACCTCGTCACTGGGCGGCGCCGATTCGTGACAGTGCGGCGTCTTCGTGACGCTGCGCGGAGGAAGTGCTGATGGTCGATCTCCCCACTGGCCCGCGGGCCCTGCCCACGCGACCCGCCGGGACCCAGTTGCTGCAGGACCAGATCAAGAATCTGATCCTGCGGCTCGGCCTGTCCTCCGGTGACGCGATGCCGACCGAGGCCGAGCTCGCCGCCCGGCTGAACGTCGGCCGGAACTCGGTCCGCGAGGCGATCAAGGCCTTGCAGGCCGTCGGCATCGTGGAGGTACGCCGCGGGCTCGGCATGTACGTCGGCCGGATGTCGTTCGGCGCACTGGTGGACGAACTGACGTTCCACACCCGGATCACCCTGCGGGACGGGCGGCGCGGGCTCGCCGAGCTGACCGAAGTCCGCGAGGCCCTGGAGTCGGGTCTGGCCCAGCGGATGATCACCCGCGAGCAGCGGCCCGATCTCCGCGAGCTCGGTCAGGTGCTCGCCACGATGGCGGCCGAGGCCGAGGTCGGCGGGATCTCCCCCGGTGTCGACCGGCTCTTCCACGAGGCGTTGTTCCGGCCGCTCGGCAATACGCTGGTCAGCCGGCTGCTTGGCGCGTTCTGGGACACGTACCACCGGATCGAGCCCGAACTGGCCCCGCCGGAGGAACCGCCGATGGTGATCCTGGAGCAGCATCGCGCCATCTACCGGGCGATCGCCGCGGTTGACTCGACCGCGACCGCGAGCGCGATGGCCGCGCACTTCGCCGGTGTCCGCCACCGGCTCGCGGCCACTGCGACGTAGCATGTGGCAGATGCTGGACGGACTGCGTGATCGAGGACTGCTTGATCGGGTAGAGGACAGGAGTGCGTCGTGGCAGTGACTCGGCCGAAACGCAGTGACGAGCTCGCCAACGCGATCGCCGACCTGATCATCGAGCGCCACCTGGAGCCCGGCGCCCCGCTGCCTCCCGAGAACGTACTGATGGCCGACTTCAGCGTCAGCCGCAACTCGGTCCGGGAATCACTGAAGGCCCTGCAGGCGCTCGGGATCGTCGAGATCCGGCACGGCTACGGCACGTTCGTCGGCTCGGCCAGCTCGGCAGCGTTGCATCCGTGGCTGCTGTTCCGTACCCGGTTGTCCGGCAGCAGCACCGAGCGACTGAGCGAGCTGCTCGAGATTCGGGAGATCCTCGAAACCGAGCTCACCCGCCGCGTCGCCGGGACCGACACCGGCGAGCTCCGGCAGAAGCTGTCCGGCTGCGTCGCGCGGATGCGCGTCGAGGGCCCCGACGCGGCCACCGCGGATCGCGAGTTCCACGAGCACATCTGCGACGCAGCCGGGGTCCCGCTGGCCCGCGAGCTGGTCGGCCTGTTCTGGGACGTCTACCGGACCGTCGAGACCGACCTGGAGACTCTCACCACCTCACCCGACGAAATCGCGGCGCGGCATCAACGAGTGATCGACGCAATCGGCTCCGGCGACGCCGACCAGGCCGAGCAATCCGTCCACGCTCATTTCGGCGAAGTCCGCAGCCGCCTCGGCACCGGCCCGTACTGAACCCCGCCCAACGCATCTCGCGCCGGCAACGAGGCCTGCGGGACGCCGCAGAAGACGATTTGGGTACTGACCTGGGAACAACAGCACGACGACAAAGCGAAGGCCTGGACCGTATGGTCCAGGCCTTCTGTGGTAGCGGGGGCAGTGTTGTGGTTCACGACATCCCGGACACGTGTCTCGCGACATGCCGGATTGATGTCTCCAGAGATCCCGGGATGGGGTGCTGCCCGCGCTGAGCGTGCGGTCATGACATCCAACAGATTGCTGATCACCGCGATGGTGGTCCAGAACCGTCCTGTCCGTGAA
>NZ_JBSGUS010000011.1:0-267573 GCF_053608045.1 Kribbella sp. NPDC055071
CCTCACGAAGCACCAGCGCAACAGCAGGACGGTTCGGCATACCTCATTCTCACCCAACACCAACCGTCACCTAATTAATGACACGCGCCACTAGCCCCACAGCTGCAAGGTCTGTTCGAAGGCCTTGTTTCGATAGGTCGTGTGCCAGGTGAGGATGTTCGGCTCGTCGGACAGCGGAACAAGGCCGAGGTGATCGTGCCAATGCTTGGTGAGCCGGTTTTGCTCAGCCTGCCAGAGAGCGGACTGCTGTGGCGTCAGCTCGTTCTGACTTGGATCGCATCCTGGAATGGCGTCGCGCCATTCCAGGGGGCGCTGCTTCGGTGGCGACGATGGTCGACGACTGGTCGAAGAGTTGGATGCCTTGTGCAGAGGTCCAGGCGCCGAGACTGTGTCCACGTAGGACGGGCGTGATGCGCACCGATCGCAGCAGAACGACAGTGTCGGTCACGAAGGCTTCGGGCCAAATTTCCGAGACTGTGGGGCTCCACTCGTCATCGTCATCCCGGAATGCAACCAACGGTGCGACGAGGCGCTCTAGATCACCGGCGACCTCGTCCGCAGCGTCCAGCAGGCCTCCGATGTCTCTGATAGAGCGACGCAGTTGGCCGTCCGGGGCGCCCAATCGGGCAACGAGCAGGTTGGCCTCGCCGACCCATGCGTAGCCGTCCTCGTCGAACTCGACTCCGTGCGCGGCGAGCATCGGCTCGAATTGCCCGCTGATACCAGCGTCATGTTGTGCTACCACTTCGCCGAGCGCTGACTCATTCTCATCCAGCTGACCCCCACGCGAACGCGCCAGTCGTCGAACCCGGCCATCCAGGCGTCAGTGCGCCGGAATTTTCCTTGAACCTCGATGACAACATCATCGGGCCGCGGCAGGCGTAAGCGCTTCGACGCGCAGCAGGAGGGAAGGTCGTCGTAGAAGGTGATCGGCCTAGTTGGGGTACCGCCATAGGTCATCGGTGAGGATCTTGCTTTCGTGGTTGGAGGCTTGGCGTTGGCAGCGTGAGGGTTGGCGCGGGCGTTGGAAGTGGGCCCGCGCAGCCCAGTTCCGCAAAGGCTTGGATGCCGGTTGAACGAGCATGCTCCAGATAGCGCTGGAACAGATGGGCGGTTGCGTCGGCGTCACCGAGAGCGGTGTGAACACCTGTCAGGGGTACGCCGGCAGCCGCGCAGCAGGACTGTAGTGAGGCGGAATCGGGCGAGCCGAGCTTGCGGGCCAGGTCCATGGTGCACAGCATCGGCCAGTCTGGAGGTTCGACGTTCGCTCGTTCGTATTCGGTGGTGAGGAAGGCTGTGTCGTACGGGGCGTTGTGGGCCACTATGACTCGGCCGTCGAGGAGGCCGGTGAGCCAATCGGTCAGCTCGGCAAAGTGCGGGGCTTGGGTCAGGTCCTCTGGGTGGATGCCGTGCAGCCAGGTCGGGCCGGGATCTCTGTCCGGGTTGACGAGGGTGGTCCATCGGTCGGTGATGTTGCCCTGCGGGTCGGTGTGGACGATGGCCAGCTCGATCAGCCGGTCGTCGAGGCCGGAGAAGCCGGTGGTTTCGATGTCGATCACTGCGAACGGCGTCTGTCCGAACCGCGGGTACTGCGGAGCCGGGTAGCTCGGTATTACGTGCTCGTCAATGGTGACAACATCCTGGGTTTCGAGCCTGCGCAGCGTATCCCACGCTCCGTCGACGTCGAGGCTGTGTGCGGCGTAAGACCGAGCGAGCAGTTCCTCCGAGAGGTACTCGTCGTACTTGTCTCGCTGTTTGTTCTCCACTGTTCTTGCCAAGACCACTGGATCTGGACTGTTGCTGGCAGCCAGCTCGCGGATCACAGAGTGAACCTGGTCGGCGGTGCTGTCATTGATGTGTACGGCGACTCCGTCGGTGCTCACTCGAAGACCGGCCTCGGCGAGCACGACAGCGAGAGTGTTGAGGATGCGATCGCCACGCCAGCAGAAGATCAACGTATCGTTGCCCCAGGCCACAATGGATCGCTCGTGGAGCTCGAGTCGTCCGTAAGATTCTCGGCCTTCGTCGAGCAAGGCCTGTGCGGTCTTGTCGAGGTATCTCGGCACGTCGGATGCCTCGTACCAGGTGCGCATGCGTTGACGAACCAGGTCTGCGACCTCGCCACCCCCGCCGGAGAACAGAGGCGGTCGTCCACCGCCGGAGCGGGTCAGCTCGATCACTCGGGCGCGAGTGTCGACGTCGATCACTCGCCAGCGATTACCGGCGAAGATCAGCATGCTTCCCACCAGCACCGGAAAGTCGACGGGGATGGAGCCAAGCGTGCGTCCGCGGACCACCGCACGGTACTCGTCCGCGGTTTGAAAGGCGGTGTAGAAACTGTAGTGATTGACGATCTGGTCGCCACGTTCGCCATGCAGCAGGAGTCCGTCGGTCGACTGTGTCAGAAGGTCGGCCGTGCCAAGGCCGGTGAGCAACGCGACGAACGTTGCCTTGTCGACATGCGAGAACGGTCCGCTGCTGCAGAGCGCCGAATACAGCTGCTGAGCCGTGGCACCGCCGTGCTGGGCGATGACGGACAGGATCTGCTGTGTCAGCGTGGACAGATGTTGCGTCCCGGTGGTCGGTGGCTCGAACCAGCGATCGTTCAGCATCAGGTCGATCATCGCGATGCATTGCAGTAGTTGTGAACGCAACTGGTCGGCGGGTGGGGTTCGTTCGGTCAGCTCGCGTTCTGCGACGTACATCCGCAGTACCGCGGGTTGATCGCGTCGGCCCGACCGGCCGAGCCGTTGCCGAAGTGCGGCGACGCTTTGCGGCGCGCCGATCTGCGATACGGCGTCGGTACTGCCGATGTCGATGCCCATCTCCAGTGTTGACGTACAGACGGCCGTCGTCGGTGTTTCGCTGGCGCGAAGGCGGCGTTCGACGTCTTCGCGGTATTCCTTGGACAAGTTGCCGTGATGGGGGAAGAACTCGTTCGGTACGGCGCGGCTCTCGGACAGGTCGCGGAGGATGTCGACGTACGCCTCCACGGCGGACCTGCTGTTCGCGAAGACCAGGTTGTCCTTTCCGCGGAGGGTGCTGTAGAGGTGCTCCGCGATCGCGTGTGCATCGTTTGCATGCACGGGCTCGTCGTCGGTGGAAGCAGTCTTGGGATCGGCTCTGAGGTAGCCGCGCAGTTGCAGACGGATTTCCGCGGTGTCGCCGCCTGGGTTGTTGATCAAGTGGACCTTGGCGCCACTGCCTGGACGCAAGAACTCGGCGGCGACTCCGAGATCGGCGAGAGTTGCGGACAGTCCGACTCGAGGTACTCGACGGCGAAGGGCGAGTTCGAGTCGATGCATCAGCGATTGCAGTTGGGCCCCGCGTTCGGTCCCGATGAAGTCGTGGAGTTCGTCGATCACGACGTACTGCAGGCCGCTGAAGACGACCGCGATCCGATGACCTTCGCGGACGAAAAGGGCCTCGAGCGACTCGGGAGTGATGAGCAGGATGCCGTCAGGATCCTTGATCACCTGGCGTTTGTGACCGCTCGAGACGTCACCGTGCCAGCGGTGCACGGAGATGCCCGTGGCTGCGCCCAGACTCTCGAGGCGAAGATACTGATCGTTGATCAGGGCCTTCAACGGTCCGAGGTACAACGCCTTCACGCCAATGCCCTCTGCGGTCGCAAGCTTCGAGCAGATCGGCAACCATGCTGCTTCTGTCTTCCCGCTGGCTGTGGCGGCTGCGATGATGACATCCAGGTCGGCCAGGATTGGATCCACGGCGTGGGCTTGGACCGTACGGAGCCTGTCCCAACCCTGCTGCCAGACCCATCGCTGGACGTCTGTGTGCAAACGATCGAAAGCAGTGGCAGGCGCGGTCACAGTTTGAAGCTGCTCAGGTCGTCATCTTGATCGACCGCTCCGGCAGTGGCCGGCACGGTCGACTCCTCGGCCAGGGGTTCGAGGTCAGGATTGGATTCTGGGGTGACAGTGACCGCGTCGATGATTTGGTCCCACCGGTAGTCCGGGTTCTGGTCGAGGATTGCGAGCAGGTCCAGGAAGCTGCGGATCGTGTTGCGCGGGGTGCGGAAGTAGGCCTCCCCGATCCTCGACGAGCAATGGCTCATGAACGCCTGCAGGGCTTCCGGCGGCACGAGATACGCGGCGGGGTCCCCGGCCGCCTGGACGTGCACCAGCTTGCTGAGGAGGACATAGAGATCCTCAGGAGTCAGCGACGCCAGCCGTACGACTGGCCCGCTCAGGTCCACACGCCCGTTGGTCGCAAAGGTGTTCTCACTCAACCGCGACTGCAGCGCCGTGTACGAGTAGAGGCCACGTCGGCTGTCGGTGAGGAAGTCCGGCGTACCGCCGAACACGAAGCCGATGCCCGCCGCGGACCCCTGGAGTGCGTCGTTGAGGATCCGCAGGATCTGCTCGTAGTTGGAGTTCCGGGCCTGACTGTTCGCGAGCTTGTAGAGATTCACCATCTCGTCGAGGCAGACGAGCAGGCCGTCGAAGCCGGCGAGTCTCACGAAGCGTGCGAGCAGCTTCAGTTGGTCGTAGAAGTTGGCGTCGTCGACGATCGTACGAACACCGAGCGCTGTGCGGGCGTCGGTCCGAGTGCTGTACTCGCCGCGCAGCCACCGAACCGCGTCGGACTTCAGTTGCTCGTTGCCGGTGTCGTGGCCCTGCCAGTACTTTGCGATGACCTCGGCGAAGTCGTACCCGCCGGTGAGCTCCGTCAGTTGGCTGAGCCCGGCGCGAAGGATGGATTCCGGTGACCGTCCGGTCGCCTGTTCCTCGTTCAATGCGACGGTCACGTAACGCTCCACGACACTACCCATGGCGCCGCCATCCGGCTTTGCGCGGGTGGACATGTTGCGCATCAGTTCGCTGTAGAGGCTCCGAGCTTGGCCGCCGGTGGCGTGCAGGCGACGATCCGGCGACAGGTCGGCGTGCACTGTGACGAGCTTCTTCTGGAGTGCCACGGAACGTACGAGATTCAGGAAGAACGTCTTGCCGGAGCCGTATTCGCCGATGACGAATCGCGCGGCCGACCCGGTGTCTGCGATCCGGTCGATGTCGGTGATGAGGGCACTGAGTTCGCCGGCCCGGCCGACCTGGATGTGCTGCTGCCCGGCGCGTGGGACGACGCCGGCGCGCAGCGAGTTCAAGATGGCGTCGCGATCGCGCGGGCGGATTCGCTCGCTGGTCGGTGCGGGCTGAATGGTCATGCGAAGAGCTCCTGCCGGGCTTCGTGATTGATGCTGAACGTGTCGTCGCCGTCGTCTTCGAGGAACGGTTCGTCGGTTGCATCGAGCGATGCTTCGTTGATCGTGTCGAGTGCGCCGTCAGGCATGACCGCGTACTCGGCGGCCACTTCCTCGAACTCGGCCCGGGTCCACCGATCTCGTTCGGCGAGCTTCCGAAGCAGAGCCGAGTGGTTGCCATCGAGCCCGGCGATCCCCTCCTGGTTCGGGTTGAGCGGAGGCGAGGCGCGCTTGGCGTGCTTCGGTTCCGCCGAGATCCGAGTGTCGGTGGTCTCCTCATCGCTGAAGATGTCGGTCAGTAACGCCGAGACCTCAGCGGTCTCTGCGAACTTGGCCTCGATGGACGCGAGATCCAGCACGACACTGTTCGGCGACGCGTCCCGCGGCTCGGGGATGGCGTAGCCCGGATCGGGTACGCCGGCCGGTCGGACAGTGACCGGACCGGTTGAAGGGGCGGGACCTGCAGCGGAGCCCGAAAGCAGGACGTGAAGCCGGGTGTGAACTTGGCCAGGATCCAACTCGAGCAAGCGGAAGATCTTGGTCAGGCTGGTGATCTCGTCGGGGGAGATCACGCCGTCGGCCGCGGCGACACTGATGAGCAGGTCGGCCACAGCCTCGCGTTGTGGCCTGGACAGCGCCTCGATGCGACGTTTGAGGCCGGTGAGCTTGACCTGGCTAACCGCAAGCCAGCGCAGATGCGCGCCAAGCCGATCCCTCTCTCCAGGCGTGAGTTGGAGAGCGGAGTTCAGGTGGGTGACCAGATGGGTCTGTTCCTCGGAACTGACGTCTCCGTCCGCCGCCGACACCGCGGTGGCGAGATGCAGCAGAGTGGTTGCTGCGGCATAGGCAGCCGTGGCTGCCTGCGGGAGATTGTTGCCGCTTCGGAACAGTACGACTGGAGTCCCGGGGGCGATCGCTGGTCCGCCGAGCCGTGCATCGGGCTCGACGGCGAGTTCGAAGTTTCCCAGCAGTTGAGCCAGCGCCACCGCTTCGGCTTTGGCCATCCGCTCGGGTGACTTGGTCGGCCATCGGCGCATGAGGTCGGCACCTGTGATCGCCTGCTGTGTGGCGGCCAGATGAGTCGCCCAGTCGCGCAGTTCAGCGAGCTGCCCGGTCGGGTTGCCGAGCAGCTCTCGAGGGAGCAGCGCCGCAGCCTCCAGAGTGCCGCGGCCATCGGGATTGCGTCCCAGGTACCGGCTGTACCCGTCGAGGTCGTTCATGACGCCATCCGCGATTGCTGCCAGCACGCGTCCCGGGGCTGCCTGCTCGAAGACATTCGGCAATCCGGTCCGAACTGACACCGAGCGCAGACCGGCGCTCGCCGCGAAGTACTCGATGTTCATCGTTGCGCGGCCCGACCGGAGCACAAGGCCGCTGCCGTGCGCGGTGGCGTACCGGCTCTTGAAGAGCGTCACGAACTCATCTAGACACCGTTGTGCCGGTGCTCTGAGCGTGACGTTCGGGTGATACCAGGCCCACGCGACCGCCCAGTCGGCCGGCAACGGCCTCCCATCGGTGGCGAACTTGCCGAGTTGAGCTACCAGCGAGGGCGGCGGCTGCCACCTGTACTCACGCGTCAGTGGCGGCAGAACCGCCTCCTGGGGCGTGTGTTCGGCCAGCAGCAGGTCCAGTACGCCAAGGAACTCCGCGGCATAGCTACTGAACGAACGGTTGTCACCGTAGATCGCGAGCAGGCGTTGCACCTCCGCGCGAAGCAGAGGCAGTTCCCACGAGAGCGCCGGATTCGCCGCAAGGTCCACGAGCACACGCCGCTCGAGTCCGTAGAAGAACAAGAAGACATAGCCGATGCAGGCATCCGGAGCTAACCGCCCGCCCGCAAGCCAGGCCAGGTACGCAGCACGCGCCTCCGGCGAGATGTCGTCGTACGACGGCCAGTAGTCCATCGTCGCGCCCGCGAAATCGGGACGCCGATGATTCACCTTCAGACTCGGGTCGATGAGAGCCGGCTCGCTCTGTCCGGGTGATGCTGTCAGGCCTCGGCCGACGTACAGCATCCCGCCCTGAATCGACATACCCGCCACGGTCGTGCCCGCTCCTGGCCCGAACCACTGTGCATGCCGAGTCAGCTGATGCACAGCCAGCGGACTCGGCTGGAGTGCTGGCCCGGAGGATCGTGGTCCTCTGTCTGCTGGCATTGGCGGCTGTTGAGGCGCCTCCGGCCATACCTGATTGCTGACAACCTGCGGCGTCTCGGCCGATGCCTGTTTGGACTTCCGCAAACGGTCGAGTAACCCCACCTTGTTCCCCCTCAGCTCCTGAGAGCCGCGTAGTTCCCACCCGTGTCAGTGCAGCCGCATCGGGGCGGCGCACTTCCCCGCCCGCTACATCGTCGAGCCTTGCGCGTTCGTTACGCTGTGTTGCTCCTGGGCATCATTTGGCGGTCGGGCCGATCAGACGTCGGTAGCGGGTTTTGATCGCGTCCTCGCCGCCTTCGAGGATCTCGCAGACGTTGGCCTTGACCTTCTCGACCTGCAGGGTGCCTTCAGCCTCAATCTGGGGAAGGGGGTTCCCGTGCTCCAGCGCGAGGATGTTCTCGGCCGCGGAGGTGACGACGATGTTGGCGTTGTGGGTCGAGACGATCACCTGCCGGTGGGCCTTGATGCGCTTGAGGGTTTCGACCGCGAGATGCTTGATCAGCTTATTTTCCAAGTCATCCTCGGGCTGGTCGAGCAGGAGTGGATCCGTGCCCATCTGAAGGATGACGGTGAGAAGAGCGGCGGTCTTCTGCCCTGGAGATCCTTGGTCGACGGGTACCAGGTTGCTCTTCTCGGTTGCGCGGTACTGCACCGCGACAAGGTCGTCGGGAATCCAGAGCATGATGTCGGTGACCAGGTCGAACGTGTCGGCGCCGGCGAGGCGGTTGTAGAACCGGTTGTCCACCTTGAGAGATTTCGCGAGAGCGGAATCGGTGCGCTGCTCCGCCAGCTCGATCAGCGCTTCCTTGAACTCCTGCACCGCCTTCGGGAACTGCGGCTTCTTCGGCTCCTGGTCGAGCAGGGACTTCGCGATGCCCTCGCGGCTGAAAGCGGAGTCGAAGGAGTCGGGGCAGTTGAGGAGACGGCGGAGTTCCTGTCCGACATCGGCGAGGTCGGCTTGCTGATGGACCGCAACGCGGGTGAGTTGGGTGGTCCCGTTGAGCCCTTGAGCGTAAGCCTGGCGTCGTTTGAAGAGGTCTTCGCGCTTGGTCGCGAGCTCGTCCAGGAGCGAGGCGATCACCTTCTCCTGCTGTTGACAGGCTCCGGTCGAGCTCTCGACCTCGCGCAGCTCGATTTGGAGTGCGACCTCCCGTTGCCGATCGGCTTGGATCTGCTCCGGGGTCAGACTCGAAGGGCTGCCTTGCTGAGCTAGCCACGAGTTGAGATCTGCGACGCGTTGCTGCCAGGCCCCGGGCGGTGGATCAGCCTTCCACGCTGTGCGCGCCGTCTCCAGAGTGGTTGCCGCCTGCACGAGGAGATCCGCCGCCGCGGTGAAGGATGCAGCGCGATCGGCGTAGTCGGCCACCTGGAGAGCGTCGGTCACGAGCCCGCGGAGGGTCGATGCCTGGGTGCCGACGCTCAGCTCGATGCTCTGTGCCTGCTGTTCAGCGGTTGTGGCGTCTTGGATACGAGCCTCGGTTGTTGAGAGTTCTTGGTACTCGGTGGTTTCCCGCAGTTCGGCCAGCTGCTTCAGGCGACCTTGTACTTCCTCGAGTTGCCCGCGGATCCGGTCCGTCTTCTCGGCCTCCGCACGGAGCTTGCGGAGCTTGTTGCGCTCGTCTCTGAAGTTGAGCTGAAGGAGCTCGTATTCCTCCTCCCACGTACGCTTCTGGATATCCGGCATGTCGTCGAGGATCGTCAGGAAGCTCTGCGGGGAGGTCGCGAGCTCATAGATCTGCTTCTGACTGAACACACGAATCGGAACCCGATCGAAGACCCGGCCGGCCTGTACCTGCCATTCGCTGTCTTCACGGACCTCCAAGCTCGGTTTCTCCGGTGCATCACCCGACCACGTGACCCTGAGCAGCCGGTCGTCCTTCGTGTACTCGATGACGATCCGGGTGGCTTCGTCCCACCACCGTTCGCCGCGCTCAGCCGACGGGCGGAACCGTCTTAGTTCCTCAGCGACGGGGCCTGCCAGCTCATGGCTCCGGCCGAGTGCGAGCCGCAGCAACTCGATCAGCGTCGACTTGCCGACTCCGCGGCCACCGATCAGGCAGTTCATCCACGGACCGAAACGGTATTCCTCGGTGGCGTCCCCGTGGACGACGCTGATTCGGTTGATGTAGCCGTGCCCGGCGTTGTTCGGGTCCGTGTAGCCCCGGAGGACACGGCGTACAGACTCTTTGGGATCTGTCAGAGCCAGCCGAAGTCCCTCAAGATTTAGGGTCTCGGCTTTGAAGAGCGTCAGGTGGGTGCCGGGTGCCTTTGCTTCGTGTTCCTCCTGACAGCCGTCGGTCGTCAGGTGATGCGCGTCGGATCCCAACACAGGAATCCAGCCCAACCGCTTCGCCTGGTCGAGGCTCGTGTCGTCGATGACTTCGACGGCCATTACGTCATCCGCGGAGCCGAGCGCTTCGAGATCCCGAGGATCAATCCCGAACACGCCCGCCTTCCGATCGGCGTGCGCCGGGATACAGAGTCCGCCCTGAGCGGTGATGACCTTCGCCGTGTCCAAAACGGTTTGGTTGGCGGTCTCGTCACTGTGGCCCCGTGTACCGGTGAACTGGCAGAGGGTCAGCACCTGATTGACGACTTCCGCGTCAGCGCGCGGATCGAAGATCCCGAGGACATGAATACCGCCGGCGACGGTGAGCTCGACGCCCGGAAAGATCACGAAAGGGGGCAGGCTGGAATCCTCCTCGCGCAGCTGTGCCAGGGCATCTCGAGCGAGATCGATCCCGGCGTGCGAGTTGTGATCCGCGACCACGATGCCGTCCACGCCGGCGTCGATGTATGCCTGGATCCACTCCTTGAACGTCGGCTTCGGCTGGTCGTTCGCTGTGCCTTCGAGGCCCCCGTAGTCGAACGACGCGGGTGAGTGCGCGTGGATATCGAGACTCCACCATCGCGCTCCGGCGTACACCCTGGATGTCACTGCGGCCCTTCCTGATTACACGACGTACTGCACAGATGCCCCGTACATCGACAGGAAGTTACGGAGCGTTACATCGAAATGGTCTCGTGAGACATCCCTGTGTCGAGAGGGTGTTCCCTTGAGCCGATCTATCCCGGGAGGCTGTAGGGGCAACATCGAGGATCGTTCGCGGGATTGGACGACCGTCGCTGAGATGGCCAAGATGTTGGGACCGCTGCCGACCGCTCCCGGCCACGCTTCCGATCTACACATCGCGATCCGAGTGGCGATCCGCAGGTAGTGGTGCCTTGTCCAGTCAGAGTGAGCACGACCGTTGCGCATGCGGCGGTACTGGAACGAGCACGGTATCCGTCGACCTGTGTTCTGATTGCTGCCTCACCTTTTGAAGACGCCAGTGGGGGGCTCGGCCGAACTCCGAGCGAGCTGACGTCCGCCGAACCTAGAGGGAACCCGCCATGACCGACGCTCCGATTGATACCGACGACTCCGATGACGATGCCGCTCGTGCGGCGGTGGAGCGGGACCGCGACGAGGTTCGGGAGTTCGTCAAAGGGCTGGACCCTCACGACCTGAAATCAGGCGGCTGGTTCTCGAAGCTCGTCGCGCACGCTCTGAAGGCCTACACCAACAAGGTCGACTGGCAGTACTTCCAGGAGAAGTACCAGGGCGTGCCGGCGGACGGCATCGTCGAACAGCGGATCACGATGGCATCGCGATACGCCGCGCTCGAAGGCGGGCTCTCCGCCGGGGCGTACTCGGCGGCGGTTGTCACGACTATCGGCACCCTCGGGGGCGCCTCACCGCTGGCTGTGCCCGCGGCGGTGGCGACGTTCATGGTCGACCTCGCCTACATCACCCAGCTCCAGTTGCGCCTGGCCTATGACATCTCCGTGCTTTACCGGGTCCCGCTCGACCTGGACGATCCGGACGATCTGTGGAAGCTCATTCGCGTGGCTTTCACGATCAAGACCGCGGAATTGGCGCGGGAGGGCGTCACCAAGTCAGTCCCGTTCGTGGTACGCCCGCTGGTCAAGCAGTTCTACTCCAGGAACGTCCTGGCCACGGCGAGGGCTCTCCCCGTCGTCGGGAAGTACCTGTTGCAACGCAATGCCATCAAGGTCGGCATCCCTCTGGTCGGTATCCCCCTCGCCGTCGTGCTGAACCGCTACACGACGTTGGTCGCGGGCCGGCATGCGAGAGCCGTCTTCCGTAACGAGGCGCGGGTGATCGAGTTGGCCGAGCGCCTGAGCAGCTCGTGCCAATACCCTCAGTTGATGCTGTGGGTCGCGTGGCTGGTCATCACGGCGGACAACAGGATCAGCGACGACGAGACACTGCTGATGAAGCACCTCGTCAGGGCCGTCCGCGATCAGCATCAAGTAGTCGATGAGGAGCTCGCCAACGTCGTCAACATCGACCCCACCGATGTGTGGAAACGTCTGGACGCCGAGTCCGGAGACCTGACCGAACTCCTCGAGGTCGCCGACCGAGTGGCCACAGTGGACGGCAGCCTCACCGCGCGTGAGAAAGAAGTCATCGCTGAGCTTCGTTCCCGCTGTCGCCGAACTTGAGGCAGCCACGAGCCGTTCGCGTTGTTGGTGCCTGGCGCTTGAGCCGTCCGGGAGAGCCGATTCGGGTCTTTACCCCCAGGTCCTGGCCCCGACGGGCGCGAAGCTGTCCAAGTCGCTGCTGCCGCGAGCGCGCGTCCGCGGCGTCCTTCCCGCCGATGTCGAACAATGGACGTTCGACACCACTGCCGCAGACTGTCGTCAACACCGTCGGTAGCGTCGTGCTGTCGCAGAACGGCGCGGTCCACCTGCGGTAGACGCGAACACCCAGCTCGTCGGCGAGTGATGCGCTGAGCGCCACGACTTCGTAGTACAGGCGGAAGCCCAGGTCGCTTGACCTGGGCTTTCCTGGACAGGTCATCCGAAGAGGCGGCCTCGGTCGACACCGGCCATGTGCTGAAAACGCTCGCGAGGAACGGTTTCAGGAGGCGCGGATGTCCCAGACTGAGGATCCCTTGTTTCGGTTGTTGGTTGGGAGGTTGCCCTTCTCACCGACCTTGAACATGGTGCCGCCGCCTTCCCAGCTGTTCGGGTTGTTCATGACGGCCCACTCGCTGCTGCGGCGGTTCCAGCCGCTCTCGATGTTGTTGTTCATTCCTCGTGGTCCGCTGGCGTCGCCGAGGTTCGCGTCGCTCTTGGTGTAGATCGCGATCACGCCGGATCCGTTGAGGCCGGTGAAGACGCAGAAACGGTTGGCCGGGCAGCGGTTGTAGCCGGTCGCGGCCTGGGCCGGGATCGTGCCGAGGGCGGCGAAGGAGCCGAGGACGGCTGTGATGGCGAGTGTTCTGACGATCTTCAACTCAGGAACTCCAGTCGGGTAGGCAGTAGGTCACTGACCGTACCCGGGCCCCGGGCCGCTCCGGGGCCAAACGAACCGTTCCGCCACGAGATTGCAGCTATTGACATCGAGCAGGCTCATCGCTCGTGCCGGCCGCGATCGAGGAGCTCATCGCCGTTGTTCCGGGTCAGCGCGGACGCCCTGCCTGTGTGACCGTTCTGGGTGGGGGATCATCTGTCGGGTGATGAGGCCTTGGTTTGCGGTTCCTGTTGTGGTGGTTCTTGGCCTTGGGGTGCGGGCGTTTGCGGGTGGTGATTTTGCTAAGTACGCCGGGGTCGCGCTCTATGCGACGTTGATTTATGCGCTGGTGTCTTTCTGGCTGCCTAGGGTGTGGGCGGTCTTGACGGCGATCGGCATCAGTTGGGCGGTTGAGTTCTTCCAGCTCACTGGCATTCCGGCTGAGTTGTCGGCGCGTAGTGGGTTGGCTCACTTGGTGTTGGGGTCGACTTTTAGCTGGCCGGATTTGATCTGGTACGTCGTAGGTGCCGGCCTTGGCGTGATCGTCGTACGGCCACGCGCTACGGGAGGTCGTGGGCCCGGCGGAGGAGGGTGAAGTATTGGTCGCCTCGGAGTAGGTGGAAGAGGGGGTCGAGGTTGGCGAGGGTTTGGGCGACGGTGGTGGGGGTCATGGTGTCGCCGGACAGGAGGAAGATTGTGGTGAAGACCGGGCCGCCGCGGGAGTCGTACTTGGCTCGCGCCGCGTTGAGGCCGTTGGTGAGGTCTTGGGGGGTTAGGGCCAGGCGGGAGCGGCCGATGGGGATGCCGGCGAGGATGAGGTCGTCGGAGTTGTAGTCCTCCCAGTTTTGGAACATGCCGGTGGGGGCGAAGCGGCTGGCGTAGATGGCGGCCTTGTCTTCGGGGAGGGCGACGTACGTCGGGAGCGTCGTGTCGTCACCTGATTGGCGGTTGATGATGACGGTGCTGTCCATGCCGGCGCGGTGGGCGTAGGTCGCGGTCTGGGTGACGTAGGTGTCGAAGGTGTCCAGGGGCCAGGCGCTCGGGAAGATGTAGCCGAGGCCGGACGGGCCGGCGAGTAGATAGTCGTTGGCGGTGGCCGTGCGTTGGTAGTGCGACAGGATCGCCGGCGCGGCATCAATCAGCTCAGGGGACAGCGGCCAGTTGAGTGGGATGGAACCGCGCGCCGGGTCTTCCCACAGCAGGCGGGTGCGGTGTTGCGCGTACTGCAGGTTGTCGCCGTCGCTGTAGACCAGCGTGACGTAGATCTTGTCCTCGAGCGCCGGCGGTGCCGGGTGCGGTTGGGTCGACCGAATCGTTGCCGGTACGCCGCTCCACACGGTCAAGTTCTGCATGAAGTCAGCGGGCAGCACATGGACCCCACACTTCGACAGGCTCTGTACGTTCTGGCTCTCGCCACCACGCAGCCAGCCGATGAACGGCGCGTTCAGCGGCAGGTCGTCCGCGAGTCCCTGCAGCAACGCCCGCTGTGCGGCGTCGGAATGATCCAGCCACACCACCAGTGCGCTGTTGGCGACCGCATAGTCACGCAGATACCCGCAGATGTCCGGCGTGTGGCTGATCAGCATCCGATGCGTCGTCCGCGGCCATAGCGTGTCGATTGCCCACTGGTACGCCGCAAGCTCGTTCGCAAACTGTCCGCGGAGGTCCGCAACGATCGGCAGCGAAAGCTGGGTGGCGACGGCCGCCGAGGTGGCCACGGCGTTCTCCAACCCGGCCAGCGTGGTCGCGAGGTTGATCGTCGCCGACAACGCGGGGTCGTACAGCACGGCGCCCGTGATCTCGCTGCGGAACCGACTGACCAGGCTCAGCGGCTCGACCAGACTTCCAGTCGGTACGCCGAGATCTGGCAACCAGGTTGCCTTGCCCTCCATCCCCTTCTGCTGCAGGTAAATCCGCGGCGTGGTCCGGTTCACGACGCCCTGCAAGGTTGCCAGCAGCAACTGCTGATCGGCGGCGAGCGGTTCGATGTCGGCCATCACCAGGCTGGCCGGGGCAGGGAAACGCGGCAGTGCTTGGCCGGTCGGCCAGGTGATCCCGGTCGCACAGCGAGCCGAGGCGGGCGACGTCGTACCGGCGAGTGCAAGTCCCGCGGCGGCGCCCGCGGTGAGGGAAAGGAATGTCCTGCGATCCATAGTTGAGCCTCCTAGAGGGTGGGATCGAGAAGGGCGAGGTCGACGGCGTTGGCCATCGCCTCGTAGCCACGAGAGTTGGGATGCACCCCGCCGCCGGAGTCGTAAGCACCCAGGAGCAGCGTCGGATTCGAGGGATCCTGTACGGCGAGATCGAAGTCGACAACGCCGTCGAAATACCCACCCGTGCGGATCGCGGCGTTGACGTCGAGCCGGAGCTGTTCCTTCGGCGCCGTGAATCCAGCCGCGCCGCCCCACGGGGTGATCGTCGCGACGATCAGCCGGATGCCGTGTACCTGCAGGCGATTCCGGACCTGCCGATACGCGCTGATCAGGTCGCCCGCGACGGCCGCGCGGCCGCTGTTGATGTCGTTGATGCCTTCGAGCAGGATCACGGCGTGAACGCCGGGATGGGACAGGACGTCGCGATCCAACCGAGCCTGAGTGCTGGGCGAGCCTCCGTCGTACAGGATGCGGTTGCCCGAGATGCCCTCGTTGAGAACGCCGATTGGGGCAGGTCGGGCGAGGAGGCGGCGCGCGAGGTAGTCCGGCCAGCGTTGGTTCAGCATGTAGGTGGAGCCAACGCCGTCGGTGATCGAGTCGCCGACGCAAGCGACCGCGCCGCCGGAGCCCGGCAGTTCGACACTCAGCTCATCGATCCAATAAGTCTTCGAGATATTCGTTGTGTACGCCGATGCCGATTCCTCGGCCGCATGATCTCCATCAGTGCTCACGTACGAGCGTTGCGCCGCAATGGAATGGCCCGTGACTTCCGCGACGGTAGCGGCCACGTACACGCTGATCGCCAGATCGTCCTCGGCGAGCAACGCGAAGTCGATGGGATCGCTGAGCGCGGTGGCGCCGGCGGCGATGGTCACGCCGGGGTTGCCGGAGAAACTCACCGGATGGTTGGTGCCGGCAACGATCGCGCCACTTCCGGCATGCCGGCCGAGGAAAACCCGGTCGATGGTGAGCGGCGTCGTACCAGCCACGTTCGACAGCCGGACCTGGGGTCGCTGCCCGCCGACGCTGGTGTGTACGACGAAACGCGCGGTCTGGTGGGCGAAGGTCAGGTCCGGCAGCCGGTACGGGGCAGTTGCCCACGTGCCGACCCGAGCGGGTGTCGCGGCCGCCTGCGCGCCCGCCGGCCACCCGGTGGCGACGATGCCGGCTGCGGCACCGCCGAGGACAAGACGGCGCGACACCGCACCGGGGCGTGCGTGATCATCGTTCGGCATTGTTCATCCTCTCGGCGGGGCTGCCTAATTATCAGCGGAAATTAGCAGTGAAATACCCGAAGAACAGCCGAGAGAAAGTATGCACAGCACATCACGGGACAACAAGATCCGACAATTTATCAGCAAAAGTATTTGCGCCGCCGGTCACCGGGCGATCGAAAGTACTTCTCCGCAAACCCCCGAAACCAACCTCAGACTGTGACGGTGAAGCCCAGGTCGACGTCGCAGGCTGCTTGGCCGCCGCGGATTCCCCAGCTCTCGGCGGGGAGGTCGCGTACGACGATCGTTACGTGATCGCGGGGGATGCCGAAGGG
The DNA here is from genome assembly GCF_053608045.1 of Kribbella sp. NPDC055071. NCBI lineage: Bacteria > Bacillati > Actinomycetota > Actinomycetes > Propionibacteriales > Kribbellaceae > Kribbella > Kribbella sp. NPDC055071. The sequence goes on from NZ_JBSGUS010000011.1 coordinate 16,379, forward strand.
TGCGAGTCGTTCGACGACTTCGCCGTACAGGTTGCGCTTGGCGGCGATGGATCGGCCGGCGAAGCAGTCGATGGTGACCAGCGTGTAGAACTCGGGCTGGGTGAGATGGGGAGCGGTGGCGAAGCGGTGTGGTGCGTGGACCATCAGGCGAACGTGCTTGTCCTGCGGTGGAATCCGGAAGGCAGTCACCAGCGCATCGTGGATTGCGTCGATCAGAGCCACTTCTTCGGTCGCGGAGTACTGCCGACGGACCTCGATCAGCGTGCTTGGCATGCGGACCTTTCGGTAGAGGTGGTCCGATCTCATCACGCCAGGCGCACACGCGGGCAGCGAATTAGTGGGGCCAGCGGGGGGAGCGGCCGAGGTGGGCGACGATTTCGTCGAGGGGGTTGTCGCTGGATGATGTGAGTTCGGGGGCGAAGGCTGCGCCTGGGGTGAGGCGTGGAGCGCCGGTGGGGACCAGCTGGGAGACGGTTTCGGCGGCCTCCAGGACGTCGGGGGTGAAGGTCACCTCGAGGCCGAGGGATTTGGCGACGTCCCAGCTGTGGACGACGTAGTCGATGAAGTGGAAGCTGATCGCCTGCCGACCGGGAAACGACAAGCCGGCGCCGAACTCGGGGAGCGGGAATTGCCGCTCGGTCACGCCCTCCTCGGTGAAGGCGGCCACAACGTGTTCGGCAGAAGCGATGTAGGCCTTCACGGGGTCGTCGCCGAGGTCGCGGAGCTTCCAGAGCTCCGGGTCGCTCTCACCGCGGGACGCGGCGGCGAAACCGTAGTGCTGCGTGGCCATATGAGCGAGCAGGCCGTACAGCGTCCACGCGCGGCAGGGGGTCGGCTTGGCGAGATCGGCGGAGGTGACGCGGGCGGCCAGGTCGACACTCGTCTGTACGGCGATGGCGTCGAGGGCAACGTAGTCAATGGTAGACATGTGTAGATAGTAAGCGCCAGCATATGATTGCGCCAGTGCTATCTTCCAGGTCATGACGGAGCGCCCCGACCTGGCGGCGATGCTGTATCCGCTGGTGCGGACGCTCATCGCGCTCGAGCAGCCGATCCTGGCCGAGCACGACGTGTCGATGTGGGGCTACTCGGTCCTGACGGCCCTCGACGAAACCCCGGTCCGGACGCAGGCAGCCCTCGCGGACGCGATCGGCGCGGACAAGTCCCGCATCATCGGCACCCTCGACGAGCTCCAGGATGCCGGCCTGATCGAGCGCACCCCGGATCCCGACGATCGCCGCGCCCGCCTGCTCTCCATCACCGCCAAGGGCCGACGCGTACGCCGTTCCGTCCGCAAAGCGATCCACGCACATGAGGACCAACTGCTCGCGAAGCTCTCGCGCACGGACCGTGAGGCGTTCCTCCGGGCTCTCCAGCACCTGCACGACACGCGCTGACATATCTCCACCGCAAAGCGCAACGCATTCGGAGTGTGATTTACCCGTCACCTTCCGTTGAACCCAACGCCGCTCGCGGCCGTTTCAAGGCACAAGACCAAACCCCGCCCCCAGGACGCGATGAGCGTCCACCTGTTTGGAGTGTGAGGCCCCGTGTTGGAGCGTTTTGACCGTGAAGTGATCTCCGTCTTCCGGATCGTCGTCGGATTCCTGTTCGCCACCCACGGTGCGGCCGCGTTGTTCGGCGTACTGGGCACCCAGCAGATCGATGCCTTCCTCTGGCCGTCGTGGTGGGCGGCGCTGATCCAATTGGTCGGCGGTGCGCTGGTGACGATCGGGCTCGGGACCAGGTACGCCGCCCTGGTGTGCTCGGGGTCCATGGCGTTCGCCTATTTCACCGTGCACCAGGTGGATGCTTTGCTTCCTGTGCAGAATGGGGGCGAGAAGGCGGCGCTCTTCTGCTTCGCCTTCCTGCTGATCGCGTTCCTGGGCAATGGCGCCTGGGCCGTGCAGCGGGTGGCCAGACCGAAGACAACGCAGCTGACAGCAACCGCAGCGGCAGAGTGATCTCAGGACGGGATCGACGATGCACGACGGAGCAGGAGCAGGAGCGCCGATGGCCGATGATCGTGCCGCGCTGCTGCGTGAGCTGCACGACGTGCACGCACCGGCGCTCTGGCGGTTCGTCGTCCGTCTGACCGGCGACGATCGGCTCGCGGAGGACGTCGTCCAAGAGACGCTCCTGCGGGCGTGGCGCCGGCCGCAGATCCTGTCCGAGGACGAAGCGGGGGCCCGGGCCTGGCTGTTCACGGTGGCGCGCAATCTGGTCATCGACGATCGGCGCAGTTCCCGGGTCAACCGCGAGGTGGCCAGCGGTGAGCTGCCGGAGAATCCGAGTGCCGACCACGCGAACGCCGTACTCGACGCGTGGTTGGTCGCGGAGTCGCTGGCTCAGCTGTCCGAGGAGCACCGCCAGGTCATCGTTCGCGCGTACTACGGACGCCGTACGGTCACTGATATCGCCGAGGAGTTGGACATCCCGTCGGGCACCGTGAAGTCGCGGCTGCACTACGGGCTGCGGGCGTTGAAGCTCGCGCTGCAGGAGAGGGGGGTGACGAGCCAGTGAGTGACCCGTATCGGGATTGGGACGCGGCGTATCTGCTCGGGGCGTTGTCGGCGAAGGACCGACGGACGTACGAGGAGCACCTGCGGACTTGTGACGAGTGTTCGGCCGAGGTCGCGGCGCTGGCCGGCGTGCCCGGGACGCTGTCCGCGCTGCCGGACGACCGGGCGCTCGCGACCATCACCGCATCCCCGCCGAACCTGCTGCCCGGTCTGGTTCGCAGCGTGCAGCGGGACCGGCGCAAGCGGCGCGTACGGCTCGGCATCCTGATCGCCGGCGTCGCCACGGCCGCGGCCGTCATCGGCGCGGTGATCGCGATCCCGCTGAGTCGCGACGAACCACAGGGTGACTACGTGGTCCTCGCGCAGACCGTGTCGAGCAAGCTGTCCGCGGACGCGCGCCTCGTCCCCGAGCGCTGGGGGACGACGATCGAGATCAGCTGCCGGTACGACGAACTGGCGACGCCCAGTGAGCGAGCCCGTGGTTACGAGCTGTATGTCACGGACACGTCGGGTAAGTCCCAGCTGGTCGCGACCTGGACCTCGTCACCGGGGACCACGGTCAAACCGGCGGCGACCACGAAGCTGCAACGCAGCGAGATCAAGGCCTTGGACATCCGCAGTTCGGAGACCGGCCGGGTCCTCCTGGCGGTTCGATTCTGAGCGGTTGAGACCGGATCGGAAGAAATATCCGGAAATCCTGTAACACTCAGGCGGTGACCAGCGATACACCGTGTGTAACGCCACTGAGGATCCTGTCCCAGGTCAACCGCCCGAAGGGCCTGGGACGGGATTCTCGTTCGTCGCTTGAGGCGCCCCGGCTGCGTTACGACGAAAGGCCCCCGGCTTCATCAACCGGGGGCCTTCGCTTGTATCCCTCCTCAATTCACAGCGTTCCGCGGGGCGGCGCGGGCGTTACGACGCTCGTTCGGTGTGGTCGGCTTCGGGCAGCGCGATCTGGTCCGCCGGGAGGCGTTCCGTCCGCTCCGCGCCGTCGTCGCCCTCGTACTGCACCAGACCGGTCCATCCCGACTCCTCGTGGTCGCGGCCGATCAGCCAACCGCGACGCCACTGGCCGTCCACCCGGACGACCACATGGCTGGGCAGAGGGAGACGGGACACCAGGTCCGTGCTGGGCTCGAACTCAGTCATGGCCGAAGATTAGGTCGTTTCGGCGCCGAACGCCTCCTTGCAGCGTGTTCCTCATGCACTTCTCAGGCTCTGGGGAGCAGTTCTCGCACGATTCCAACGGGTAAACCGAGTTCGCGTACCGAGCCGGTTACTTTGAGTGCGCGCCCGCCGGGGATGTGGCTCACCCAACCCTGTCGCAAGGCATGTCCACACACAGCGGCACCCACCGCACCGGCGAGGTGCGGACGCCGTTCGGTCACGTCCAGACAGGACCGGACGGCGGGCCTGCCACGCCGCGGCTCGACCGTGACGCCGAGATTCTCCAACCAGGCTTCGCCTTCCGGTGTCAGTGCGACGCCGTCCGACCAGTCGAGCAGGCCGCGCTCGGTCATCGCATCCGCGAGGGCCACGCCGAGCCTGCCGGCCAGATGGTCGTAACAGGTCCGCGCCCGCGCAAAAGCGTCTCGCTTGCTGACGGCGGCCAAGCTGTGGGCGACTTCGGTACGGCGAGGCGCCAGCGCGGCGAGTCCTTCGATCAACTCCGCCGTTTCCGGACCGGCGAGTTCCACATATCGATGCCGGCCCTGCCGTACTTCGGCCAGCAGTCCACCGTTGACGAGTAGGTTGAGATGCTCGCTGATGGTCGGCCGCGACACCTTCGCCAACCGGGCCAGCTCGGTCGCCGTCCAGGCGCGACCGTCGAGCAACGCCAAACACACCGTCGCCCGGGTCCCGTCAGCCAGCATCCGAGCCCAAGCGGCCAACTCCTGTCCCTCGGCCCGCGTCGTCATGGATCCATGATGCCCCTGCGACAGTTAGGCGCCGACCGAAGCGATCGCCGCCTAGCGTCGACGACATGACCCACGTAACGATCGAACCTTCCATCCTGTACGTCGGTACGCCGGTCGCGCTCCTGTCCACCACCAACGACGACGGCACGATCAACCTCGCCCCGATGTCGTCGGCCTGGGCGCTCGGCGACGTCGTCGTCCTCGGTGTCGGGCTGCCCGGTCAGACCGCGCACAACCTGCAGAATCGGCCGGAGTTGGTGATCAACTACCCGTCACCCGCGCAGTGGGAGGCGGTCGAGCGGATCGCCGGCCTGACCGGTCGTCATCCGGTCCCGGAGTCCAAGCGGGCCCGATTCCGCTTCGAGCGGGAGAAGTTCAAGGCTGCCGGGCTGACTCCGGTTGCGTCCGAGCGAGTCGGGCCGCCGCGGGTCGCGGAGTGTCCGCTGCAGTTCGAGGCGACCGCGGCACAGGCCGAGGTCGATGCCGGCGGCAACTTCCTCGTGATCCAGGCGCGGGTGCTGCGGATCCATGCCGACGAGCGGATCGTCGTACCGGGAACGTCGTACGTCGATCCGTCCGCCTGGTCGCCGTTGATCTACAACTTCCGGCACTACTTCGGTCTCGGCGCCGAGCTCGGCGAATCCTTCCGCACCGAGACGCCTAGACGTCCTCCTGCCAGGCGCGGGTGATGTCCGCCTCGTCGAAGCGCCAGCCGTCGTCGGTGCGGACGGCGGTGTACTTCAGCCGCACGCCGGCGGGGCAAGATCCGCCAGTTGCCGGGCCAGGAGCTCACAAGATCTGCAGTGGTCGGGGGCGGACCAGGACAGCGCCCGCAGCGGCAAGGGCGACGACGCCGGCGCCGATCAGGAGCGCCTGGTGATATCCGTTGTGCAGCACGGGTCCGACCGCGAGCGGGCCGAGGATCTGGCCGATGCTGTAGCCGGTGGTGAGGATCGCGGTCGCGCGCGGGACCTGCAGTTCGGCGCCGATCGCGAGCGCGAGGTTCGCGATGCCGAGGAAGGTCGCGCCGAAGAGGGCCGCCGAGATCAGGGCCGGGCCGACTCCTCCGAGGAAGGCAGGCAGCGCGATCCCGACGGCTTGAAAGGACAGCGCGAGGAGTAGCAGTCCTGGCCGCGACCACCGACGGCTCAGCCGGGCCCAGAGGACACAGGAAGGCACGGCGGCCAGGCCGACGATGATCCACGCACTGCTGCCGACGCGGGCGGAGGCGGTTTCGTTGATCGCGGCAACGAGGAACGTGCCCGCGATGATGTAACCGATGCCCTCGAGTGTGTAGCTGATCAGGAGGGGCTTGAACCCCGCGCTACTGCGTCCTTCGATCGTTGCTTGAGGTGGTGGAGCACTAGGTAGGTACCAGGCGGGGATTGTGCAGATGATCGTGAGGATGGCCGCAATCCACCACGCCCGCCGCCAGTTGTCACCGACCAGGGCGATGCCCGACAGTGCGATGCCGGCACCGACGCCGCCGAAGATCCAGCCGACGTGGTGTGCGTGCAGCCGGGGGAGTACGGCGTTGATGGCGGTCACAAAGATCAGTGCGCTGGCGGCACCGGCAATCAGCCGCAAGCTCAGCCACAGGATGGCGCTGTGGCTCAACGGCATCAACGCCAGGGTTGCGGCGAGGACGAGCAGGGACAGTCGCAAGGACCACCGGGAGCGGGTCAGTCTCGGGACGACGATCGCGGCCACGGCGCCGGCCAGGTAGCCGGTGTAGTTGGCGGTCGCGACGGCTGCGCCGAGACGTGCGGTCAGGCCGGCTTGTGCGTGCATCATCGGGAGGATCGGGGTGTAGGCGAACCTGCCGATCCCCATCCCGCCGGCCAATGCCGCCGCACCCTGACACACCAACCGCCAGGCCTTCATCCACGCATCCCTTGGTTCACTGTTGCAGTGGCCGGCCGGTCGGGTGCAGCCCGGCCAGCATCTCATGCGTGTCTTCTCGGGCGGGCTACCAGCCCTGAGCCAGTGCTGTGGTCCGTGGGGCCGGGGTCAGGCGGTAGCCGGTGTTGGCGGAGAACTCTGCGGAGAGGGCGAAGCGATCGCCGCGGACGACTGTGTGCCGCCACTCGACCGGCCGGTTCTGCGCCGTACCCAGTCGGATGATCGAGAAGGCGGCGGCGTCGGCCGGGCAGTGGAGGAGGGCTCGCTCGGCCGGGGTGGGGTTGATCGCGCGGATGTCTTCGCGGCCGTGGTCGAGGCTGAGGCCGGTGCGGACGGCGAGCTCGTTGTAGAGGCTGGTGTGGGTGAAGTCGGCGGCGAGGAGTGGTTCGGCGAGGTCGGCCGGCATCCAGACCCGGTCCAGGGCCAGCGGCTCGTCACCGGCGTACCGGAGGCGCTCGAGGTAGAGCAGCGGGATGGAGGCCTCGAGGTCGAGCCGGGCTGCGATGACTCCGTCGGCTCTGACGTCGAGCGCCCGTACGACGCTGTGCTGGGCCAGGCCGGATGCCTCGACCGACGAGAACAGGCTGTAGAGCGCGCCCATCGGCTGCCGGATCTCCGGAGCGGTCGCGACGCGGGGCTGGCGGCCGCGCTCGGCCACGATCAGGCCGTCGCTGCGCAACTGTCCGAGCGCCTGCCGGACTGTGTGCCGGCTCACCTCGTACTCCTCGACCAGCGCGAGCTCGCCGGGGAAGGCCTGGTCGAACTCACCGGACCGCAGCCGCCGGACGAGATCCTCCTGCAGCTGCTTCCACAGCGACTGCCCACCGGAGCGGTCGAGCCTACGCACGGTCATCCGGTCCCTTCCCACTTGCCAAATGTCCGGTCATCTCCTAGCGTAAATGTGCGTACATTTACTCGAAAGGAGTCCGGGCCATGGTGCAGGTCGAGGTTAGGCCACCCACGCATCACATGCCCGCCTTCCACCACCCCCGGCTGCATCTCGGGAGTAGCCGTCGCCTCGGATCCGTCGTACGGCGGTTGCCGGGGCTCGCCGTGGTTCTGGTGCTGACCGGGGTTGCGATTCCGCTGGGGCGGGTGGTGCCGGTGATTGGTGGGCCGGTATTTGGGATCGTGTTGGGGGTTTTGGCCGGGCTGCTGGTGCCGGTGGTGCGGGCCGAGCGGTACCGGCCGGGGTATGAGTTCGCATCGAAGAATCTGTTGCAGCTGTCGATCGTCGTGCTGGGGACCGGCCTGTCACTTCAGCAGGTTGCGCGCGTTGGCGCGTCCTCGCTCCCAGTGATGCTCGGCACACTGGCGCTCGCGCTCGGTGGTGCCTGGGTTTTCGGCCGGCTGCTCGGCGTACGCGGTGACACGCAAACCCTGATCGGCGTCGGCACAGCGATCTGCGGCGCCTCCGCGATCGCGGCCGCAACCGCAGCCATCGGCGCGAAACGCTCATCCGTCGCCTACGCCCTCGCGACGATCTTCACCTTCAACGTCGTCGCCGTCCTCACGTTCCCCCCGCTCGGCCACCTGCTCGGCCTGAGCCCGGAAGCCTTCGGATTATGGGCCGGTACGGCGATCAACGACACGTCGTCCGTGGTCGCGGCCGGATACGCCTACAGCCACAGTGCAGGCGATCAGGCCATCGTCGTGAAGCTGACCCGTTCGCTCATGCTCGTGCCGATCGTCCTCACGCTCGTCATCCTCAAATCCCGCCGAGACGCCCGCGCATCGTCCGACCGGCAAGCCGTGAAGCTGCCCTGGCGGCGACTCGTACCCCTGTTCCTGATCGGCTTCCTCGCCGCCGCAAGCCTGCGGTCCGCCGGCCTCGTACCGACCGCCTGGCTCTCGACCCTCAGCCTGATCGGGACCTGCCTGATCACCTCGGCCCTGGTCGCGATCGGCCTCTCGCTACGACCCGCCGAACTGCGCGACGCAGGACCCCGGCCGCTCCTCCTCGGAGCGATCCTCTGGGTCCTGGTCGCACTCGGCAGCCTCGGCATCCAGGCGATCAGCTAGTCCTTCTCGTATGCCGCCTGCCGCGTCTGCACCGACTGGATCCGCGGCACGTCGAGCTTGCTGCTGCGATCGAACCGGTAGATCCCGTTCTCTTCCTGGAACACATCGGTCAGCTGCGTGTAGCAGTAACCGAACATGAACGAGTTGTCGAGCAACGCGTCAACCAGCCCGGCGAACCGGTCGTAGAACGCCTCCTCGTCCGCGACCCGCTGGCCGTAGCCCCAGGACTCCTTGTTGTCGTTCCCACTCGCCGCCGCGGCCTCCGGGTTCCACCAGATCCCGCCGAACTCGCTGCAGAAATACGGCTGACCGGCGTACGGCTGAGAAATGGGCCGTCCCTGCGGCCCACCGAGGTTCCCGTACGGCGCTCCGTCCGCAAGGCCGGCCATCTGCCGCGCGAACTCCGCCGGATCCTGCTCGTAGTTGTGCGAGTCCCACACATCCGTCTCCGGAACGCGGTGCGAATATCCGGACGCGTCCAGCACCGGCCGCGTCGTGTCCGCCGCTTTCGTGGCCAAGAACATCGCCCGAGTGACGTCGTCCAACTGAGTGATCCGGTCGTGCAGGTACTGGTGCGTCTCGTTCAGCGGGCACCAGCCGATGATCGACGGGTGGCTGTAGTCGCGCTCGACCGCCTCCAACCACTGCGCGACGTACGACGCCGTCGGCTGCTGATTGTCATCACCGGTGTCGGCGCCCGAACCCCAGTCCGCGAACTCGCCCCAGACCAGGTATCCGAGCCGGTCCGCGTGATACAGGAACCGCTCCTCGAACACCTTCTGGTGCAACCGCGCGCCGTTGAACCCGGCCGCGATGCTCAACTCGATGTCGCGTACCAGCGCCTCGTCGGCCGGCGCCGTCATCAGGCTCTCCGGCCAGTACCCCTGGTCCAGCACGAGCCGCTGGAACACGTGCTTGCCGTTGATCAGGATCGCCTGACCGTTGATCGACACGGACCGTAGCCCTGCATAGCTGTCCGCAGTGTCCACAACGTTGCCGTCGGCATCGATCAGTTCGAGGGTGACGTCGTACAGGTGCGGATCGGCCGTGTCCCACAGCCGGACCTTGTCGGCCGGGAGCTGGAGGGTGAGCCGCGGCGCGAAGTCGAGGTCGGCGCGGACCTGCGCCGTGGTGACCTCGCCGTCGGCGTCTTTGAGGGTCGCGCGGACGGTGTAGCCCGGCTTGTTCGCCGAGACCGGTACGGCGAGGTGGAACGCGGAGCCGGCCACATCCGGGGTGATCCGCGGTCGATTCAGGTGCACGGTCGGGACGGCCTCGAGCCAGACGGTCTGCCAGATGCCGGTGGTCCGGGTGTAGTGGCAGTCGCGGTTGAAGTAGAGCTGCGACTGCTTGCCGCGGGCCTGCGATCCGTACCGCGGGTCGCGGGCGCGGACCACGATGGTGGCCACCTCGCCAGGCTTGGCGACCTTGCTCAGGTTGGCGCTGAACGGTGTGAACCCGCCGCGATGCCGGACCACCTCGACGTCGTTCACCCACACGGTCGCGTCGTGGTCGACCGCCTGGAAGTGCAGGACGGCGTCCTTCCCGGTCCAGTCGGCCGGGATCGTCACCGAGGTCCGGTACCAGACCGCCTCCATGAAGTCGACGTCCTCGATCCCCGACAACTTCGTCTCCGGCGCGAACGGCACGGTGATCCGCTGCGTGAGCTCCCGCTCGCGAACCCCGCGCTCCAGCCCGGAGTCCGACCGATCGATCTCGAACTGCCACTCGCCGTTCAGATTCACCCACTCCGCCCGGACGAACTGCGGACGCGGATACTCGGCACGAGGCTGGGACATAGACACTCCCGATCACTGGAACCCTGCGGACATCGACGAGAGTACAACGTTGGAATGAGTCGCAGCAATGGTCGCGCCGACGCCCAGGCCATCACAATCCCGCCATCGACGGCTCGCCCCGCGGGGGGTCGGGCGACGTGGGTGATTGTGATGGCCTGGAGAACGGGGATCAGCGGGTGAAGAGGGCGGCGTTGAGGAAGTCCGGGGCGAAGGTGTCGGCGCGGTCGTCGCGGACCGGGCGGAGCTCGACCGGAGTGAGAGCGGAGAAGATGCTCTCCAGGTCGGACAGCTCGAACGACATGCCGCCGGCTGTGTCGCCGGTGAGGACGACCTCGCGGTCCGGTGGGGTGTCTACGCGTCCGGCGGCGAACGTGACGATGCCGAAGCGACCGCCGGGGCGGACGGCGGGGAGGACGCGTTCGAGGTAGGTGATCCGGCGGTGGGGTGCGAGGTGGTGGAAGCAGCCGGAGTCGTAGACGAGGTCGAACGGGCCGACCGGCAGCGGGTCTCGCAGTACGTCGAGAGCCGTGAGTGTCACGGTGTCCGGCATGGTCGGCCGGACAGCGTCGAGCAGGCCGACGGCCAGATCGATGCCTTCGACAACCGCTCCTCGGCCGGCCAGCCAGCGGGTGTTCCGTCCGCCGCCGCAGCCGATGTCGAGGACTCGTGCGCCGGCGAGATCCCCGAGGAGACCGCGGTCCTGCCAGTCGACCAACGGCTCGTCCGGAAGCTGGGTTGAGAGTGGATGGCCTGGGGTCGACAGGAGCTCGGACCAGTATCCGGCGGCGGCGGGATGGGACCGGTCGCCTCGGCCGCTCGCCTCCACTACCTGATCCAGAACCTCGAGCAACTGATCAACCGAGTAGATGCGCGTCACCTCCGAATTCTACCCGCGAAAACCATGTGAATACAGGGGATCCGGTCCGTTAGGCTCACCTCGATGATGCGTTTCTGAAGGCGCGCTTTTCAGCGGCGGGCTCGGCCGGGAGGCCGGTCCGCGGGCTGTGCGTGCCGCGCTTCGACCCAGTTGTCGATCGCGACTCTTCAGGGGCCTCATCGTGTTTGCTGTTTCCGGTCGTCTTGTCCTGCGTACGCTGGACGGCGCGGCAGATCTCCTCGTCGAGGAGCTTCGAGCTTTACCTTCCATCCGGTCGATCCGGCAGGTGTCCGCGGTCGCGGTGGAGTGTGTCGTGGACGGGCGGCTCGGTGGGCTTGCCGCCTGCGCCTTGTACTCGACAGCCGCGATCCCGTTACCCGGCAGAGATCTCGAGGTGCTCACGGGCCTGGGGTCGGGGATCGGATTCCGGGTCGGCGTTCGTGATCCGGACGTTCGGCAGCGGCTGATCGCCGCGGTCGAACACCGCCTCGGGTGGGTGAATCGACCAGGGGCTTGGGATGTGAACCTCACCCAGACCGACGACGGTTGGTGTGCCGAGCTCGGTCCCCTGTCCTGGGCGCGACGCTTCGGTGCGCTCGAACGGTTGCCGTGGTCAACCAACCTGCTCGTCGCCGAGGTCCTCGTCCGGCTCGCCAAGGTCGGGCCGAAGGACCGCGTGGTCGATCCGTTCTGCGGGACGGGGACGATCCTTCGCGCCGTACGTCGACGCGAGCCGTCCGCCCGGGTCATCGGCGCAGACCACGATCCGCACGCCATCGCGGTGGCTCGCAGAAACGGTGTCACGGATCTAACGCAGGCCAAGGCGGAACGACTCCCGCTTCCGGCCGGCAGTGTGGATCGCGTCATCACCAACCTCCCGTTCGGCAAGCAGGTAGGCAGTCATCACGCCAACCGGACCCTCTATCCAGCGGTCCTGTCCGAGCTCAGCCGCGTCCTCACGCCGGACGGTCGAGCCGTCCTCCTCACCGAAGACAAACGCCTCCTCCGCCAGGCAATCGACCACCAGCCAAACCTCAAACTCGTCCGTCACCGCCTCCTCGCCTACAACGGCGCCACCCCCACCGCCTACGTCCTCACCCGCCCCCGCCGCCGCCGAACCAGGTGATGACCTGCAGGGGATCCGATCCCGAGTGGGCGGGATGGGTTGGTATCGGGTGGTTGGTGGTCCAGTGGGTGGGCTGGTCTTGCCTTAGAGTTCCTATTAGGAACTTACTCAAGGAGGAGTGACATGAGTACCCAGGTGTCAGGGCGATCGTCGGACGGCAGTGCGGGGGACGCCGATTACGGGCGGATCGGCGACGGCTACACGAACTACCGCCAACCCGAGCCCGAGATCGCCGCAGCTGTGCACGCAGCGATAGGCGACGCGCGGACCCTGCTGAACGTCGGCGCCGGCGCGGGGTCGTACGAGCCGCTGGATCTCGAGGTGGCGGCGGTCGAGCCGTCGGCGCAGATGCGGGCGCAGCGGCCCAAGGGTCTGGTGGAGGCGATCGACGCGACGGCCGAGAACCTGCCGTTCTTCGACAAGGCGTTTGACGCGGCCATGGCCAGTTTCACCGTGCACCAATGGAGTGATCTGACGAAGGGCCTTGCCGAGGTACGACGGGTGACGACGGGACCCGTCGTGGTCTTGACCGGCGATCCCGCCCTCCTGCAGCGCTTCTGGCTGTACGAGTACGCGCCCGAGGTGATCGAGACCGAGGCCCGCCGCTACCCGCCGGTGGACGCGATCGCCGCAGGTCTCGGCGGCGGTGAGGTCACGCTGCTGCCGATCCCGCTCAACTGCAGCGACGGCTTCGGCGAGGCGTACTACGGTCGCCCCGAACGACTCCTCGACCCCGGCGCGCGCAAGGCGAACTCGGCCTGGAGCTTCGTCGGTCCCGAGGTCCACGAACGCTTCGAGCGCCAGCTCGGCAGTGACCTGGCCGACGGCACCTGGGACAAGAAGTACGGGCACCTACGCAGCCAGTCCCACTTCGAAGGCTCGCTGGCGATGATCGTCTCGCCGGGTCCCTGAGACAGCACGCCGTGACCCAGCCCTGCGCCAGGATGTCCGCGTACGGCGCGTCGTGAGGAAGGGCTGGCTAATGGCTGACGGACGGGATCGGGAGGCCGAAGCCGGTCGGCTGGCCGCCGCGGTGACGGCGTTCGCGCAACATCCGGACGCCGTCGTCCACGTCGTGGCTCGCGATTCGGAGGCATGGCAGCGATACGCCACCTGGGCCGGAGAGCAGTTCGCCGAGACCGACACCACCTTCGAGCTCCTGAACCATGTCGCCCCCGGAAACAAGGACCGCAGCCCGGTCCTCCAAGCCCGGCAGGCGGCGAAGCAAGCCTTCGAGGGGAGCGCCGAGCACGTCGTGGTCGCGACGCTCGGGGAGAGCCGGATGTTCGCCGTCGCCGCGTTCGAGCGCAGCGGCAACGAGCTGAAGATCGTCGGTGCCGGCTCGACCCATCCCTCGTTCGGCGTCGAGGTGCCCGCGCCGGCCGCGACGTTCCACGGTCGTGAAGGGCTTGCCTACATGCTGACGATGCGGCCTCAGCTCGGCGGCCGGCGGACAGACGGCATCCCGACGCCCGAGGAGCTCGACGCCGCGGTCTGGTACGCCGTGAACAGCATTGCCGCCCGCGACGAGCGCGCCGTGATCGACTCCGTGGCGTCGAACACCTGGCGCGATCCGGGTTCGGCGGTCGGCGGGCGCGAGGTGACCTGGACCGCGCCCGAGGTCAAGGCTCTCGCGAATACGGCGTCGAGCCAGGTGCCGGCGAGCACGGCTTTCCAGAGTCTCCGGACGTGGACGGACGATCTGGCTGAGAACCGTCTCTGGGCGAGAGCGGCGCGACGGCAGCTCGACAACGGCGTGACCGTCAGCGTTCTGTCCGACGAGCTGGAGGGGGCCGCTCCGGACGACGGTGAAGAGGCCCGCGGCGCGCGGTGGATGTTCGTCCTCGACACGAACGGCGTCACGCGGTCGACAGCCACTCTGCAACGGGCGTCCGACGGCCGGGTGGTGCTGCAGGGCGTTGTCGAGGGGACGCCGGGCGCGAACACACTGCTGACGCTGATGGGATACCGGGAGGCGGCCCGGCTCGGCGTGGGTCTGGAGCACCGCAGCGCGGGAGAGCCCGAGCATCAAACCGTGACCACCTACTCCGGGCCGAGGATTCAGACCATCATGCACAACCTCCGCACGGTGGTCGGCGATCGACTGGCCGACCTGCCCAGCTCCGGCTGGGAGGACGCCGGTACGGCGGGTGCCGGAGTTGACGACGTGGCCGAGGCGGTCGGGCGCTTCCGTGATTCCGGCGGTGACGTCCTTCGGCTCACCCCGGACGACCCACGGTTCGAGACGCTGCGGAGCCGGGTCGGGGACCTGGTCGAGCTGGAGCGCCTGAGCGGTGAGGTCGATCCGCAACTGACAGGTATGTGGCAGGCCCTCAACCCCGAGCCCAGCATCGACGTTCTCACCGGGAAGCCCCTTGAAGGGCAGTACCCGCACGGTACGACGGTCGCCGTGGCGATCTCGCCCGACGGCGAGCCGCTCGCCGCCGTCGGCTACCGCAGCTCCGGCCCGCGGATCGAGCTCGGTGCCGCCGGCAGCCAAGCCGGTATCGGGTCCGATGCGGTCACAGCCGTAATTGTCGACGGTCCCTTCCGGTCCAGTGACGGTCACCCGGTCGGTGGCTTCGCTGCGACGGAGATCGCCGAGCTCTACCAGCAAGCGGGCGCGAGGGTCGGGGGTGCGTCGGCGCTCGATGCGGAGTGGCTGACGAACGTCGAGCTGAGCGGCGCGACGGCCGAGGAGCTGGTCGACACCGCGGATGCGCTCAATACAGGGCTTCGGCCGGTGGATCTCGACAACCTGGCCGCCGGGTTGCGCGGCTTCCAGGACTCCGGCGCGCAACTCGCCGTACTCTCCCATGCGGATCCGGACGACCGGGCTCGGCTTGCTTACGTCTTCCAGGCGGTAGGGAGCCCGTTGGAGAACGGCGTGACGGGCGGCCCGCCGGCTCTGGGCGAGGAGGAGGACGATCCGCACCGGGCGACGATCGCGGTGGTCAAGGACGGGAAGATCGAGGACTGGGCGACACTCGATGCCCGACCAGGACAGCCGATCGAAATGGTCGACGGGACGAAGACCCACGACCTCGCGAACCTGACTGCGATTCAGTGGTGGGTTGCCAACCATCAGGCCCGGCTGGGGCGCGACATGTGTGTCTCCGAGCCGCTGTTCGCCGCGACCGACCCCTGGGGTGGCGGCGATGTGCGGGACGCGGACACGTCGGTCAAGGAGGCGAAGTTCATGGTCGACGGTGTCCACCGCCGAGTAGGCGACGGGCTGGACGCGATCGCCGAAGGTGCGGGTGCTGAGCCCTCGGTCTCCTTCAACAGCAAGGCGATCCGGGTCCCGACCCAGCCGCAGCGGCCGGATCAGTCTCGCGGGCCGCATCGGCCGGATCGCAAGCGTCCCGACCGCGGTACGGGCCGCTAGGCCCTACACACCCAGCAGGCGGGCGCCGTTGATCCGGCATACGGCGCGTAGCCAGTCGGCGCCGAGGTCGAGGGATTCCAGGGACGAGAGTTGGACGGCGTACTCGTACGGAATGTTGGGGAAGTCGGACCCGAGCACGATGCGGTCCTGCAACTGGCCCAGCCGCGGGATCAGGTCGCGCGGGAACGGCATCAGCGACTCGGTGAACGGCGTCAAGGCCATCGTGGTGTCCAGATGGACATTCGGGTACGACGTGAGCGCCAGGTGCTCGGCGTACTCCGGCATCCCGAGGTGCGCGATGACCGCGGTCAGCTGTGGGTGCTTCCGCAGTACCTCACCGAAGGGACCGGGGCCGGTGTGGTTGCCGGGGATCGGCCCGGATCCGCAGTGCACGACGACGGGTACGCCGGCCTCGGCCAACTGACCCCAGACGTCGTCGAGCTCGTCGGTGCGCGGATCGTAGCCACCCACCTGGACGTGGACCTTGAAGATGCGGGTGCCGAGCTCGAGGGCCTCGCGCACGTAGTCGGCCGCGCCGGGCTCGGGGAAGAACGTCCCGCTCGGCACACACCCGGGCGTCGACGCGGCGAAGTCGCGAGCCCAGCCGTTGAGCCAGGCCGCCATTCCTGGCTTGTGTGGATAGACGAGCGCCGGAAAGGCCCGAACGCCCAATGATTCAAGGGTTTTGAGCCGTTGCTCGACCGACGTCCGATAGGTGATCGGCCATGGTGTCCCGTAATGCTCCACGGCCTGATCGAAATACGACCAGACCGCATTCATCACTTGGTCGGGCAAGAAATGCACATGGATATCCACGAGCCCGTCCAGCCCGAGCCGCTGCCACCATTCCGGAACGTCTGCGTCGCGCACGCTGCCTAGCTTGCCTGATCCGCAAGCCAGAGGTTCGTGAGGCCTTTGAAATGGGCAAGGAACTGGTCCTGCTCGTGCACGGGATACGTGCCGGCTACGGTCTCCCGGACCAACCGGTCGAAGTCCGGGCCGGCGACCCAGTCGCGGACGCGCGCGTCGAAGTCGCCCAGGTTCTCGGCGCACCACTCGTGATACTTCGCGGTCTCGAAGTGCTCGTCGGCCAGCGCGAGGTACGCCTCGAGTTTGGCGTCGTCGTCGAGGGACTCGTCGTCGGCGATCGCGAAGTACCGCTCGGTGTGCAGATCGACCTTGGTACGCCGGCCGGTCGCGAGCGAGAACACCGACCACTTGACCAGTGCGCTGATCGCCCACGGGAAGTAGTAGTGCAGCGAGGTCACCGCGACGTCCGGGCAGGCGTTCGCGTAGTCGATCGGGTGCACTGAGTCGCCCTTGACCAGCATCTCGCAGGAGTTGAACTCCCAGCCGAAGAACGCGTTGACGATCCGGCTGATCGCGACCGCCTGGTGGCCGGCCGACGGGCTGAGGAAGTCGTAGGAGACGGCGTACCGGTTGTGCATCGGCTCGTCGGGGCGGAAGTCCATCACCATCGTCTCGGCGCCGATCGAGAGCGCCCGGGCGAACTTGTCGTACTCGACGGTCGCCTGCAGGTGCATCAGCATCTCGCCGGACTCGTCGTACGCCTTGTGCAGGTCGTCCTGGTTGTTGATCCGGGAGACTCCGCGCCAGCCGCCGCCGTCGAACGGCTTCATGTACATCGGGTAGCCGAGGTCGGCCGCGATCGCGTCCAGGTCGAAGGGCTTGTTGTACTTCGACGAGGTGTAGGCCCAGCGGACGTTGTCGACCGGGTTCTTGTACGGGACCAGCACGGTCCGCGGGATCTTCAGGCCGAGCCGGAGCATCGCGCAGTACGCCGAGTGCTTCTCCATCGCCTGGAAGGTGAACGGGGAGTTCAGCAGGTAGGTGCCGTCCATCAGCGCGGCCTTCTTGAGCCACTCGCGCGGGTGGTAGTACCAGTACGCGAGCCGGTCGATCACCAGCTCGACCCGGACCGGATCGTTGAGGTCGAACGGCTCGATGGTCAGTCGCTGGGACTCGAACTCGTGGTCGTGCCCGTCGACCGACACCGGCCCGACCTGGCGCAGCAGCGCCTCGAACGCCTGCGGCCAGTCTTCCTCGGCCCCGAGCAACAACCCGATCAAATGGCGAGAGCGGTCAGCCACGAATACTCCTAAGGTCGGCGGGGCTTGGGACAGGGAAGGAAGAAAAGATGGAGGACAGGGAAGGAAAGATAAAGCGGTAGGGAGCGGGTGGGTCAGACGAATCGGGGTAGGTGGTGGGCTATTTGTTTGCGCCACCAGGGCCAGTCGTGGGCGACGTCGTACCCCCAGAGGTCCAGCTCGTGCGGGATCCCCTTGGCGGTCAGCACAGCATCGGTCGCGAGCGCGGACGGCAGCGAGCCGGTCGGGTGGGTTTCCCAGTCGCCCTGGCCGACCGTGAGCACGAGGAACAGCCGTTGCCGCAACCATTCCAGGTGATCACCGGAGAGATTCGGCAGGTAGTCCATCGGATTGCTGAAGTACGTCGAATCCCCGCGCTCACCCCACGCGTGCCAACTCGAGGCGTCGTAATTGCCGGACTGGCAGATCGCGACCGGAAACAGATCGGCGCGTTTGAATGCGAAGTTCAGCGCATGGAACGCACCCAGACTGCACCCGGTCGTGATGATGTCGGCGGCGCCAGGAGAGTCCGCGCCGATGGTCGGGGCCACCTGGTCGAGGATCCACGACTCGTAGCGCCCGTGCCGCCGGGCGCGCTCCTCGAGCGGAATGCTCCGGTCCGACCAACTGACGTGATCGAACGAGTCCACGCAGTACAACTTGACCCGCCCGGCGTCGATCAGCGAAGCGACCGCGTCGACCATGCCGTTGTTCTCGTAGTCCCAGGCGCGGCCCTGCTCACTGGGGAAGACCAGCACCGGGCGGCCGTAGTGCCCGTAGCGGATCACGGTCCCGGGGCGATCAAGCCCCGGCGCCTCCAACTCGGCCTGTTCCCGTTCCATCAGCCCCACCCCAGGTCCGCCGTAGTAGATCCGTCAGGTCAGGATCCAGCACATCACGCCATGCTGTGAAGTTGTGCATGTCCGGCGTTTCGTCGAACCGTACGTCGAGACCGAGCTCGGCCAGATGCGCGGCCATCACCCGGTTGTTGTGCACGTTCTCCTCGGTCGTCCCGGCGGTCATGCCGATGAACGGCAAACTCGGCGCTGTGGTTGCCGTCAGCACCTGCCGGACGAAGCCGGTGACCTCGGCGTAGTACTCGAACCGGGACTCCTGCGGGTCGGTCTCCGGCGTGAAGAACGACCCCGACTGCAGGAACAGCCCGTCGAACGTGCCCGGATAGTGCCACTCGGCGTACAGGGCCGCGAGCGCACCGAGGCTCGCGCCCATGAGCACAGGCTTGCGGCTCCTGTACGCCGTCTGGACCGCAGGCAGCACGTGCTGCGTCAGGGCCTCGGCGTAGTCGGGGTTCGCGGCGTACCAGAGGTTGCGGCTGGTAGGCCGGATCAGCGCGAGCCGGAACGGCGGCAGCGTGCCGTCGGCGATCATCGCACCGGCGTAGTGGATCAGACCGGCGTACGCGGCGAACTCGGGACCGTCGTGAGCGAGCAGCAGGGGCAGTTCGAAGCTCGGCGCGATCCCTTCCGGCGCCCAGACTTGTCCGTCGACCGCGCCGACCGGGGAGTCCACGATCAGCGGAGTCAGGGTCGACTGGATCGGCGGCACAGCGATCCACGCAGGCTCGACGTACCCGGGCAGCGGCAGCCACGAGTGGTCGCCGAAGGCGCCTCCGACGACGCGTGGGTTGGTGGGGTCGGTCCGCATCCCGAGGTCGGCGACGTCGAACAGGTACTCCATCCGGTGCACCGACGGCCGCGGCAGCCGCAGCTCCCAGCCGTACTCGACCGGCTTGAACTCGAGCGCCTCGGCCGGCAATCCGAGCTCCTCCCACAACCGAACGCCGCTGAACGCATGCGAAGCGTCACCAAGGCGGAATACCACCTCAGCCCCTTCGACAGCGCTCACGACATCAGGCATCCGACCACGGTACCGGCGTGAATGCTGACAACAGGTGTCAGTGATAGGTGTTTATCGTTGGAGCGTGGTCGATCTCACGGATATCCGGGCTGTCACGGCGGACCTGCCGCGCAGCTACGAGGTGCTGGTGCGGGACCGGATCAAGTTCCGGGTCGGGCAGATCGTCTACCTGGCCGTGGCGCCGGACGAGGAGACGATCGGCATCGGCTTTCCGATCGAGGAACGGGAGGCCGCGCTGGCGGCCGAGCCGGAGAAGTTCTTCCGGCCGCGACCGTCCGACGAGCGCTTCCGCTGGATCCAGGTCCGGCTGGCCGCGCTCGAGTACGACGAACTCCGCGAACTGATCCTCGACGCCTGGTCGATGTGCGTCCCGAAGAAGGTCCGCAAGGCCTACTTCGGCGAGGACGCCTGACGCCGCATACCGGATCGGGGCCGGGGGCAACCGCCTCCTCCTGAGGGAGGAGGTGGGTCGGACCCAGGGGCTACGAAAGGCGCGGGAGAACCCTCCCGAGGGCCGATGGGTGGGGACGTTTCGCGAAGCATGCTTGACGGTATGACCGGAGATTTCCTACCCAGCCGCCGGAAGGCGTCGTTCCGCAGCCAAGCCCTGACCGTTGTGATCCTGCTCGTCGCCGTCGCGGTGGGTCTCTGGTTGTACCTGTAAGCGCTAGGCGTCCCAGCGGACGTCGGCTTCGCCGGGCCGGACCACACCGGCCTCGTAGGCGACGACGACCGCCTGCACCCGGCTCGACAGCCCCAGCTTCGACAGCACCGAGCTCACGTGGGTCTTCACCGTGGTCTCGCTGACGAACAACTTGGTCGCCAGGTCGCGGTTCGACAGACCACGCGCCATCCAGACCAGGATCTCCCGCTCCCGCTCGCTCAACTGGGCCAGCGCCCCGGCCCAGCGCGGATCCGGCTGGGCCGGCGCGGCTTCCGCCGTACCGCCGACTTGGCGTTCGAGCTCCATGCACCGCTCCAGCAGCACGCGTGTGGACGCCGGGTCGACCAGCGAGTCGCCGCGATAGACCGCGCGTACGGCGGAGACCAGCAGGTCCGGATCGGTGTCCTTGAGCAGGAACCCGGACGCCCCGGCCCGGACCGCGCTCAGCACATACGCCTCGTCGTCGAACGTCGTCAGCACCAGTACGGCGGGACGCGACCGGCCGGCCGCCTTGTTCGCCGAGGTGATCCGTTCGGTCGCGACCAGGCCGTCCATCACCGGCATCCGGATGTCCATCAGGACCACGTCCGGGTCGTACTGATCGATCAGCCGGAGCGCCTCCTCGCCGTCCCCGGCCTGGGCAACCGTGGTCAGGTCGGGCTCGTGGTCGAGGATCATCGCCAGGCCCATCCGGATCACGCCCTGGTCGTCGGCCACGAGGATCCGGATCTGCTCGTTCAGTTCTGCGGCGGCAGCCATGCCTGCACTCTCCATCCACCCAAGGGGCCGGCCGCGACGGCGAGGGTGCCGCCGACCGCTGTGGCCCGTTCCCGCATCCCGATCAGCCCGTTGCCGCGGCCGCTTTCGCTCCGCCGCGCGGTCTCCAGCACGTTCACCGGCGGTGGTCCGCCGCTGCCGTTGTCGTCGATCGTCAGCAGCTCGCCCTGCGGACCACTCTGCCAGGTGACCCGCGCCGCGCTGGCCTTGGCGTGGACCATCACGTTGGTGAGCGCCTCCTGGATGATCCGGACGGCGGTCAGATCAGCGGCGGAGGTCAGCTGTCGCTGCCGCGGCGGGAGGCTCATCGTCACGTCGATTCCGACCGCCTTCAGCCGCTCGCCCATCCGCGCGACGTCGGACAGATCGGGCACCGGCGCGGTCCCGCCACCCGAACCCGCCACGGCATTCGGCGAGGCCGTGTTGAGTACCCGGACCGTCTCCCGCATCGCGGTGAGCGCTTCCTTGCCGCTGGCAATGATCCAGCGGATCGCTTCCCGCAACACCTCGGGTCTCTGGTCCGCCACCCGGTCAGCGGCTTGTGCCCGGATCACCACCGCGCTGACGTGGTGCGAGATCACGTCGTGCAGATCGCGGGCGATCCGGGTCCGCTCCGCGACCGCCGCCCGCTCGGCCTCGACCGCGCGGAGCCGGACGAGCTCGGCGTTGCGCTGCTCCAACAGGGCCACGCTCTTGCGCCGGCGCCGCGAGTCCGCCCCGAGGAGCACCATGCCGCAGATCAGCGCCTCGGCGAACACGAAGAGTGAGACATCGATGTAGCTGTACAGGCTTGGCAGGCTCCGGGGGAGCTTTTGGTAGCGGTCGCCGTACAGGATCGCGCGGTTGGCGTGGCCGAGGACGATGGCGACCACGGTCGGCAGGCCGATCATCAGGCCGGCCAGGCTGCCCATCGTGAAGAACAGACAGGTGAAGCGCCGTACGCCGCTCGACGCGGCCAGGTATCCCACCACCAGCAGCGGGACCAGGTGGATCTCGGACTGGAGCGCGGCGTTGCTGATCTCGGGCTGGCCGAAGATCGTGAGGCCGATCTGGGCGGCCAGGCCGGTGCCGACCGCGGCGTACAGGAACGGGTAGAGCACCGAGACGACCACGAGCATCGTGCGCGGAATCCGGCGTACGAACGCGACCGTGGCGACCAGGAAGACGCCGGTCACGACCGAGACCGCCGGGTTCTTCGGACGCAGGGTGCTGCCGTTGATGAGGTTCAGCGCCGCGAACCAGACCAGCCCGATGAGCGCAGCCAGCAGGAGGTCCTGCTGGTACTGCGACAACCGGCGCCAGATTCGCATCACGTCGCCCAGCGTAGTCAGGCCGTGTTCTTCGAAGCTTCATCTGCTCGGAGGGGCAGCCTCTCCAACTTTTGGAGGAGGCTCAGCGTCCGAACTCGTACTCAGGGGCTACAGGTGGTGCACAAAGGACGGTCCCTGGGACTGATGTGGCAGTGCGACCGATCCGAGAGGCTGTACCCCATGAGTGAGGACCTACCGCCGCGCCGCAACAGCGCGGTGCCGACACGGCTGCTGTCCGTGATCGGAGTGGTCGGGGTGGGGCTGGTCGTCGGTTCGCTGCTGATCTGGCACGCGCAGCTCGGAGACATGTTCGGTCTGTCCGCGGACAAGGAGCCGGTGGTGTCGAGCGTCAGCGCGCCGGCCATCGGCGCGCCGCCGAAGCCGGCAACGACCAAGGCGAGCATCACACCGTCCCGGCCGTCGCCGCACCCGACCAAGACATCCACGCCGAAGCCGACCAAGAGCTCTACGGCGGTCTCCGAAGAGAGCATCGAAGGGTTGTCGCCGAAGCTGAGGTCGCGGCTGAAGAAGGCGATGACTGCCGCGCGGGCCGACGGCGTCACGATCAAGATCAACTCCGGCCGCCGGAGCGCGGCCAAGCAGCAGCAGCTACTGAACGAGGCGATCAAGAAGTACGGCTCCTACCAGGCGGCGACCCACTGGGTGCTGCCGCCGAAGGACTCCGCACACGTGCAGGGCAAGGCCGTGGACATCAAGCCGGCGGCCGCCTGGACCTGGCTGAACCAGAACGGCTGGCGGTACGGCGTGTGCCGCCGCTACGACAACGAACCCTGGCACTTCGAGGCGCTGACCGCGCCCGGCACCAAGTGCCCACCCCGTGAACCCCACGCCGTAGCCAAGTCCGACTAACAAAGCCGACTGGACCAACTGACCGGGCCGACGGCCAGGGCCGACTGATCCGACACCGACAGGAGCCGACGATATGACCATGACCTACGCGCACCCCCTGCCGCGGCGCTACACCCGCGCCCGGCTCGCCGTCCCCGCCCTGTGGCGGCAGGTGATCCGGGCCAGTGAGAAGGGACCGGAGGCAACCGTGCCGGAGCCGGATCGATCCGCGTACACCCAACTCGAGATCTACGACGGCGTCCTCGCCGCCTTCGAACGCCGTTCCGAGGTGGCCGAGGTCCTACGCACCTCCCCCGACCGCGCCATCGCCGTACGCCGCCTCCGCACAACCTTCACCCTCACCCACCTCCAAGCAACCGCCCTCCTGGACCTCCCGCTCACCACCGAATGCCGCAACCGCATAGCCCACCGAGCCGAAGAACTCCGCACAGCTCTCCACCGCTGACACTCCGAAGAGCCGATCCGTCCATCGGCTGAGGTTGGGTGGCTCGCGTGGGGGTGCGGGGTTTGGGTGGGGTGGGGAGGATGGGAGGGTGATTACGATCGAGCAGGCTGGGCGGCTGCGGAAGGCTGGGGTGTTGTGGGTGCCCGCGGCGGGGGATCGGTTTGTGGTGCCGGGGCGGGACATGGATGACGACGTGTTCGTGGTGAGTGACATGACCGTCGAGGTGCACGACTACCAGGGCAGCAAGGTGATCGGGTTCAACGGGACCACCGAGTGGGCGCTGGACAGCATCGAGCAGCGTGAGGTGATCTGGCTGCCGCGGGAAGAGCAATTGCGCGCGATCCTGGGTGACCGGTTCGTCTCGCTCGAGGCCGTCCCGGGCGGCTACCGCGTCAACCTCACGGACTCGACCCACCCTGCCGACGACGCCGAACAGGCCTACGCCGCCGCCGTCATCCACGTCCTCGGCGCCTAGGCCCCGCCGGACGTCGGGCGCCAGTACTGCCGCTTGTCCTTGTCCTTGACGGTGTAACCCAGCTTGGCCACCTCGTCGCGGAATTCGCGGAGGTCGGCCTTGCCCTTGTCGCCTTGATCGAACGCATGCGACCGCACCTTCAGTACGGCGTTCACCGCAGGCGGCAGATCTGGTTCGTCCTCGACCCAGCGGCGGAAACGCGACTCGTACGGGTCACCGGCGTCCGACCACGGGTATCCGTGGGCGCGGAAGGCGACCGGGATCTGCTTGGCGTCGGACTTGAGCTGGTCGTGCTTCTCCCGGGCCAACTCGCGCGACGTCGCGTCCTGCAGCACGATCTCCTTGCCGTCCAGGAACGCGACCGAGACCTTCTCCCGCGGCACGGTCAGCGTCTTCTGGTTCTTCAGGAACTCGACCGACTGGTTGGTGACGGTGACCTTGAGCGTCTCCTCGAGCGCGATCGCCGCGAGCAGTACGCCGGCCGCCAGTCCGAGGACGACTCCGACGCCGACCACCACCCAGCTGTCCCAGCGGGCGATCAGCTCGAGCGGCTTCTGGAACGGCACCCACCGCTGCCGCGCGCCCCAGTCCGCGATGATCGGCAGCAGGAACCCGATCACGAGCCCGAGCAGCGGCAGCCCGCCGAACAGCACAACCTTGTCCGTGGTCGAGTGCCCGATCACTGTCCGGTCCTGGGCTTGAGTAGTCCGCTCCATACCTCGAACGTAACGGGGCTTGTGCGAACTTTAGTATCGAATCAGGACCGCGGTGCCGACGGAAGGTGACGGAGTGGTTGACGGGATCTGGTTGCGGTTCTTGAGCGGCCCGGAGATCGACTCGCTGGGGTTGACCCGGCTGGAGATCGTGGACGCGGTCGAGGCGGCGGTCCGCGAGCACGGCGAAGGACGGACGGCCTTCGAGCCGCGGGTGCACCTGATGCCGGACAACGGCGGGATCGGCCACTTCAACGTCCTGCGCGGTCACCTCGACGGCCTCGGCGAGCACGGGATCAGCGGGGTCAAGGTGGTCGGCGACTTCGTCCCGAACTACCAGAAGGGCCTGCCGAGCGAGCTGGCGATGGCGACCCTGTTCGACCCGACCACCGGCGTACCGCTCGCGGTGCTGGACGCGACCATGATCACCGCGGCCCGGACCGGGGCGATGACCACGGTCGGCGCCCGGTACCTGGCCCGGCCGGACAGCAAGATCCTCGCCCACGCGGGAGCGCGCGGTACGGCGTGGTGGAACGTGACCATGCTCGACGACCTCTTGGACCTGGACGAGATCCGGGTCACCTCGAAGCGGCCCGAATCCCGGGAGAAGTTCGCCGCCGAACTCTCCGAGGAGTTGTCCACGCCGGTCCGCGTGGTGGCGACCGCCGAGGAGGCGTTCGACGGTGCCGATGTGATCGTCGAGGCGACTCGCCTGACCGAGCCCGAGCCGCTGCTGCGTACGGCGGTGATCCGGCCGGGCGCGTTCGTCGTGCCGTACGGGACGATCAGCGCGGTCGAGCTCGACCTCCTCGACGTGATCGACAAGACGGTCGTGGACGACTGGCGCGAAGCCCGGTCCGGGACGTTCGGTTCGCTGCGGCGGCACGTGGACACCGGGCGGCTGTCGCCACAGACCCTGTATGCCGAACTCGGTGAGATCGTCGCGGGTCACAAGCCCGGCCGTGAGAACGATGCCGAACGCAACCTCTTCTGGCATCGCGGCCTGTCACTCCTCGACGTCGCGATCGCCCACCTGATCCTGCGCAAGGCCGAGGCTGCCGACGTCGGCACGATGCTGCGGTTCCACTGATGATCGAGGCTCCCGACGACCTCGATCCAGCGAGCACCGAGCGCATCGAGCTGGCGCCGTCCCTGCTGGACCGCCTCGCCGCGATCCGGGCCGCGGCGCTGCGGACCCTCGCCGAAGGCCAACCCGTGTACGGCGTGAACACCGGAATGGGGGCCTTGAGCAAGCTTCGCCTGACCGAGGACGAGCAGCGCGCCCACCAACGCAACCTCCTGCTGGGTCGCGCGGTCGGTGGACCTCCGTGGCTTTCACCGGACGAGGTGCGGGCGGTTCTGATCGGCCGGCTGAAAACCTTCCTCACCGGCGACGCCGGCGTCTCGGTCGAGTTGATCCAGCAATTGGTTGCCCTGATCAACAGCGACGAGGTTCCGAAGATCCCGCTCGAGGGAGCGGGTTCGGCCGGTGAGATCATCCCGTTGGCCCACGCGTTCGCCTCCCTCGATCCCGGCCCGAAGGAAGGGATCGCCTTACTGGCAGGCATTCCCGGCGCGACCGGTCGAGCGGCTCTGCAGGTTCGTCGTGCGCGGCGGCTCGCGGATCACCTGACCGCAACCGCCGCCGGTGCGATCGTGGTGATCGGTGCCAATCGTGCGCCGTACCAGCAGCCGGCCGGCCGCGGCGATGACCTGCTGGCCGCCGAGTTCGCCCGGATCCGTGCGCTGGCGGGGCCTGAGCCCGAGCCACGGTCACTGCAGGCGCCGGTGTCGTTCCGTGTTGCGGGACACGTGATCGCGCACGTTCGCCGGACAATCAACGATCTGGATGCAGCGGTTGAGCGGGCGTTCGTGGGCGTGACGGACTCACCGGCGTACCTGGACGGTGAATTCATCGGCACCGCAGGCTTCCACGGCATCGACCTCGCCGCGCACTGCGACCACCTGACCGCGGCCCTCGCCCACGCGGCCGAGATCTCGACCGCGCGACTGCACCGCTTGCTCGACCCGGGCGTGACTGGTCTGCCGGCTCAACTCGCGCACGACCCCGGCCCGCAGGCCGGGCTCGTCTCCGTGCACAAACGGGCCGTCGCGATCGCGCACCAGTTCCGCCGCCTGACGTTGCCGACGGCAACCAGTACGGCGGAGACCTCCAACGGCCAGGAGGATGTGCAGACCTTCACGTGGGAGGCGGTCGCCGTACTCGCCGAAGCCGTCCGGCTGACCCGGCAGACGACGGCCTGCGAACTCCTCGCGGTCCGTCAAGCCTTCGCCCTGTCCAAACGACCGATCCCCGCGGGACTGCACGAACTGATGCGGGCGGTCGACGCCGTCGTACCGCCGATCGACGCCGACCGCCCGTTCGGTGCAGATCTCACCAGGCTGCTGGACGAGGTGCTTTAGCTCTTCCCGGCGACCGCGTCCTTCAACTGTGGGACCAGGCGCGGGATCACGTACTTGATCCCGAGCGGACCACCGATCGAGAACGCGCTGGAGAACTCGCCGCTCGGGGTCGGGGTGTTGATGACCGGTACGCCACCCCAGTACGCGACGTGCCCGGCCTTGACCGCGGGCAGCGAGTTGAAGACCTTGTTGTTCGCGACGTTCGGATCGAGCGTGCCGGCGCTGTCCAGGGCGGCCATGTAAATCACGTCGGAGTTCAGCTTCTCGGTCAGCTCCGGCGAGATCTTCACGAAGAAGCTGCCGTTGTCCATCGCGTCGATCGCTGGGTTGGTCTTGAAGCCGAGCGAGGTCAGCAGCCGCATTCGTGGGTCGGACGGGAGCCATGCGTTCAGGCTGTCGACCGAGTAGACGCCGGCCGTGATGGTCTTGCCGGCGAACTCCGGGTTCGCCTTCGCGGCGTCGCTGACCAGAGCCTCGGTGGACTGGACGACCTTGTCGCCCTCGGCCGTCGTCCCGGTCGCCTTGGCGATCTCACGGACCTGGTCCTGCCAGGACGCGCCGTACACGTTCTTCGTCCCGGGCGGTGCCGCGATCGTCGGGGCGATCGCGTTGAGCGTGTCGAACTCCTTCTTGTCGTTCTTGGAGTTGATGTAGAGGATCAGGTCCGGGTTCAGCGCGGCGATCTCCTCGAACTTCGGCTCCGCGGCGGAGATCAGCTTCGGGGCCGGCTTGTCGCCCAGCTCGGACTTGACCCAGCCGCGGGTCTGCATGTCGCCGAACCAGTCGGCGCCGGCGACCGGGATCACGCCGAGCGCGATCGCCGCCTCCATGTCGCCACCGCCGAGCGTCACGATCCGCTGTGGCTTGGCCTTGATCGTGGTCGAGCCGAAGAGATGGTCGATCGTGACCGGGAACGCGGAGTCGCCGCTGCTGGTCGCGGCGGAGTTCTTGGTGTCGTCGTTCGAGCCGCACGCGGTGAGGCCCGCGCCGAGCGTGAGCGCCACGAGCGCGACGGTCGCGCCGACCTTCGCGAGAGACCGGATACGGGACAGGGCCATGGCGGGTACTTTCTCGAGGAGCGAAACGGTCTAAGGTAGGTAAGCCTAACCTGACCAAGCGGCGCTATTGTCAGGGGTTGAAGGAAAAAGCCAGCACGACACGCAGCTACCGGCGAGTCGCAAGTAGCTTGCCGGGGGTTTGTGTCGTTGGGGCGGGTACAGGCGCGTGAAATCTGAGCCAAAGCTGACCCGGCGGGGGCTGCTGACGCTCAGTGATCCACTACCCTGACCAGGGCCCGAGGCGGCGTCCGCACATCCCGCGCCTGGTGCGCGGCACTGCCGAGGCACCAGCGATGCGGAGATGGAGGAGTTCGTTGAAGCGGTTCGTGGTCCCGCCGACCTGGCCGTCGCCGCCCCGCCGTAGTTGGGTTCCTCCGAAGACCTGGCGCCCGGATCCGTCCTGGCCGCCGGCGCCGGAGGATTGGACATTCTGGGTCGATGGCAAGGGCAACGCTGTTCGCGGTCCCATCGGCCGGTACGCCGGTCCCTCCGGCCGTGCTGTGTACGCCGGTGCCGCCGGACTCGTGCTCTTGCTCGGCGTGACCTTCTGGGCGCTGTCCACGATCGGTCTGTTCGGTGGTGACGGCGATCAGCAGGCTGTGGTCGCCGACGACAGCCGGTCGACGCCGTCCAGCACCCCGACCGTGACGCCGCCGTTGAGTACGCCGCCACCGGTCGCGAAGACGACAGTCCCGACGACGATCGTGCCGCCGACGTCGATCCCCACGCAGCCGCCGACCCGGAAGCCGACGAAGTCCCGGACGACCGAGAACCGGACCGACGAGCGTCCGACTCCGACCCCGACTCCGACCAAGACGAAGACCACGACCACGCCGCGGAAGACGCCGCCACCCCCCAGCACCAGCAGGCCACCAACGCAGGAGGAGCTCCTCCGGCAGTACTGCGTCCAGCGCGGCTGGCCCGCGGAGTGGTGCGACCCGGACAACTGGAACGCGCCGTCCGACCCGCGCAGCGGCGGCCACTGAGCTTGCCCACCTGTTGACATCAGGGCGGTTCTGTCCGCATTCTTAACCACATGGTTTCAAAACCAATCGGTTATGAAGATGGCTTGAACGGTGTCTTCGCCGCGCTGGCGGATCCGACCCGGCGGTCGATCCTGACCGAGTTGCGGCGCGGCGACGCGACCGTGGCCGAGCTGGCGGCGCCGTTCAGCATGTCGCAGCCGGCCGTGTCCAAGCATCTGAAGGTGCTCGAGCAGGCCGGGCTGATCAGCCGGACCCGGCAGGCGACCGCGCGGCTGAGTCATCTCGAGGCCAGGCCGTTGCGGGAGGCGGTCGGCTGGTTGATGGACTACCGCGCGTACTGGACCGCGAGCTTCGACCGCCTCGACGCCTTGCTCGACGACCTGCAGGACAAGTCATGAAGATCATCGCGGAGCCCGGCGTGCCGCAGGTCATCGTGATCCGGGAGTTCAACGCTCCCCGCGCACTCCTGTTCCGCGCGTACACCGAGCCGGAGCTGATGGCGCGCTGGCTCGGTCCCGCCGAGCTCGACCTGGTCGTGAACCAGCTCGACCCGAGGCATGGCGGCCGCTGGCGCTGGACGCAGTACGACGCCGACGGCAAGGGCTACGTGTTCCATGGGCTCTTCCACGGGACGCCGACACCGGAGCGGATCGTGCAGACGTACGAGTTCGACCAGGCGCCCGGGACCGTCTACCTGAACCTGATCACCTTCGACGAGGTCGACGGCGTCACGACGCTGCGGCAGACCACGGTGTTCTTCGCCGTCGAGGATCGCGACCTGTACGTCGCCGGCGGCATGGACCGCGGAATCGTCGAGTCGATGCAGAACCTCGACGACCTCGTCACCGAACTGGCCGAGGAGGCCCAATGATGCTCGAGAACAAGACTGCGATCGTGTATGGCGCGGGCGGTCCTATCGGCGGCGCGGTTGCCAAGGCTTTCGCGTCCGCGGGTGCGACCGTGCACCTGGCCGGGAGAACCGCTGCGAAGCTCGACCGGCTCGCGGACGAGATCCGAGCCGCCGGCGGCACCGCCGAGACAGCCGTCGTCGACGCGCTCGACGAGAAGTCGGTGGACGAGCATGCCGACTCGGTCGGCAGCATCGACATCTCGTTCAACCTGATCGGCTACCGGCAGTTCTTCGGGACGCCGCTGGTCGAGATGAGCCTGGCGGACTTCGAGGCGCCGATCGCCGCGATGGTCCGGAGCTACTACCTGACCTCGCGGGCAGCCGCCCGGCACATGATCAAGCAGGGTTCCGGGGTGATCCTGACCTTCGGTGGGGACGGCCCACCCCAGGCCAACCTCGGTGGTTTCCAGGTCGGCTTCGGTGCCGTCGAGGCGTTGCGTCGCGCCTTCGCCGCGGAGCTCGGGCAGTACGGCGTTCGCGTACTCACCCTGCAGACCGGCGGGATCCCGGAGGCCGTTCCGGCGGACTTCCCGGCGCAGGCGGCCAAGGCGATCGCCGAGGACACCGCGGGTCGCACGATGCTGAAGCGGGCCGCGACCCTGTCCGACGTCGGCGCGGTTGCGGTCTTCGCGGCCTCCGATCAGGCCCGAGCCCTCACCGGCACCGCGCTCAACCTCACCGCCGGCGCTGTCGTCAGCTGACTCACACCACGTTCCACTCGGCGCGACGGCCGTCGGTCGCGAACCGGCCGGCGTCGAGTGGGGTGATGTCGACGAAGGGTTCGCGGTCGAGGTAGAGGTCGCGAATGATCTCGCCGACGGCAGGACCTTGCAGGAAGCCGTGGCCGGAAAAGCCGGTGGCATAAAGGAATCTGGACACACTCTCGGACTCGCCGATCAAGGCGTTGTGGTCTGGTGTCACCTCGTAGAGACCGGCCCAGCCGCTGGTGAGGCCGACGTCGAGCAACGACGGCGCCCGCCTGGACATCGCGGCAGTGAGCCCGGGGAGCCACGCGTCGGTTCGATTGAGGTGGAAGCCGGGCTGCTCGTCCGGATCCGACATCCCGACCAACAGGCCGGGGCCTTCATTGTGGAAGTAGAACGTACTGCTGAAGTCGATCGTCATCGGCATCGTCCGCGGCAGGCCGGGAATCGCCTCGGTGACGACGATCTGTCGTCGCAGCGGCGTGACCGGCAGGTCGATCCCGACGTGCTCGGCGAGGACGGCCGACCACGCCCCGGCCGCACAGATCACGGTGTTGGTCCGGACGTCGCCGAGGCTGGTCCGGACCGTGGTGAGGTGGTTGCCGACGGCATCAAGGCCGACAACCTCGCAGTTCGTGACGAGCTGTGCGCCGAGTCGGCGGGCCGCGGACGCATACCCCAGTACGACGGACTCCGGCGTACAGTGCCCGTCCGCAGGGGAGAAACACGCGCCGACCAGTCCGTCCGGTGCGAGGATCGGTGCGAGCTCGATGGCTTCGTCGACGCTGATCATCCGGGTGGGTTGGTTAGCCGCGTTCTGCAGGCGCGTGCTCTCGCGGAACAGCTCGAGCTGGTCGGCCGTCTCGAGCAGGAACAGGTAGCCGACGCGATGCAGGTCGATCTCTTGGCCGGGTCGCTCGCCGAAACGGGCGAAGGCTTCCAGACTGCGGGCGCCGAGCGCGATGTTCAGTTCGTCGGAGAAGTTGGCGCGGACGCCGCCCGCGGCCTTACAGGTCGAGCCGGAGCCGAGGTCGTTCATTTCCAGTAGGAGGACGTCCTCGACACCGGCCTCGGCGAGGTGGAAGGCGATGCTCGTGCCCATCACCCCGCCGCCGACGATCACGACCTCGGCGGCGTCCGGCAGCGAGGTCACGGCAGCTCGAACGACAGGTCGGCCGCCACCGTCTCCGTATCCATCTGGGCCTTCTGGAGCTTGCCGGAGTAGTCCCAGTTCATCGATTGCCACCGGGTGAACTGATCCAGCACCCAGACGCCGCTCTGCCGGGAGCCGTTGCCGGACTTACCGTTCCCGCCGAACGGCAGGTGGGCCTCGGCGCCCGAGGTCGAGTTGTTCACACTCACCATCCCGGCCGAGATGCCCTGCGCGAACCGGAACGCCTTGTTCGGGTCGGTCGTGTAGATCGAGCTGGACAGGCCGTACCCAGGCTCGTTGCCCAAGGCAATCGCTTCGTCGAGGGTGTCGTACGTCGCGACCCCGACGATCGGCCCGAACGTCTCGTGCAGGAACAGGTCGTCGCCCGACGTCACGCCGGCCACGATCACCGGGTGGTAGAACAACCCGGCCGCCGGGTCGCCGACGAATCCGGCCCGCGGGTTCTCCGCGGTGATCCGACCGGTCCGGCCGATCACCCGGTGGTGCGTCCCGATCCAGCCCAGGGTCTGCTCGAACCCGACCGCGAACTTCTCGTCCAGCAGCGGACCGAGAACGACGTCCTGGGTCGGATCACCCATCGCCGCGGCCTCGACCGCCTTCCCGAACCGGCTCAGGAACTCGTCGTGCACCGACCGATGGACGATCGCCGTACCGAGGGAGGTGCAGCGCTGTCCCGCCGTACCGAAGCCGGAGAAGAGGGCGCCTTCGACGGCCAGGTCGAGGTCGGCGTCCTCGGTGATCACCATCGGGTTCTTGCCGCCGAGCTCGAGGCATGGCGTCTGCAGGTGGCGCCCACACAGCTCGCCGATCCGGGTGCCGACCGCGCTCGACCCGGTGAAGCCGACCTTGTGGATCAGCCCGGCCGCCAGGGCCTGCTCGAGTCCGGTGAACGTCGACGGGCCGTCGGCGTACACGACGTTGAAGACACCAGCCGGTACGCCGGAGTGCGCGAAGATCTCGTAGAACGCCTGGGAGACAACCGCGGAGTACTCGGCGGGCTTCCAGACGACCGTATTGCCGCAGAGCAGTGCGGGCACGATGTACCAGGACGGCACGGCGACGGGGAAGTTGCCGGCCGTGATCACCGCGACCGTGCCGACCGGCCGGCGGAACGTGAACAACTGCTTGTCGGGCATCTCGGACGGAACCGTCTGCCCGTACAGCCGACGGCCCTCGCCGACGAAGAAGTCGCAGGTGTCGATGATCTCCTGCACCTCGCCGCGGGCCTCCGCGATCGGCTTCCCGATCTCGCGGGTGACGAGGGCGGCGAGCCGCTCCTTGTTGGCGGTCATCAGCCGGCCGACGTTCGCGATCACCTGCCCGCGCTGCGGTGCCGGGGTCGCCGCCCAGGCGGTCTGGGCCGCTCGCGCCGCTTCGGCGGCCCGGACGAACACCTCGGGACCTGCGGTGCCGACCGTCCCCACGACATCGCTGAGCTGAGCCGGGTTGGTCGACCGAGTCCGCGACACCGCCTCGGCCACTCGCTCGCCACCGACAACGGACAGCACCTCAACCATGCGGCCAACCTCTCCTACGTCCTAGTCGTGAGGATCCACCCTAAGCGGGACCTTCTGGTCGGGGTAGAGATCCGGGATCGGGATGGGCATGCGCCACAGGTGCGAGTCGGGGTGGATCATGCCGTGGCGGACGGCGACGTACCGGAGCAGGCGGAGCGGGCCGGCGATCAGGACGAAGGCGAGCGGGAGCTCGATCACCGCGGCGGTGAGGATGGCCTGGGTGAGGTCGCGGCCGGGCTGGCTCGTCATCACGTCGAACCAGGCGTCGCAGATCAGCAGTACGCCGGAGGCGAACGCGGTCGGGAACACGAACTGCTTGCGCTTCCAGCCGGCGAGCGCGGTCAGCCCGAGCATCGTCAGCAGCAGGATGTCGAACCCGACCCAGGTCGCGACCCAGTTCCGCGCGACGTAGTGGCCGGGCAGCGTGATCGCGAGGTAGACGGTCCACGGGATCAGGGCCAGCACGCAGATCGCCATGAAGATGGTCCGCCACTTGCGGAGCCGGTCCATGGTCTGTCGGGACGGCAGCCCGGGATGCGGCGTCAGCCGCAGGACCAGGTCCCGTCGTTGCGCCGGTGTCATGGCCGCGATCTCTTCGTCGGTGAGGGGCACCCACCCAGTATGTCTTGTGATTGCATTCACAAGCCGGTAAACTCGGCCGCGAAGCAACTGTCGATGAGGACAGATGAGGTGGGTATCCATGACCAGACGCAGACCGCCCGGCATGAGCACCGACCAATGGGTCGAGGCGCAGCTCCAGCGGGCCCAGAACGCGGGCGAGTTCGACAATCTGGCCGGCGCGGGCAAACCACTCAAGCTTGCCGATCAGCACGATCCCGACTGGTGGGTCAAGGACTTCATCCGGCGCGAAGACATCGAGACCGAGGCTCTGCTGCCGCCCGCAGTCCTGCTGCGCAAGGAGAAGCAGCAGGTCCACGACAAGATCCGTGGCATGCGGCGTGAGTCCGAGGTGCGTGACTACCTCGCCGAGCTGAACCAGCGCATCCGGATCAGCATCCGCGACACGACAGGCCCGGTCGTTCCGGTCGGCATGGTCGACGAGGACGCGATCCTGGCTCGGTGGCGGGTCGAGCGCGACGAGACAGCCGCCGCCCGCCGGGCTGCGGATGCCGCGGATGCCGAGGTCCGTCCGGCCAAGAGGTCGATCTGGCAGCGCATCTTCAGCTGAGCAGCTCGCGGACGGCAGTCTCGATGGTCTCCTCGCTGAGCAGCACGAGCTGCGCGGCCGCGCCCAATGGCACATAGGAATCGTGGCTGGTCACTCGAGCCAGCCGGCCCGTGTACCCGCTGTCGATCAATGCGGCGAGGATGCCTTCGGAGACACCACCGGAACGCCGGGTCTCGTCGACGACCAGGACCCGGCCGGTGGTGGTTGCCTCGCGCAATAAATCATCGATCGGCAGTGGGGCCAGCCAGCGCAGATCGAGGACCCGGATCCCCGGAACCCGAGCCGCCACCCGCAGACTCATCGGTACGCCGTTCCCGAACGTGACGATGGTCAGCTCCGTGCCGTCGCCGTACGTCCGACCGCGTCCGATCGGGACGGTCTCCGTCGGGTACGACGCGAGCCACTGGTCGTCACCGTCGTCGTACAGATCCCGGCGGTGGTAGAGCGCGATCGGCTCGAGGAACACGCTGACCGTGCCCGACGATCGAGCGGCCGCCGCACACGTGTGCAGCATCGCGGCCGCGTCGTCCGGGCGTGCGGGGGACGCGATCACGATGCCCGGGATGTCCCGGAGGACGCCGATCGCGTCGTCGTTGTGGAAATGGCCGCCGAACCCCTTCTGGTAGCCGTATCCGGCGATCCGCAGCACCATCGGGTTCGCGTACTGCTCCTGGGAGAAGAACTTCAGCGACGCCGCCTCGCCGCGGAGCTGGTCCTCGGCGTTGTGCAGGTAGGCCAGATACTGGATCTCCGGCAGCGGCAGCAGGCCCGAGACTCCGGCGCCCAGCGCGAGTCCGAGGATCGACTGCTCGTCGAGCAGGGTGTCGAACACCCGGGCCGCTCCGAACGCTTTCTGCAGCCCGCGGGTCACGCCGTACACACCGCCCTTGCGACTGACGTCCTCGCCGAAGAGCATCGCCTCCGGGTACGACGCGAGCACGTCGTTCAGCGCTTGGTTGATCGACTGGCTCAAGGTCAGCCGGTCGGTCACCTTCGTGCGCCGCGGCAGCGACTCGGTGACGGTGGCGGGGTCGGGGAGACGCAGCGGTGCGGCGACGGCGTCGACCGTCGACAGTTGCGGAAGGCCAGCTACCTCGGCAGCGATCCGTAGCGCCTCGGCACGTTTGTCCTCGTACAGCTCGATGATGTCGTCGGCGTTGAGACCGCTCGCCAGCAGGAGGCGCGCCGTACCGAGGAGTGGGTCGAGGTCCTCGTCCGCGGCGAGTTCGGCAGGAGTCCGGTACGCCGCTTCCACGTCGGAGCCGGCGTGGCCGAGCAGGCGGACGGTGCGGAGTCGCAGGAAGGCGGGCCGCCGGTTGCGTCGTACGAAGGTGGCGGCTTCTGTTGCCATCGACAACGCCGCATCCAGGTCGGTGCCATCGGCATCGAAGTACCGCAGGCCGGGCCGCTGCCCGTAGGCCTGCCGGATCCAGCCGTCCGGCGTGCGCACGCTGATCCCGATCCCGTTGTCCTCGCAGACCAGGAGCAGTGGCATCGGCAGGCCCTGGTACGACGCGTGCAGGGCGGCGTTGATCGCACCGGTCGCGGTCGAGTGGTTCGCGGAGGCATCACCGAAACTGGCCACCACGATCGCGTCCGACGGCCACGGCGACGGCACGCCGAGCTTCGCGGCGCGCGAGATCGAGAACGCGACGCCCATGGCCCGCGGCAGGTGCGACGCGATCGTCGACGTCTGCGGGATGATCGCCAGGTCGTGCCGGCCGAAGACCTTGTGCCGGCCGCCCGCGATCGGCTCGCTCGTCGCGGCCGCGACGCCGAGCAGGATGTCGCGCAGCCCTTCCTTCGAACCGCACTGGTCGGCGCGGGTCAGGTAGAAAGCGCCGGAGCGGTAGTGCAGCAGAGCCGGATCGGTCGGCTGCACGGCCGCGGCGACGGCCGCGTTGCCCTCGTGGCCGGCGGACCCGATCGTGTAGAACCCACTGCCCTGCGACTGCATCCAGCGGGCGGCGAGATCGGCGTGCCGGCTCCCGAGCTGGGCGTCGAACAGGCTCCGGATCAGGTCGGCGGGGTAGTCACCCGGTGTGGGCGCGAGTGCCCGGACGCGGCCGGCGAACTGCTCGTCGACGCTGGTCACCGCGGGGTCTCCAAGGTCCTCATCTCATAAATCATCGGTGATGACTGTCCGGACCACAGCCCCGACCACAGTGTGAGCCTTCGGATTGCGCCCGGATCGCACTGAGCCCTGCCTGATCGGGCGGCGCCTGGTTGAGGCTTGATTGAGTTGGGTGCTCGCTGGGAACGGTGGGGTGGGGGTATTCGTTCAACGGATTACGGCCGTGGTGTGTGTTGGGGCGGGGTGAGGTCTTCGTGGCGACGGTGAGTGAGGTGAGCGCGTCCCCGATCGTCCGGCGGATAGCGCTTGCAGCTGGTCTCGGGGTGGGGACCACTGGGGTGCTGGCCGGGGTCTTGTTGCTGGGTCCGCTGTCCGCGTCGATCCTGCTGGCCGTGGTGTTCGCGCTGATCTGGCCGCTGGCCCTCGTGATTCAGCAGGTTGCGGACGAGCCGCCGTACCGGTCGGCGGCGACGGTGGCCGCGGCTGCCGCGGCTGCGGTGTTGTGCCTGCCGGGGATGGTGCGGCTGCTGACCTGGGGTGCGCTCGGGGTGTCGGCGGCGCTGATCGTGGCCGCGCTGTTCGTGGTGATCGACCTCGTCGTACCGGAGCGACGGCCGCGGATGTCGCGGCAGCAGCGGAAGCTGACGCAGTTGACCGAGGCGCAGCTGGTCGAGGACGAGAAGCTGATCGCATCGCTGCAGTGCCCGCTCAGCATCGAGGAGCTCTGTGGGGTCTGGGCCGAGACCGCGACTCAGCTCGCGCACGGCGCGGGTGCGCGGGACCGGCAGGCGGTCGCCGAGGTGCGCCGCATCTGCCTGGACGAGTTCGAGCGGCGCAACCCCACCGGCTTCCAACGCTGGCTGGACGCCGGCGCCCCGGAGAATCCCCGCATGTACATGCTCTCCGGACCGACCGCGTAGACCGTCAGGCCGCCTTCTTCCGCTTCGCCGCGCTCTTCTTCGCGGGAGCCTTTTTCTTCGTTGTGCGAGAAGTGCGAGAAGTGCCGGACGCGCGGGCCTTGCGGGCCGCCTCCACGCTGGCGCGGAGGGCGGCGACGAGGTCGGTCGGAGTAGTGGCCTCCGGCTCCTCCTCGGTGAAGACGACCTCCTTGCCCTTGTGCTTGGACTTGACCAGCTCCTGCACGCGCTCGGTGTAGGAGTCCTGGTACGACGAGGGCTTCCACTCGCCGCTCATCGCCTCGATCAGATCGGTCGCCATCGTCAGCTGCTTACCGGCGCCCGACTTCTTCGGCAGCGTGCCGAGCTCCTTGCCCGGGTCCCGGATCTCGTCGGCGAAGAACATCGTCTCCAGCACGAGCACCTTGTCGTCGGCCCGGATCGTGGCCAGGTACTCCTTGCCGCGCATCACGAACTTGGCGATCCCGGCCCGGTTGGTCTTGGCCAGCGCGTCCCGCAGGAGCGCGTACGACGAAGCGTTCTCGGCGTCCTTCGGACCCAGGTAGTAGCTCTTCTGGAAGTAGATCGGGTCGATCTCGTCCAGGTCGACGAACGTCGAGATCTCGAGCGAGCGGGACTTGCCCGGTGCGATGTCGTCGAGCTCCTGCTGTTCGACGATCACGTACTCGCCGCTGCCGACGTCGTGGCCCTTGACGATCTTCTCGTACGGGACCTCCCGGCCGGTCCGCTCGTTCACCCGCTTGTACCGGATCCGGTCCGATGTGCCCTGCTGGAACTGGTGGAAGTCCAGCTCGTGCTCCTGGGTCGCGCTGTACAGCCCGACCGGCACCGAGACCAGCCCGAAGGTGATGTATCCGCTCCAGATCGACCGCGCCATCGCCGGCTCCTCTCCGTCGACCGGCCGGTACCCAGGTCGGCGGCGGCGCTACCGCTTCAGAGGCGGTTGAAGCGTTTTCGGGCCTCGCGGCTTTCCTTCTGCGCCTCGCGGGCGGTGCGGCGGGCTTCGTCGAGTTCGCCGCCGAGGCGTCGGACCAGCTCCTGGGCGTCGGCGAGTGCCTCGCGGGCGTTGTCGAGCTGGGTGTCGAGGTCCTCGACCTTCGCCTCGGCAGCCTGAGCCGCGGTGACCGCGTCCTCGAACGCCTTCTTGGCCTTCGCCTTCTCGGCGGCCTCGCGCTCTTCTTCCTCGCGCTCCTCGGCCTCCCGCTGCTTCCGGGCGGCAGCGGATTCCTTGTCTTCCTCGGCCTTCTGTTCAGCCTTCTGGGCCTTCCGGCGATCCAGGGCGGCCTGCCGGCGTTCGTCGGTGAGCGGGGTGACGTTGGAGGGTTCGCCGTTCTCGTCGACGACGCCGAAGCCAACGTGCCGTAGCGCGCTGCTCAACCGACCTTCCCGGACGGCGTCGCCCGCAGCCGGATCGACGAGCGCGGCATCGAGTGTCTCCCGCAGCTTCTGACCGACATCGGCGCTGACCTTCTGCCCCTCGTCCGCTGCCGCGTCGACGGCGGCCTTGGACACCTTGTCCAGGAGCTGATGGCGTCGCGGCGTCAGCTCGCGGAGCCGGTCACCGTCGAGATCGGCGGTCGCCTCGCGGAACTCGTCACCGAGCGCGAGCAGGTCGTCGAGATCGTCCTGCAGCTTCCGCGAGACCAGGTTCGCCACCCAGGCGGCGACGGTCGGCTTGCGCATCGCCTTCAGCCGGGTCGATCCGACCTGGTCGCCGTCCGCCTTCAGCTGCTTCGCAAGCTCGTTGCGGGTAGCGATGAAGTCGGCCGCCGGCGCCGCGTACAGCGCGTCTGCCGCCTCCTCGAAGTC
The DNA here is from genome assembly GCF_053608045.1 of Kribbella sp. NPDC055071. Lineage (NCBI taxonomy): Bacteria > Bacillati > Actinomycetota > Actinomycetes > Propionibacteriales > Kribbellaceae > Kribbella > Kribbella sp. NPDC055071. Next base: position 55,936 of record NZ_JBSGUS010000011.1, read on the forward strand.
CACACGCCGACGCTACCCCACCGCCAGCTGCCCGCGGAGGTTGTCGAGGATGCCACGCAGCAGGCGGGAGACCTGCATCTGGCTGACGCCGAGCTCGTTGCCGATCTCTTCCTGGGTGAAGCCGTTGCGGAAGCGCAGCTCGAGGATGCGCTTGTCCCGGTCGCCGAGGCTCGCCACTGCCGGGGACAGGGTGTGCACGTTCTCGACCAGGTCATAGCCGTCCTCGGCGTCGGCGACCGACTCGAGCAGGCTGGTGCCACCCTCGACCGAACCGGGCGCGTCCAGCGACAACGCGGTGAAGCAGCCGCGTACGGCGCCTGCCTCGGCGACGTCGGCCGCCTCCGTCCCGATCGCCTCGGCGGTCTCCTCGTTCGTCGGGACGTGCCCGAGGCGCTGGATGAGCTCGGGCTCGGCAGCGGCGATGCTGCCCTGGATCTCCTGGACCCGGCGGGGTGGTCGGACGGTCCACGCGCAGTCGCGGAAGTATCGCTTCAGCTCGCCGCGGATCGTCGGTACGGCGTATGACAGGAACGCCGTGGACGCGTCGATCCGATAACCGTTCGCGGCCTTGACCAGACCGAGGTAGGCGACCTGGTCGAGATCGTCGGAGTCCACGCCCTTGCTGCGGTACCGCGACGCGATCGAGCGGGCCACGGGAGCGTTCAGGATGACGACTTCGTCCAGTAGCTGCTGGTGGCGCGGATCCGGTACGGCATCGGCTTCGAGCAGGAGGTCGTGGGTGGTGTCGGCAATGCGCTGCTTGGAATCATCGGTGCTGACAGCTGCGATCGTCACGGGAGAAACCTCGTCGTGTCGTTGTGCAGGTCGGTGGCTTCACGGGTTGAACCACTACCTCCACCAGATCAAACTCAGCCGCCCGTTGCAAGTCTTCACGGGTTAAATGTGTTTGAACGACCACTCACAGTGATGTCTCAATCCTGTCAGCACCTGTCAGGTATCGCTGGTTCACTCACGGCTATGGACGACTGCTGCGCCGTGGTGGACCTGCGTCAGTACACGCTGCATCCCGGGCAGCGCGACACCTTGATCGACGTCTTCGACGAGCACTTCGTCGAGGGGCAGGAGTCGGCCGGCATGCACATCGTCGGACAGTTCCGCGACCTCGACGACCCGGACCGGTTCGTCTGGATCCGCGGGTTCCCGGATCTCGAGGCCCGGGCCGAGGCGCTGAACGCCTTCTACTACGGTCCTGTCTGGCGTGAGCATGCCGCGACGGCGAACGCGACGATGATCGACTCCGACAACGCGCTCCTGCTCAAGCCGCTGTGGTTGGGCGCCGGGTATCCGTCGCGTGAAGCGCCGCGCACCCCGCCCGCTCCGGCCTCGGTGATCGCCGGCGCCGTCTATCACCGTGGTTCGGTGCATGACGGCTTCGTCGAGTTCTTCGCCGACCACGTCGTGCCGGCGTTGCGGGATTGCGGTGTGGAGCTGGTGGCGGCGTTCGACACGTTGGTTGCCGAGAACAACTTTCCCGCGCTGCCGTTGCGGGATGAGGTCGTGGTGGCGTGGTTCGCCCGGTTCGACGACGACGCTGCGTACGACGACCATCGCCGGCGGCTCGCGGGATCCGAGCGATGGCAGCGGCACGTGCTGCCGGAGCTTGTCTGCCGATCGGTCGCGCCGGCCCAGGAGTTGCGGCTCCGGCCGACCGGTCGATCCCAGCTGCGATAAATAGATTGCGCGGCCCGGGACGGGCGTGCATCCTGGTTCAGCCGGTTAGCGACTAGCGCTGCCTGGACCTAAGGAGGGCTGACGGATGGCCATCACTGTGCTGCGGCATGTCCGCGTCAGTCTCACCTCAGAGTTCAGGAGCACTCCAGATGTCTTCCGACGTCTTTCGTCGTACCGAATCACACTTTTCTGACCACATCACCGACCTCGACTCCCGCTGGGCCGAATTCACCGGCGAAGAGTCGCAACCTGATCCGGCGGATGCCTTCGTCTTTCGTTTTCAGGAAGTCGAAGAGCAGTTAGGTCCGGATCAGCGCTGGTCCACTTGGCTGGACGTCGAGCGCGGCTCTCGCGGCCCGGAACCACGGCCCGCCTGGGTAGTGACGGAACAGGCCGCGATCGATACCGAGCTCGGCGTCCTCAAAACCGGTAAGGAAGCCGACGTCTTCCTGCTCGAACGGGCCGTCGAAGCCATCGGCGACAACCCGGCGCGTTCCTCCCTGCTCGCCGCGAAGCGGTACCGCTCGGAGGAACACCGGTCCTTCCACCGGAGTTCGTCGTACGTCGAAGGCCGGCGGACCCGCAACAGTCGCGACACCCGCGCGATGGCGAAGAAGACCGCGCACGGCCGGAACGTCGCCGCCGGGCACTGGGCCTATGCGGAATGGGACGCGCTGAACCGGCTGTGGAAAGCCGGTGTCCCGGTGCCGTATCCGGTGCAGATCGACGGCACCGAGCTGCTGATGGAGTTCATCGACGACGGCGAGGGCGGGGCCGCGCCACGGCTCGCCCAGGTCCGGCCGTCGAAGGAGCTGCTCGGCCAGTACTTCGAGCAACTCCGCGACGGGATGCGCGAGTTGGCCAGGGCGGGGTTGGCCCACGGTGACCTGTCGCCGTACAACGTGCTGGCCCAAGGGGATCGCATCGTCATGATCGACCTCCCACAGGTGATCGACATCGTCGGCAATCCGAAGGGGATGGACTTCCTCCTCCGCGACTGTCACAACATGGCCACCTGGTTCACCAACCGGGGTCTGGACGTCGACGAACAAGAACTGTTCGCCGACCTCCTGACGATGGTGTTCTGAGCGGTCTTCTGGGTGGTCTTCTGGGCGGTGCTACGCCAAGGCGGTGTCGTTACGACACCGCCTTGGCTGCCGCGCGTCCCGCCGTACGGCCCGTGAAGAGGCAGCCGCCGACGAAGGTGCCTTCCAGCGAGCGGTAACCGTGCACACCGCCGCCACCGAAGCCGGCCACCTCGCCGGCCGCGTAGACGCCGGGAAGCGGCGTGCCGTCGGTGCGGAGGACACGGGAGTCGAGGTCGGTCTGCAGACCGCCGAGAGACTTGCGCGTCAGGATGTTCAGCCGTACGGCGATGAGCGGGCCGGCTTTGGGGTCGAGGATGCGGTGCGGGGGCGCGACCCGGATCAGCTTGTCGCCCCGGTAGTTCCGGGCACCGCGCAACGCGGTGACCTGCAGATCCTTGGTGAAGGTGTTGGCCAGCTCGCGGTCGCGGGCGACGATCTGACGCTCCAGGTCGCCGAGGTTGATCAGGCTCTCGCCGGTCAGGTCGTTCATCGCGCGCACCAGATCGGGCAGGTTGTCGCGGACGATGAAGTCGGCGCCGTTGTCCATGAACGCCCGCACCGGGGCGGTCGCGCCGCCGCGGGCACGGCCGAGCACCGCCTTGATGTCCTTGCCGGTCAGGTCCGGATTCTGCTCCTGGCCGGACAGCGCGAACTCTTTCTCGATGATCTTCTGCGTCAGCACGAACCACGTGTAGTCGTACCCGGTCGTCATGATGTGCTCGAGTGTGCCGAGGGTGTCGAACCCGGGGAACAGCGGTACCGGGAGTCGCTTGCCGGTGGCATCGAACCAGAGCGACGACGGACCGGGCAGGATCCGGATGCCGTGCATCGGCCAGATCGGGTCCCAGTTCTGGATGCCTTCGGTGTAGTGCCACATCCGGTCACGGTTCACGTACCGGCCGCCGGCCTTCTCGGTGATCGCGAGCATCCGGCCGTCGACATGCGCCGGTACGCCGGAGATCATCCGCTTCGGCGGCTCACCCATCCGCCTCGGCCACTGCTGCCGGACGAGATCGTGATTACCGCCGATGCCGCCGGACGTGACGATGACGGCCTGCGCGGTCAGGCTGAAGTCGCCCACTTCGACCCGCGAACTGGCGGCGCCCCGTACGACGTCGCTCGCCTCCAGCACCTTGCCCGCAACGCCGTCGACCACTCCGCCCGTCACCGTCAGCTCGTCGACCCGATGCCGGAACCTGAACTCCACCAGGCCTTTGGCCGCAGCCTCACGGACCCGTCGTTCGAACGGCGCGACCAGCCCCGGCCCGGTTCCCCAGGTGATGTGGAAGCGCGGGACCGAGTTGCCGTGGCCGTCGGCGTTGTACCCACCGCGCTCGGCCCAGCCGACGACCGGGAAGAACCGCACACCCTGGGCATGCAGCCACGGACGCTTCTCGCCGGCGGCGAAATCGACGTACGCCTCGGCCCACTGGCGGGCCCACTTGTCCTCGTCGTCGAGCCGGTCGAACCCGGCTGAGCCGAGCCAGTCCTGCAGCGCGAGGTCGTGCGAGTCCTTGATCCCCATCCGGCGTTGCTCGGGGGAGTCGACGAACATCAGCCCGCCGAACGACCAGAACGCCTGGCCGCCGAGTGACGCCTCGGGTTCCTGGTCGAGCAGCAGCACCTTCCGGCCCGCGTCGGCCAACTCGGCGGTGGCGGCCAACCCGGCCAGTCCCGCCCCGACGACGATCACATCCGCATCCATGCGTGTCCCCTCTCGGTGGCTCCATGTATAGCGCAACCGCACAGCCTGGTGGAGCCGAAAGCTGACACGGAAAATTGTTTGTGCGGACGTGGAACCGACTGGGTGTGAGTGGCGTCTCACCGTTGTGCGGCAAGGGCCGCGCAAGGCAGTTCGACTACGACGACCGCGCTGCTCGCGGGCGGCGCGTCGGGGGTGAGTGCCATGTTGACGATCGTTGTGCTCGGTGGATTCGGCCTGGTGCTGCTGGTTGCGGCATGCATCGGGGCGGACGTGATCGCCGGTCTCCGGCGAAGCGACACCCCATCGAGTGTGGAAGAGAAGACCGCGGGACGAGTGATCCGGGTCAGAGGCCCGGTCCGCGGTCAGCTGGACGGCGGGAGCCCGGCCGAATACACCGAGGTCACCGTCGAGTACTACACCCGCCGGGGTGAGGGACCCTTCGAGGTCTCCCGCAAACTCCCGCTGGGCAGCAGGATCGCGTACGCCAAGAACGACCGGGTGATCGTGAGCTACGACGTCCGGACGCCCCGCCGCGGACGCATCGCGGGCCGGGTCAGCCACTGGCCCCAGCTCGGACCGCGCTCCGCACAGTCCGCCGACCCGGTGCCACAACCCTAAGATTTATTGCGCTACCGCCCCATCACCCCTCGCCAGCGGCGAGGGTTTTCCAGTTACCGCACCTGCCTACTGCGACGGCAGGTGCGGTGCCAGCAGGGCGTAGAGGGCCGGGCGGCCCTGATCCAGCACGTACGCCGCTTCGTCCGCCGGCAGCCGGTCCGCCAGGTGGGCCAAGGCCTCGCCCATCGCGATGCTCAAGGTCACGACCAGCCGGAAGTCGTGGGTGTTGGCCGCACCGAACCGGACACTGAGCAGCTCTGCGAACTCGCCCGCGTGCTGATCGTCGAACTCACCGGGCTTGGTCTCCAGCTCCGGATCGCCCAGTCCACTCAGGACCACCGCGCGGAACCCAGGATCGGTCCGGTGCATCTCCCGGAAGGTGTCCAGCGTCACGTCGACCGCGTCGCGCCAGGTCGCCACCGTCGCCAGCCGCTCGCTGACGGCCTCGGTGTAGCGGGCCTGGTTCCGCCGTTCGATCGCCTGGATCAGGCTGCGCTTGTCCGGAAAGTAGCGGTACACGCTGCCGACCGCGATCTCGGCCCGTTTCGCGATCCCGCTGGTCGAAGCCGCGTCGTACCCACGCTCGACCACCTCGGCGCAGGCCGCGTCCAGGATCCGCTCGACCTGCCGGCTGGCGCGATCCTGGGTCGGCGTCCGGCGCAACGGATACGCCCCCGATGTCACCATGTCGCTCATTGTCCATCCTTGGAGGGGACAACGTTGCCACCTTCCTGTGACAGATTGCCGACAGATCGGCGTCATCACCGCCGACCGACAATCTGGCCGACGGCCAGAGGGAGGGAAGACTTCGTATGCGTTTCAGCAGAACAGTCGTCGCGGGGATCGCGTCCGCGGCCGTCGCAACGTCCGGCCTCGCCGGTACGGCGCTCGCCCGGCACGAGCCTGGAGTCGCCGGCAACAGCCTGCGGCTGAACCAGATGCAGGTGGTCGGCTCGCACAACTCCTACCACCGCGAGCTCAGCCCGAACGAGCAGAAGGTTCAGCAGCAGCAGAACCCGGGCTCGGTCGACCTCTGGTACTCGCACGCGCCGATCACCCAGCAGCTGGAGGACCAGAACGTCCGGTCCCTCGAGCTCGACCTGTTCCCGGACCCGGCGGGTGGGCTGTACACCTACCCGCTGATCCGCAAGCTGACCGGCCAGGGACCGCTGACCGACCCGGCGATGGCCCAGCCCGGGATCAAGGTCATGCACGTCCCGGACTTCGACTACAACACCAACTGCGACACGTTCGTGCTGTGTCTGCAGCAGGTGAAGACGTGGTCCGACCAGCACCCGAACCACGTGCCGATCGCGATCAACCTCGAGCTCAAGCAGTCCGACCCGGCTGTGGTCGCTGCCGGTGGGGTCAAGGCTCCGCCGTGGGACGCGACGAACCTGGACAGCGTGGACACCGAGATCCGGTCGGTCTTCTCGGAGCAGGAGCTGTTGTCGCCGGACGACGTACGCAAGCCTGGTCTGACGCTGGAGCAGTCCGTGCTGACGAAGGGCTGGCCGAAGCTGAGCTCGGTCCGAGGTCAGGTGATGTTCTACTTCGACAACGGTGGTCCTGGTGAGATCCGGGACACCTACACCGCCGGCAAGCCGAACCTGGAAGGCCGGGCGGTCTTCACCCGCGGTCCCGAGGGCGCTCCGGACGCCGCGGTCACCGAGGTGAACGACCCGCGTGGTGCTGGTGAGGCCGAGATCCAGCGGCTGGTCGGCAAGGGTTACTTGGTACGGACGCGGTCCGACGAGCCGATGGCGACGATCCGGGACAAGGACTACACCCGGCTCGGTATCGCGCTGGACAGCGGCGCGCAGTGGGTGACCACGGACTTCCCGGTCGCCGGGATGGCTGCTCGCTACGACAGCGACTTCGTCGCCAAGCTGCCCGGGCACACCCCCGTACGCTTGAACCCCGTCACGGCACCTGCCAAGGCGGCTGTCTCGGAAGGATGAGTTGAGCATGTCGGAGCACGTGGTCGATGTCAGTTGGAGCCGCGGTGAGTACGAGTTCACCTACGACACCTACAACCGCGACCACGAATGGCGCTTCGACGGCGGCATCACCGTCCCCGGCTCGGCGAACCCGAAGTACCTGGGCAATCCCGGCCCGGTCGACCCCGAAGAAGCGTTCGTGGCAGCACTCTCGTCCTGCCACATGCTCACCTTCTTGTCGATCGCGGCCCGGAAACGCCTGGTCGTGGACACCTACGACGACCACGCCGTCGGCCTGATGGCCAAGAACCCCCAGGGCCGCCTGGCCATCACCGAAGTAACCCTCAACCCCACCATCACCTGGTCCGGCGAGGTTCCGTCCGACGAAACCCTCGCTCGCCTGCACCACCTGTCCCACCAAGAATGCTTCATAGCCAACTCGGTAACCACCGAAGTAAAAGTCGCCGGCCTCGAGTAACCAAAAGATAGCGGGGGGCCGGGTGCCTGGCTGAGGTCGCACCCGGATCTCCAGGCCATCACAATCTCCGACCAGCGGCGGACTCACGCCTGACCTCGACCAGAACCACAGATTGTGATGGCCTGGAGATCGCTCACTCAACAATCTTCTGGTGGGCAATGACAAAAACCACCCGCCGGACTGGCCTGAGCCTCGCGCAAGCGGCGTCAGGACAGTCGGCGGGTGGTTTTGGGATGCACCTCTGTGGTGGTGCATCCGGACGGATCCGGCGGCGCTTCGCACTGGGCGCCTCTGCGTTGCGTGCGATCTCCGTGCGGTCTGGCTCGGTGGGCCCGACCGTCCGGCGCGCTGCCTGGATCCGTTCGTCCGGTTCGCGCCAGTTAGTGCTTGGCGGCGGCGTCGCTCCGGTCGTCCGGTGTGGGGGTGGTCGTTTCGACGGCCAGCAGGTCCTCGAGCTCGCGGACCTCTTGGGTGGCCATCGCGGTCATCAGTCGGTGGATCGTCATGCCTGTGAGACGCACCGCGGCACCAGGTATGACGGAGATCCTGACAAACTTTTCGATGTGACCTGGACCACGCCGTAGTCAGGCGGCTACTTCTCGTCCAACCCGTCCAGCCGCAACGGCACCAGCTTGCGTGCTTCGTCGTACGACGTCCCCGTCAGCTCGAGCAGGTCGACGACGGTCGAGCGCATCTGGCCGAGCACGACCACGGCGGACAGGCCGGTCGGCAGCGGCATCTCCGCGGTACGGCGGCCGAGCTCGCCCAGGACGCGGTGAGCCGCGGTTTCGGCCTGCGGCTCGAACAGTGACTCGGCGATCAGCCGAGTACCGTCCGCGAGGCGTTCGAGGAGCATCGGGTACTCGGCCGGCATCTCCTCGTCGCGCCAGACCGAGACCGCGCACCGGCGGACGAGGACGCGGATGTTCCGGATCGCACGGTCGAGCGGGATGACCAGGTCCGCGATCTCCTGCACTCGACCGCGGTGCCGACGCCGGAACGGCGACAGCCGGACCACGGCCACCCCTTCGGCTGCCGCGCTGCGGAGGTCGTCGAGCTGCGATTCGCTGGCGCGGGCCCGGCGCAGGGCGTCCGTGATTGCGTCCTCGTTGCGGGTGCGGAGACCATCAGCGGTCTCGATCAGGATCGCGGCGAGCTCGTTGAGTACGCCGGTGGCTTGTTGCCGGGGGCGCCTGATCGCGGCGGCGGGAGCGATCGTGGCGGCGGCCAGCGCGACCACCCCGCCGAGGACCGCGTCGAGCCAGCGGCTGAAGCCGGCGCCCGGGTTCGGCAGGAGGGTGGTGACGATCGCGGCCTGGACGCCGGCCTGGGTGGTCATCAGCGTGCCGGCGCCGAGCAGGACGGCAACGCTCATCGCCAGAGCGATCACAAAGACGATCTGGATGATGCCGGTGCCGAAGAAGCGGACGAACAGGTCACCGACGCCCACCCCGACCGCGACGCCGACCATCACCTCGGCGACTCGGCGTAACCGCTGGCCGAAGCTGAACCCGAGACACACCATCGCGGCGACCGGCGCGAAGAACGGTTGCTTGTGGCCCACGACGTACCGGGCCAGCACCCAGGCCACGCCGGCGGCGAGCGCGCACTGGGCGATGAAGAAGGCTCGGTTGCGCCAGCGTTCGAGCCTGCGGGCGATCGAGGCGCGCGAACGGCGGGCTGCCCGCGGCGCGATGTCGTCGCGCAGCTCCCGCAGCTGGTCCAACGTCAACCTGACCGGATCCACGCGCCCCATTCTGCGGTACAGGCCCCCCGGCTTGATTCATCCGCGCCCGAAGGGTCAGGGTGTGCACATGAGTGACAACAACCGTGAGGACTACGGCAGCTACAGCGTCGATGACGAGGATCAGCTGCAGGCGGAGGACACCCTGAACGACCGCGGGGTGGACGATCTGCTGGACGAGGGCTACTCGCCGCCGGAGAAGTGGTCCGCGGGCGAAGGCTTCGGTACGACGGCCGACGAGGCGCTGGAGGGGGAGACGCTGGATCAGCGGATCGCCCAGGAGGTTCCGGACGTCGACCCGTACGCCGAGGACGGGGAGGACGTCGGCGGCCCTGAGGTCGGCGTACAGCGCTCCGGGCGCCTGGTCGCGCCGGACGAGGGCGCGCACAGCGACGACGACCAGGAGCTGGTGGCCGAGGACGTCGGCTTCGACGGTGCCGCCGCCTCTGCCGAGGAGGCGGCCGTTCACGTCGTCGACGACGAGGACGACTTCGAGCTCGAGGACGATGACGACGAGGACCGCGAGTCGTACCAGGACGTGGACCTGGGCGACGTCACCGATCCCGAGGAGTAACAGCCACTACCGCACCCTTGCCGGGGACCAGCGTGACGTTCTTGGGTTGGGCCGGCTCCGGTTCGGGGTGCGGGGCGGTGAAGTCGTAGGCGGCGAGGGCGGCGCGGAGGATCTCGGTTCCTTCCATCAGGGAGAAGCCGGCTCCGATGCACCGCCTCGCTCCACCGCCGAACGGGATCCAGGTCCCGGGCGCGGGCGGGTCGTCGGACAGGAAGCGCTGCGGCCGGAACTCCTTCGGCAGCGGGAAGTGCTCACCGTCGCGGTGGACCAACCCGATCGCCGCCATGATCGTCGTACCCCGCGGCAGCCGGTAGCCGGCGATGTCCGCGGTCTCGGTCAGGCGCCGCCCGACCTGGTACACGACCGGGTGCAGGCGCAACGCCTCCTTGACGATCGCCTCGAGTTCGTCGTCGGCGCCGCCGTCCGCGGCCCGCTGACCGAACTCCAGGTCCTCCGGGCTGCGGGCCAGTTCGTGGAACGCCCAGGCCAGCGCTGTCGCCGTCGTCTCGTGACCAGCGAGCAGGAGCGTGACCAGTTGGTCCCGCAGCTCCTCGTCCGTCCAGTTGCCGGCGGCAAGCAAACGGGAGAGTACGTCGGTCCGTCCGCCGAGATTCCCGCGACGCTTGGCGATCTCGTCGTACAGGATCTCGTCGACCTTGCGCTGCGCCTCCAGGAACGAGCGCCACGGGCGGATCTTGAGCAGGGGTGGGTAGAAGCCGCCGAGCATGATCACCGGTGAGACCGACACGATCTTGTCCATCAGCGGGCGGAGCGTGTTCAGCCGGTCGACGTCGGTCACGCCGAAGATGACCTGCAGGATGATCTCGAGGGTGAGGTTCCGCATCCGTTGGTGGACCTTGAACGGCTGCCCGGGGGTCCAGGTCGCGACCTCAGCTTTCGCCAGCTCGTGAACCATTCCGGCGTAGCCGCGCAGTGCCTGTCCGGAGAAGGCCGGCATCAATTGGCGGCGCATCCGGACGTGGTCCTCGTCGTCCAGCAGCAGCAGCGAGTGCGCGCCCATGATCGGCTCGAGCACGGTGTTGCCCTCACCCGCGTGCATCACCGACGGCGGGCTACCGAACACCTCGCGGATGTGCTCCGGCCGGCTCAGCACGACGCAGACCCGGCTTCCCGGGACCAGCCGGATCGTGAACACATCGCCGTACTTGTCCCGCATGCGCGGGAAGAACGTCTTGCGGTGACTCGCGAACAACACGGTCTGAACCAGGGTGGGAAGCCGCGGCCCCGGCGGCAACGTCCGCGCAGTCTGCCGATCGAGCGTCCGCGCCCCGAGCAAAGGTGTCGAAGCCATAACCCCAAGCTACGTCAGCCGGGTAAACACCAAGCATCAACAGCCCCAACCCCGCACCGCCCCCACCGCCCCCGCCATTTGCCTGGTCCACCCACCAAATCGGGGGTTCCGGACCCGTTATCAGGGTCACAAACCCCGGAATTGGTGGGTGGACCAGGCAAATCCACTTGGTGGCGCGCTCGAGGGTGGGCGCGCCACCGGAGGTTCAGGGGCGGGTGAAGCGGAGGGTGAGGATTTGGAAGGGGCGGAGGTCCAGGGCTACTCCGTTGTCCTTCAGGTCCCGGTCGGCCAGGTGGCGTTCGAGGAGGTCTACCTCGGTGACCGCGGTTGTCTCGAAGCTCGGCTTGATGGTGGCTCGGGAGCGACCACCGCTGGACTCGTAGAGGCGGACCACGACGTCGCCGGAGCGGTCGTCGGCGAGCTTGACCGCCTCGACGACGATGTTGTCGTTGTCGAGGGCAACCAGCGGCTCGACACCGTCGGCGCCCGTGACCACGCGCTCGGGGAGGTTGATCCGGTACCCCTCCTCGATCGCCTCGCCGATCCCGGCGCCGACGACGAGCGCGTGGTTCACGGTGTGAACGCCCTGGTCGGTCAGCGGGTCGGGGAAGCGCGGTGCCCGGATCAACGACGTGCGGATCGTGGTCGTCGTACCGCCGTCCTCGCGCGCGGTCCGGTTGACGTCGTGCCCGTACGTCGAATCGTTGACCACGGCAACGCCGTACCCCGGTTCGCCGACGTGCACCCACCGATGCGCGGCGATCTCGAACTTCGCCGCGTCCCAGGAGGTGTTCTGGTGGGTCGGACGGAAGATGTGCCCGAACTGTGTCTCGGACGCCGACCGGTCCGCGTGCACGTCGACCGGGTACGCCGCCTTCAGGAACTTCTCCGACTCGTGCCAGTCCATCGACGTCTCGATCTCGACCCGCTTCGTCCCCGGCCGCAGCCGCAGCGTCTGCGTCACCGACGACCGGTTGAACGACCGCTTCACCACAACGGTCGCGACGCCGTCGACGGCGCTGAAGTCGACCGAGTCGACCTCCGTCACGTCGCGGACGTTGTTCTTGTAGAACGAGTCGACGTCCCACGCGTCCCAGTGGTTCGGGGTGTCCACGTGCAGCTGCAGAAGGTTGCCCACGGCACCTGGCGCGATCACCTCGCGCCGGGCCTCGACGTCGTACAGCGAGGTGATCAGACCACGCTCGTCGATCGTGACCCGGACCAGTCCGTTGTCCAGTACGCCGTCCTGCACCGTCACGGACTGTCCTTCGCCCGCGGCCACACCCGCACCGAGACCGGCAACGCCGTTCCGCCCGTGCGGCGCGGCGTTGAAGACGATCTGCGCGGAACCCGACCCGGCCAGCGCCTGCTGGGCCTTCGCGATGATCGCCTCGAGCTCCGACGCCAACCGCGCGTACGTCGCCTCGGCCTCGCGGTGCACCCACGAGATCGACGACCCCGGCAGGATGTCGTGGAACTGGTTCAGCAGCACGGCCTTCCAGATCCGGTCCAGGTCCTCGTACGGGTACGCGTCCAGCTTGCCGGCGACCACGGCCGCGGCCGACCAGAGCTCGGCTTCGCGGAGCAGGTGCTCGCTGCGCCGGTTGCCCTGCTTGGTCTTGGCCTGCGACGTGTAGGTCGCCCGGTGGATCTCCAGGTAGAGCTCACCGGACCAGACCGGCGCGTGGTCGCGGTACTCCTCCTCGGCCGCGGTGAAGAACTCGGTCGGCGACTCGATCGTCACCTTCGGCGAGGACTCCAGGTCGTGCACCCGGCGCGCGGTCGCGATGAACTCACGGGTTGGGCCGCCACCACCATCGCCGTACCCGAACGGCACCAGCGACCGCGTCGCCGAGCCGTTCTCCTGGAAGTTGCGCTGCGCGTGCGCGAGCTCGCGACCCGACAGGTCGGAGTTGTAGGTGTCGATCGGCGGGAAGTGGGTGAAGACGCGCGTCCCGTCCAGGCCCTCCCACCAGAAGGTGTGGTGCGGGAACTTGTTCTCCTTGTTCCAGGAGATCTTCTGGGTCAGGAACCACTTCGACCCGGACAGCTTCACCAGCTGCGGCAGGGCCGCGGTGTAGCCGAACGAGTCCGGCAGCCAGACCTCCTGGGTGTCGATCCCGTACTCGTCCAGGAAGAACCGCTTGCCGTGCACGAACTGCCGGGCCAGCGCCTCGCCGCCGGGCAGGTTGGTGTCGGACTCCACCCACATGCCACCGACCGGGACGATGTGGCCCTCGGCAACGGCCTTCTTCAGCCGCTCCCACACCTCGGGGTAGTTGTCCTTCACCCAGGCGTGCTGCTGGGCCTGCGAGAACGCGAAGACGAGCTCCGGGTACTCCTGTGCGAGGGTGGCGACGTTCGAGACCGTCCGGGCTACCTTGCGCCGGGTCTCCCGCAGCGGCCAGAGCCAGGCCGAGTCGATGTGCGCGTGCCCGACCGCGGACAGCTGGTGCGCGCTCGCGTGCGCAGGGCGGCTCAGTACGTCGGTCAGCTGCGCGCGAGCGTCCGCGGCGGTACCGGCAACGTTCTCGTAGTCCAGGGCGTCCAGCGCGCGGCTCAGGGCCCGCAGGATCTCGCGGCGGCGCGGCTCCTGCGGGGACAGCTGCTCCTGCAGGCTCCCCAGCGCCTCGAGGTCGACGATCAGGTCCCAGACCTCGGCGTTGAACACGGCCAGGTCGGCCCGGGTCAGCGTGTAGATCGGCGTCTCGCCGAGCTTCGCGCCGATGTCGACCTTCGCGGTGGCGTTGTCGAGCGGGATCTCCGGGTTGGCGGCGCCCTCGACGTAGAACTCGATCGAGTCGCCCGGGGAGGCCGCCGTGCCGTCGGGGCCGAGGATCGAGAGCGGGGCGTAGGTCTGCCGCGGGTGCAGGCCCTTCAGCGGTACGCCGGAGGTCGTGTGCACCAGGCCCTCCGCGGAGAACCCGGGGCCACCGCTGAAGCCGAGGTCGATGACCGCCTCGATCTCGCGGCCGGCCCACTCGGCCGGCACCTGGCCGCTGAACTTGAACCATGCGGTACCCCAGGCGGGACCCCACGGCTGGCCGATGGCGGCCGGCTCGAAGGTCTGGGCCAGCGCCTCGGCGGGGGACACCGGCTCACCAGGGGCGTGCCACACCTCGATGTCCAGCGGGACCGCCGCGCCGTAGATCGCGGGGCGGATCCGCTCCCGCAGGGCGCGCCTGAGCCGCTCCTCGATGAGTTGACGGTCGTCGTGCACGAAATCATCCTCCGGAGGGGGTCTGCCGCGGCCCATGCGACCGCAGGCTGACAACGCTGTCACACCCACCCCTGGCCCGTCCAGACGCAGTTCACCGCGATCTCTCCCGGTAGCGGTTCGATGACGTCGCTACCGGCGCGGCCCCATTGTTGTCTAGGTTGTGTGCATGGATCGCCCCCGCCTGCTCACCCCTGCCCGGCCGACCGGTCTGACCCGGCGCAGCGTCCTCGGCTTCGGCGCGGCCGCCGCCTCGGCGCTGCTCGTGCCCGGCTGCTCGCGTGGGCGCGCCGACGAGCCGGCTCCGAGTGAGGCGGCCAAGCTCGCGACCGGGAACGCCGGCGGTGTCTACGCCCAGTTCGGGGCGGCGCTGAGCGCGCTGGTGAGCGAAGTCACGGGGATGGAGCTCAAGCCGGTCGCGACCAACGGGTCGATCGACAATCTGCGGCAGCTGAGCACGGGCAAGGCCGACCTCGGGTTCAGTACGTCGGACTCTGCGCTGGCCGCCTACGAGGGCACCGGGGAGTTCAACCCCGGTCGGCTGAAGATCCAGGCGCTGGCCCGGTTGTACGACAACTACGTGCACGTCGTCGTGCCGATGGCCTCGAAGGTGTCGAGCCTCGACGACATGAAGCCGACCAAGCTGGGCCGGAAGCTGGTCGTCAGCGTCGGCCCGAAGAACTCCGGGACCAAGGTCGTCGCGGACCTGATCCTGCAGACCGCCGGCGTCGAGGTGACGCCGCGCTACCTGTCGCTGGAAGACGCGGTCGCGCAACTGGAGAAGAAGGCCGAAAACCCCAAGTACAACGGCATCGACGCGCTGATCTGGAGCGGGGGCATCCCGACCACCCCGATCGGAGCGCTGCAGAAGTCGATCGGCTTCCGGCTGGTCGACATCGGCGTGACCGCGCAGAAGGTCGCGCTGCGGAACTTCGGCGGTTACGTGGTCTCGTCGATCCCGCCCTCGCAGTACGGGCTGGCCAGTTCGGTGCCGACCCTGGCGATCCCGAACTACCTGCTCTGCAAGCCGAACCTGTCCAATTCCTGGGCCTGGTGGACGGTCAACACGTTGTTCCGGCGGCAGTCCGACCTGATCGGCAACCCTGCCGACCCGACGAACTACCACCCGGAGGCCGGTGCGCTCGACCCGCGCTCGGCGATCGCGACGATGCCGATCCCGCTGCACCCCGCCGCCGAGAACTGGTTCCACGACAACCACATCTGAGCCCCGGCAAGAAACCACACAGCCCGTACGGCGTTGCGTCGTACGGGCTGTCCATGCCACCTAGGGCCACCTAGGGCCACCTAGGTTGCTGTCAGACGTCGTAGTCGTCGATCAGGGGGACGCGGACCTCGATCACCAGGCCGCCGCCGATCGGTGGGCGGGCGACCACGCGGCCGCCGACCCGGGCCGCCTCGGAGCGGACGATCGCCAGGCCGAGGCCGGTGCCCGGCATCTCCCGGTGGTGCGCGCTGCGCCAGAACCGTTCGCCGACCTTCTTCAGGTCGCGCGATCCGAGCCCGAGGCCGTGGTCGCGGACCGACATCACCACTTCGGTGCCGTCGCGGGTGACCGAGACCTCGACCGGCGGAGCGCCGTACTTGGAGGCGTTGTCGAGCAGTACGTCGAGGATGTCGTCGACCTCGAGCTCCGGCGCGACACCGCCCGGGACCATCTCGCCGATGATCAGCTCCAGGTCGTCGGCCGAGTACACGGCCTTCCACCCGACCAGCCGCTCCTTGACCGCCTGGGCCAGGTCCAGTGGCGCCTCGTTGCCCTCGACCTCGGCACCCGGGCGGTCGGAGCCGGCCAGCCGCGACAGCCGCTGGACGATCCGGCCGAGCCGGTCGATGTCGCTCAGCGCGAACCGTGCGGTCGGTGAGAGCCGGGACAGGCCCTCGATGTGGATCCGGGCCGAGGTCAGCGGCGTACGCAGCTGGTGCGACGCGTCCGCGACGAACTCCCGCTCGCGCTGCCTGGCCTGGTGCAAGCTGAGCGCCATCGAGTTGAAGCTGTCGCCGAGCCGCCGGAGCTCCGGTGCACGACCGTCCGTCGACACCCGGGTATCGAGGGCGCCGCGGGTGATCTGGTGGGTCGCGTTGTCCAGGTCCTTCAACGGCCGCAGCACCCAGCGGGTGATCGGCCGGACGATACCGATGATGATCGCGCCGATGCTGATCAGCAGGCCACCCAGGAGCAGGAGCAGCTTGTTCTGTACGTCTTCGCGGGCGGTGTCGGTCGGGACCCGCAGTACGGCGGCCCCCAGCACACTGCCGTTGTTGACGACCGGACGGGACACGACCATCTCGCCCGTACGCCACGGCCACAGCGCCGGTGGCTCGGCCGGCAGCCGACCGGCCAGCGTGCTGTGCAGCGCCGTGTCGATGTCGGGCTCCTTCACGTCCACACCGGACACCGAGGTCGCGACCACCCGGGAGTCGACGTCGACCACGAAGACCGGGGTGTTGTAGAGCTCCTGGTAGCGGACCGCGAGTTCACGCAGGTTCGCGATGTCGCCGGTCTGCAACGGGGACTCCGCCATCGTGGCGAACCAGTCCGCGTCGTTGCTGCGGGACAGGAACAGTGTGCGCGACGCACCGGTGGCGATGAAGTTGGCCAGCGGTACGACGGCGACGATGGCCAGCGCGACCACCATCGGAACGAGGGACTGCAGTAGTCGACGGCGCAACGGTCAGTCCGAACCCAGGCGGTAGCCGACACCGCGGATGGTCTGGACCAGCTCGGGCCGGCCGAGTTTGGCGCGAAGGCTCGCCACGTGCACGTCCATCGTGCGCGACGAGGCCTCGAAGACGGACTGCCACGCGTACAGGGCCACCTGTTCGCGGGGAACCACCCGGCCGTGGTGTGCGGCCAGCACAGCAAGCACGTCGAACTCCTTGCGGGTCAGGCTGATGGGCTTGTCCGCAACCTGAACCGTCCGAGCCTCGATGTCCACGGTCAGGTCGCCGACAGTCACCCGGGGGCGGGGCTGCAAGAGGCCGGTACGACGAAGTACAGCATCGATGCGGGCCAGGAGCTCGGAAATCGCGAACGGTTTCACCACGTAGTCGTCGGCACCGCTGCGCAACCCACGGACCCGGTCCGCGGCCTCACCTCGCGCGGTCACCGCGATCACCGGGACATCGGAGACCGTCCGGATCTGCCGGCACACGTTGATACCGTCCCCGTCCGGCAGCCCGAGGTCCAGCAGAACCAGGTCCCCGGGGTCCGCCGCGAGGGCGTCGGCGGCCGTCCGGACATGGGTCACCATCAAGCCGTAACGCCGCAACGCCGGTATCAGGGCATTGGCGATATCGAGATCGTCTTCGACCAGCAGAATCCTGACGGCGCCACTCATGCGGTGATCGTAGGCCAGGTGACGCTCATATGTGTCAGATCTTGGTAAAGACGTAATCACGCGACTCCACCCAGTGGTCGGCATCGTTAGCCTTCCGGACACAGGAGGGAACCGGTAGATGACTGTCGGTGTCGGTACGGGGGACAGCATGACCACGCCCTCGGACGAAGAACTGGCCGAGTACGAGCAAGAACGGCCCGCTCGGCGGCTTCGACCTGCCCTGGACCTGGCGATCTCGGTCTGGTGCGCGGTCATCAGCGTCGGCGTGCTCGTGCAGGTGTTTTTTCCACTACCACAAGGCACGCAGTTTTACTTGGTGATCTTTCTCGCAGCCGTTCTGCCGATCACGCTGCTGTGTTACCGGGGCTTTCGCGTGCCGGCGTTCCTGAATCCGTTCAAGGCCCGGTCGCACAACGATCCCGGCATCACCGACTGGATCCTCGCCGCCGTGGCCTTGGTGGTGTGTGTCTACCCGCTCTTCGACTTCGACGGTTATCTCGAACGGCGACAGGCGCCGACCACGCTGGACGTGGTCGCGGGTGCGGTCCTCCTGGTCCTCTTGCTCGAGGCATGTCGTCGGACGACCGGCTGGGTGCTGCCGGTGGTGAGCCTGCTGTTCATCGCGTACGCGTACTACGGCGGCTACCTGCCCTACACCTGGTCGCTGGCGCATCAGGGCTTCAACTTCGACGCGATCATCGCGCAGTTCACGATGGGCACGGCCGGGTTCTACGGGACACCGTTGAGCGTGGCGGCGTCGTACATCGTGCTGTTCACGATCTACGGCGCAGTGCTCGACTACTCCGGTGCCGGCAAGTTCTTCATCGACCTGTCCTTCGCTGCCTTCAAGCGCAGCCGTACGGCGCCGGGCCGGACCGTCACGCTGGCCGGCTTCCTGCTCGGCAGCGTCTCCGGATCCGGTACGGCGACGGCCGTCTCCCTCGGCACGGTGTCCTGGCCGATCCTGCGTCGCGCCGGGTACCCGCCCGAACCGGCCGGTGGAATGCTCGCCGCGTCCGGCATCGGCGCGATCCTCTCGCCGCCCACGCTGGGTGCGGCGGCGTTCATCATCGCCGAGTTCCTGCAGGTCTCGTACCTGACGGTGCTCGGGTACGCCGTCATCCCGACCATCCTGTACTACCTGGGCATTCTGCTCGCGATCGAGATCGACGCCCGTAAGCACGGGACCACGTCGGCCGAGACGTCGACCGACTCCGCGTGGCGGTTGCTGCTGCGGTTCGGGTACCACTTCCTCTCGCTGTTCGTGAT
The DNA here is from genome assembly GCF_053608045.1 of Kribbella sp. NPDC055071. Lineage (NCBI taxonomy): Bacteria > Bacillati > Actinomycetota > Actinomycetes > Propionibacteriales > Kribbellaceae > Kribbella > Kribbella sp. NPDC055071. The sequence goes on from NZ_JBSGUS010000011.1 coordinate 74,932, forward strand.
CATCGGCTTCATGGCGGTCGACGTACCGCCGTTCAAGGCTGTGGTCTACGCGGTGGTGATCCAGTTCGCGTTGTCGTTCCTGGATCGCGAGCATCGGCTGACGGCCGGGCGGTTGTTCAAAGCGCTTGCCCAGGGCACCCGTTCGGTGTTGCCCGTGGTGGCCACGTGTGCGACCGCCGGCGTGATCGTTGCCGTCACCACGCAGACGGGTCTCGGGCTGAACCTCGCGGAGATCATCGTCGACGCGGCCCACGGGCTGACCGACAACCACACCGTCGTACTCGTCCTCACGGTGGTGTTGTCGGCGTTCGCCGTACTGATCCTCGGGCTTGCCGTGCCGGTGACCGCGTCGTTCATCATCGCCGCGGTGATCATCGCGCCGGCGCTGGTGCAGCTGGGGGTGACGCAGCCCGAGGCGTACATGTTCATCTTCTACTACGCCGTACTCTCCGAGGTCTCGCCGCCGACCGCACTGGCCGCTGTCGCGACGGCCGCGATCACCGGTGGCAAGGTGATGCCGACGATGTGGCAGGCGTGGAAGTACACGCTGCCTGCGTTCTTGGTGCCGTTCGCGTTCGTGCTCACCGACAATGGCGCGCACCTGCTCGGTCAGGGATCGCTCGTCGGCATGGTGTGGACGTGTCTGGTTTCGATGCTGGCGGTTGGTGCACTGGCCGTGGTGACGGGTGGGTGGATCGTTGTTGCCGCGGGTTGGGTCGAGCGGTTGGTGTGCGTGCCGGCCGCGATCCTGCTGCTTTACCTCGCGCCCGTAACCATCATCGTCGGAATCTGTTTGCTACTTGTTGCCGTCGTCATCAATCTGGTCCGGCGGCAACGCCAGACCTCTTCTTTGGAAGGATCCGTGAGCCTATGAGACTCCGTCGCCTCCCCACCGCCGTGGTGGCGCTCGCCGCTGCCGTCTCACTTGTTGCCTGCGGTGGTCAGCGCGAACCTTCCGGATCCGGTACGGCGACTGGTGGCCGCCTGACCATTGCCACTGGCAACACGACCGGCGTCTACTACCAGCTTGGTGGTGCGTTGGCGTCGGTCATCTCGCAGAAGGTCTCCGGGTATCGCGCGACCGCTAGCGAGACCGGTGCCTCGGTGCAGAACGTGCAAGGCTTGGTGGCGGGGAACTACGACATCGCGTTCTCGCTCGGGGACACGGCGTCCGATGCGGTCAAGGGTGAGAACAGCTTCACCTCGAAGCAGGACGTCGTCGCGTTGACCCGGCTCTACAACAACTACACGCAGGTTGCCGTGCGTACGTCGGCGAACGTCAACTCGATCGCCGATCTGAAGGGCAAGCGGGTCTCGACCGGCTCGCCGAACTCCGGGACCGAGGTGATCGCGCGGCGGTTGCTGGCGGCGGCGGGGCTCGATCCGGCCAAGGATGTGACCGCGCAGCGGCTCGGTCTGCCGGAGTCGGTGGATGCGATGAAGTCCGGCTCGATCGACGCACTGGTCTGGTCCGGCGGGCTGCCGACCGGCGGGATGACAGACCTGTTCACCAGCATGGGTAAGGGCGTGAAACTCTTGCCTCTGGTGGATCTGTTGCCCAAAATGCAGGACAAGTACGGGTCGATCTACGCCCAGGCGCCGATCCCGGCCGCGACGTACAAGCAGCCGGCCGACGTGGCGACGATCATCGTGCCGAACGTGCTGCTGGTCCGCAAGGACATGAAGGACGACCTCGCCGAGCAGCTCACGAAGGTCATCTACGACAACATGGACGCCTTGGTCGCGGTGAACGCCGCAGCCAAGGGCATCACGCTGGACAACGCCGACAAGACCGACCCGGTGCCGTTGCACCCCGGCGCGAAGAAGGCGATCGACAGCCTGAAGTAACCCCCAGACCGTCCTCCCCCGCACACCAGGCGCAGCGGGGGAGGACGCAGGGCCCACCTCCGCACACCAGGCGCAGCGGAGGCGGGACCCAGCCGGCCCCACAACCAGGCGCAGTGGAGCCGGCCGACCGGGCCCGCCCCGAGGAGGCATCCAAAGGACCCGGGCCCGGTCACCCCACCGCCTTCGCCCAGCACCAGAACACCCCACACCCGGCTCGCCCGCCCACCCCGGCTGGTTGTCGCCAGCTCACCTGGTTTCTGTTAGTTGAGGGTTATTCATAACCCTCAAAGAAGAAGAGCAAAAAAGAATAAGAAACAGTAAAAAAGATAGAGTGGCTGGGTGCCTGGCTGGGTGCCTGGCTGGGTGCCTGGTGGGTGAACCGACGATCGTGCCGAGGTCGCGCACCGGACCGTGTCCAACTGGCTGAGCGACCACCCTCGGCTCGTCAGGCGAGCAGTCACAGCAGCCGCACCCCGACCGCCAGGCCATCACAATCGTCGTCCAGCAGGCGACTCACGCCTGACCTCCACCGCAACCGTGGATTGTGATGGCCTGGAGAACGCTCACTCAGTGACTGGTCCTCGGCAGCCCCGATCCCTCGGCTGTGGTGAGTCGCCGCACTCCTCACCCGCCGACCACCGACTGGCCGCGCCTACGGACCAGGCCCGCCAGGCAACCAGCCCCTCTACTTTTCTGTCCCTGTTCTTTTTCCTTTCCTCCTCTTCTTCTCTGGGTTATGAATAACCCTCAGTTGTCTTTTTCTTCGGTTTGGATGGGGGTGCCGTAGAGGTAGTGGGAGAGGGTTGAGTCTCGTTTGGGGTGGGCGTGGTAGTTGGTTGGGACTACTCGGCCCTCGGCGTTGTCCCAGGCGTTGTCGGCCATGCGCCACATGCGGTGGGCCAGACGACCAGCCATGCCGGTGTGCGGGGAGTGCGGGTGTGCGCGAGTCGGGGCGACCTCCTCCGCCTCGAGGAGGGTCTCGGTCAGCGTGTTCACGTCAGAGCCGTCCAGCTGTTCACAGATCTGCCGGCCGTACGACGTCTCCATCGCCTCGTGCTCGGCAAGCAGACCGTCGATCCGCCGCCAGACATCGTCGTGACGCAGATGCAGTACGCGACTGTCGCCGTTCTGGCGTCCCTTCAGGAACCGCAGTGAGCGCTCGAGCTCCTTCGCGTTCCCGACATACCGGCTGACCAGGTCCCCGCCGCCGGGCAACCGCCGTACGTGCGGCAGCAGGACGTCCTCGGCGGCGGCCAGATGCTGGGCCGCTATCGCGTAGAACCAGTCGGTCTGATGCCTACGCTCCGGATGCGCCGCCGCCGGGTGATGAGCCGGTTCGGCCAGCTCACGAATCCGGGCGTGTTCGTAGGTCAGAGCCATTTCCAGCGTTGAAGCGGTCATGGCAACCACCTCCAGGGGGGTCTCCCCTTCAGCCTGTGCCTAACCCTCCCCCACCGCAACCACCCGAAAGCACTCCGTAACCGCCTGAACGGAGAAAGCCTCCGTCCGAGCGGGACGACCGCTGCGGATGGAGGCTTCTTCGTGAGTTTCAGGCGTCGGAGCTGCGCTTCCAGAGGTTGATACCCGCCTCGACGGCGTCGGCGTCGATGGCTTCGAGCTCGTCCTCGGAGAACTTGAGGTTCTTGACCGCGGCGAGGTTGTCCTCGAGCTGGGAGACGCTGGAGGCGCCGATCAGCGCGCTGGTGACCCGGTGGTCCCGCAGCGTCCAGGCGAGCGCGAGCTGCGCGACGGACTGGCCGCGCTCCTTGGCGATCTCGTTCAGCGCGCGGACGTGGGTCAGGATCTCCTCGGTCGGGGCGTCCGTCTTGCCGAGCCCGGCCCGCGAGTCCTCCGGTACGCCGTTCAGGTAGCGATCGGTCAGCACACCCTGCGCGAGCGGCGAGAACGCGATCACCCCGATGCCCAGCTCACCGACGGTGTCGAGCAGGTCCTCCTCAATCCAGCGGTTCAGCATCGAGTACGACGGCTGGTGGATCAGCAGCGGCGTCCCGAGCTCCTCGAGGATCCGCGCCGCCTCCCGGGTCCGATCTGCCGAGTACGACGAGATCCCGGCGTACAGCGCCTTGCCCGACCGCACGGCCGCGTCGAGCGCGCCCATCGTCTCCTCGAGCGGCGTGTCCGGGTCGAACCGGTGCGAGTAGAAGATGTCGACGTAGTCGACGCCCATCCGGCTCAGCGACTGGTCCAGCGAGGCGAGCAGGTACTTCCGCGAGCCGCCACCCTGACCGTACGGCCCCGGCCACATGTCGTACCCGGCCTTGGTGGACAGGATCAGCTCGTCGCGGTACTTCGCGAAATCGCGCGCGAAATGCGTCCCGAAGTTCGTCTCGGCCGAGCCGTAGGGCGGACCGTAGTTGTTCGCCAGGTCGAAGTGCGTGACGCCGAGGTCGAACGCCCGCCGCAGGATGTCGCGCTGCGTGGCGAACGGCTTGTCGTCGCCGAAGTTGTGCCACAGCCCCAGCGAGATCGCGGGCAGCTGCAAACCGCTGCGCCCGGTCCGCCGATAAGCCATCTGGTCGTCATACCGGCCTTCAGCCGCCACATAGTCAGTCACGGAACCCCAGTCTGCCCCATGTCCCGACATGTGCAAACCCCTTGTTTTACAGCACAAACCACAGCACTAACACCCAGAACCCCACCTTCTTGATCCCGCCCCCACCCGACCACACTCCGGAGTCGGGCCACGGTCAGGCGAGGGTGGGCCAAGGGGCTGGGGGAGCGGTGGCGAAGAAAGTGAGGATGTTGAGGATTCGGCTGGCCGGAGGTGCGGTCCAGTGGCGCTGGTCGGGCCAGGGCCCGGCGGTCAGTTTGCCGAGTCCCCAGGCCAGGTGGAACCAGAGGATCGCCGCGGCCAGCTCTTCCTCGCGTACGGCGGAGTCCGTGTGCCGCACGTACGCCGGGAGGATCGCCGCGACCTGCGTGAGCGGCAGCTTCGCGAACTCCATCGCCGGTGGTGCCCAAGCGGCGTCACCCCAGTCGATCAGCGCGCGGAGCTCGTCATCGGGTCCGGCGAGAAGGTTGTGTGCGGCAACATCTCCGTGGATGAGCACCTTCGGGCCGGTGCGGTCGAACCGTTCGGCGAGCCGGGTGAACCATCCGGCCAACCAGTTCGCCGTACCGAGATCGACGTAGCCGCGGTCGGCCAGGTCATCAACGGTCCGCCACGGATCGCCCCAGTCGTCCTCCGGCACGCCGGGGATCGGCACCCGCCCGATCCGGTGCAGCAGCGCGAGTTGCTCGGCCAATCCGGTCGGGACCCCGGCCGGCTCGATCCCGTGCACCCGCTCCATCACGACGTACGGCGCGTCGATCAGCCTGCGGCTCCCGTCGTACTCGACGATCGCCGGTGTCAACACACCCACGAACCGGGTCACCGGTACGACGTTGGTCTCCTTGCGGAGGTCGTCTTCGTACTCCGGCCGGGATACGCGCAGGAACAAGTCGTCGCCGAGGACGAAACCCCGGTTCGCGACTCCGCCGGGCACCTCGGTGACCTGCCAGGGCTCCACGCCATGCCGCTGGGCGATGGCGGTCACCTGGTGCAGGAACTCCTGTTGCTCGCCCAATCCACTTCTCCGTCGAACTGTGTCGCCGGCGCGGTCCGGGTGGCGGGGCGCGGCGGCATCCACCGAGTTTGATGTACTGGCTCTGTGCGTGTCGATGTGGATCCGGAGTCCGTAGGGCGACGAGAGTTCTACGCGTTGCTGAATTCCGTGGTGGTGCCCCGGCCGATCGCGTGGGTCTCCAGCCAGTCGGCCGACGGCGTGCTGAACCTTGCGCCGCACTCGTTCTTCACGGTGTCGTCGGTGCAACCGCCGATGGTGCAGTTCACCTCGGTCGGTCGCAAGGACAGTCTGAACAACGTCGAAGCCACCGGTGAGTTCGTGGTCAACTTCGCCGCTGAACCGTTGTACGAGCAGGTGAATGCCTCCGGCACCAACTTCTCCCCGGACGTCTCCGAGTTCGACGCGATCGGCGTCCACACGGAGCCCTCGACGACGGTCGCCGTTCCCCGGGTCGCGGAATCGCCGGTTGCGATCGAGTGCACCCTGCACGCCACCATCGGTCTCGGCGACTGCACCCTCGTCATCGGCCACGTCCGCCACATCGCCCTCGACGAAGCGGTCCTGGTCGACGGCCACCCCGAGATCCAGCTCCTCCGCCCACTCGCCCGCCTCGGCAAAGACGAGTGGTCCACGATCGGCGAAGTCCGCACCATCACCCGAATCCGAGCCAAAGACTGGCCCGGCCACTTCACCCCACCAACCGCCTAACTCCAGCTCCGGGCATCGCTTGGCTCCGGTACCCGAGCACCAACTGCTTCCACTCCCGCGCATTGGCTACTCCCTGCTGGGTTCTTGGGTGGCTAGGTGGTGGGTGAGGGCTTCTAGGTGGGGGGAGAGGCGGAGGGGGGTGTGGTCTGGGGAGGTGGTGGTCGAGGCGTGCCAGGTGAGGGCGGCGGGGAAGGTCGGGTCGGGGATGACCAGGTGGACGTCGGGGGAGAGCGGGCCTGGGTCGTGGTCGTAGGAGCGGGCGGCGAGGTTGAGGAGTTGGCCTAGGGCCGGGATGACGGAGAGGTCCTTGATGACGTGGATCAGGAGGAGCTCCCGGGCAGGGAGGGCGACCAGAGCGCCGTGAGTCAGGTGGTCAAGGTGGAGGGACTCGTGCAGGACGGTGTCCAGGACGAGTGCGCGGGAGGCGGCGAACGAGCTGCCGGTGACGAAGGCGATGCGGATGTCGTCGTGATCGACCCACTCGACGTCGTCGGTACGGCTGCGGAGGTTGGTCAGGCCGATGTGCTCTGCGGCACTCCAGGTGAGGCCGAGGTCGGACGGATTGAGGAACATGGCGACGATGCCGTTGTCCTCGGTGGCAGGGACCGAGAGCAGGCCGGGCACGAAGTCGGGACGATCAGCTGTCCAGTCGGGCGGGAGCGCGTGGCGAGGGACGAGGCGCTGGATCAGCTCCTGCTCGGGGTCGGTCGGCGGAGCCGGCGGGCCGTGTCTGACGGAGTCGAGCAAGTGGCGGAAGTGATTCTCGATCAGGTCGGGCCAGCACTCCTCCTGGTATCTGGACAGGGTCCGGGCGAGATTGGTCAGGCCGAGAACCGGGCCTGAGGCGGACGACGCCACCGGGACGAGGGCCGCGCCGCCCTCGTAGGTGACGTCGAGCCCGAGCCGGGACGCGACGTCCAGGCCGATGTGCACGAGGAGCGTCGCCTGCTGCCGGCTGAGCGGAGTAAGAGCCGGGTCCGCCCAGTCGGAAGGGTCGCCGTCGGAAGGGTCGCCGTCGACCTGGTCGCCGCCGAGATAGTTGCCGCGGGCATAGTTGTCGTGATCGGTCCGGGGATGGTTGTCGGGTGCGTGGCCTGTGCAGTGGTGGATGGTCATCGGAGCCACCTCCTCGCCCAAGAAAGTACGAGTTTCGGCTCCCGCCGCGACCGGCGATTTCGAACCTGTGGATAACCAAGGCTCGAAGTCGTGGCGGATCAGGCGGGATAGTCTGCGCAGACCCTGCCAGGTGAGTTGAAGGAGTTCGTATGTCCAGCAGTCCGTCGTCGCGGTCGACTTCCGAGACGCGGCTGTCGTTGTCGCACATCACCGCGCAGAACGAGACCAACCTGCTCGGCACCGTGCACGGTGGCGTGATCATGACGTTGGTCGACTCGGTGGCCGGAGTGGTCGCGGCGCGGCATTCGGGTGGGCCGGCGGTCACGGCGTCGATGGACGAGATGGTGTTCCTGGTCCCGGTCCGGGTGGGCGACGTCGTGCACTTCAGCGCGCAGGTGAACTGGACCGGTCGCAGTTCGATGGAGGTCGGCGTGCGGATCACCGCCGACCGGTGGGACTCGGTGGGACCACAGATGCACGTCGCATCGGCGTACCTGGTGTTTGTCGCGGTCGATTCGGATGGGTCGCCGCGGGCGGTGCCGCAGGTGGTCCCCGTGACGGACGAGGATCGGCGCCGGTTGCGCGAGGCCGAGATCCGCAGGAGCCACCGCCTCGCCCGTCGCGCCGCCATCATCGAGTCCCGCGAGCAAACCGCCCGCGAAGAAGCAGCCCAAGAAGGAGCAGCTGCACAAGAGGCAGCCACAGAAGAGAGCCGAGGCTAGACGGTGAGCGTGTTCGGGAGCGCCCGGCGGCACCCGTCGGCGATTCTCCTGGTGGTGCAGCTGCTAGGTGTCCTTGTCTATCCCGCGATGGAGGGCTCCCGCACTGGTCGGGTTGCCTTCGAGATCCTCGGCATCGTCGTACTGGTGCTCGCCGTCGTCTCCGTGCGCGCGACGCCCGGCCTGACCTGGGTCAGCATCGGCCTCGGCATCCCGGCGGTCGTGCTCTCACTCGTCGACGCCTTCAACCCGACCGAGCCGGTCGTCGCCGTCTCGGCGGTCCTCCACGCCGCCTTCTACTTCTACGCGGCGTACAGCCTGCTGCGCTACATGCTCTCCGACCACGACGTCAGCGCCGACGAGCTCTTCGCCACGGGTGCGACGTTCACCTTGGTGGCCTGGGGCTTCGCGTACCTGTACGTCTTCGTGCAGGCACTCGTCCCCGGCAGCTTTACCGCGGCCGTCGATCCGAGCAACGATCGCACCTGGATGGAGCTGCTGTTCCTGAGCTTCACGACGATGTCCAGCACAGGCCTCAGCGACATCATCCCGATCACGGCCTGGGGACGGTCCGTGGTCATGCTCGAGCAGCTCGCAGGCGTTGGGTACGTCGCCATGGTCGTCTCCCGTCTCGTCGGCCTGACCATCACCCGCCGCAGCAGCACCTGAGCCGCAGCAGCACCTGAGCCGCGGCAGCACCTGAGTCGCAGCAGCACGTAAGGCCCCGACGCGGCAGACGAGCGTGACCGAGCTGTACTGGATACGCTGCGGGGATGGCGGAAACCCGGTGGCTGGACCAGAAGGAACAACAGGCCTGGCGCGCGTTCATTGCGGCACAGCGAGTGGTGAACGGCCGGATCGAGCAACAACTCCAGCGCGACGCGGGCATCCCGCATACGTACTACGAAATCCTGGTCCGATTGTCCGATGCGCCAGAGGGCCGGCTGCGGATGAGTGAGCTCGCGGTCGCCACGCTGGGCTCACGCAGCCGGCTGTCGCACGCGGTGAATCGACTCGAGCAGAACGGCTGGGTCCGGCGGGAGGGTATCGAGTCCGACCGTCGTGGCCAGGTCGCGATTCTCACCGAGATCGGCCGGCAGAAGCTGGTCGAAACGGCACCGGGCCACGTCGAGGAGGTCCGGAAGTCGATCTTCGACGCACTCACCGAAGAGCAGGTCGAGCACCTGTACGACGTCTGCGCGACACTGGCCCGGCACTCCGGCGACACGGTCGACCGCGCCGCCTGGGAGCGTCGCTGAGATGAGGCGTCCGGTCGCGTTGATAGCGCTGACAGCGCTCGTGGTGGCCGGCTGCAGCGACACCAACGCGCCGACCGCCGGACCCACCACGGCCCCGTCCCCCTCGGTGCCGCTGCCGACGACCGGCTCGCCCACGGAAACACCGTCAGAAACGCCGACGTCGACACCGACAACGCCCACCCCGCCCGCGACGCCGACGAGTTGCGTCGACGCGAAGCTGAACACGCTTACTCTGCGCGAACAAGCGGCCCAGCTGATCATGACCGGGATCAGCGCCAACGGCATGACCTCCGCCCAGCGACCCATCGTGCAGAAGCAGAAGCCCGGCAGCGTTCTCCTGCTCGGGAACGGCGGAAGCCTCGCGCACACCCGCACGGTGACGGCCGCCGCCACCGCCGCCGCGACGGTGAAGGGCATCCGGCCGCTGATGGCAGCGGATCAAGAGGGTGGTCAGATCCAGCGGCTGAAGGGCTCCGGGTTCGATCGCATCCCGGCGGCGACCGTTCAGGGGACGTGGTCGAGTGCCAAGCTCACCGCCAGCGCGACGCAGTGGGGCAACCAGCTCAAGCAGGCAGGGGTGAATCTGGATCTAGCGCCCGTTGCCGACGTCGTACCGAACTCGCTGAAGGCGCAGAACGCGCCGATCGGCCAGCTGGACCGCGAGTACGGCAACACGCCGGGCGAGGTCGGCCCACCGGTCCAGGCGTTCGTCCGGGGAATGAAGAGCGCCGGTGTGATGACGTCGGTCAAGCACTTCCCCGGACTGGGCCGAGTGCGCGGCAACACCGACTTCTCGGCCGGCGTGGTGGACAACGTCACCGTACGACGGGATCCCGACCTGCAGACGTACGCCGACGGGATCCAAGCCGGCACCGCCATGGTGATGGTCTCCACGGTCACCTACACCAAGATCGACCCCAAGAACCGCGCGGTGTTCTCACCCACGATCGTGCAGGGCATGGTCCGTGGTGACCTGGGCTGGCAGGGTGTCGTGATCACCGACGACGTCGGAGCGGCTGCCGAGGTCGCCTCGGTGCCGGCTGGGCAGCGGGCGACCCGGTTCGTCGCCGCGGGCGGGGACATCGTCATCAACGCCACAGCGGGGCTGACCGCCACCATGGTGACCGCACTGGTGGTCAAGGCCCAGCAGGACAAGTCGTTCGCCGCGAAGCTGACCAGTAGCGTGAGGCGTGTGCTGACGCTGAAGCAGGACCACGGCCTGATGAGCTGCTGATGACCGAGCAACCAGAGGAGCGAGAGCCCGACTACCGCTTCACCCTGGCCAACGAACGCACCTACCTGGCCTACCTCCGGACGGCCCTGGCCTGCTACGCGGGCGGGCTGTCCGCGGTGCAGTTCCTCGACCTCGGTCTGAACCGATGGCCGGCCCGGATCCTCGGCGGGATTCTGGTACTCGCCGGAATCGTCGCAACAGCCGGCGCCTACCGCCGCTGGCAGGCGAACCTGACCGCGATGCGGCGCGGTGGACCGCTCCCGGTGACCCGGCTGCCCTTGATGCTCGGGGCAACTATCGCCGTCGTCGGGCTGGCCGGCTTCCTCTTCGCCCTGTGGCGATGAACACACTGCGATGACGACACTGCGATGACCACCCCCGACCCCGGCCTGCAGCCCGAGCGCACCCTCCTGGCCTGGCGCCGGACCGCGCTGGGATTCATTGCCAACGGCATTCTCCTGCTTGCCTCCGGCCACGGTTCGTCGGACGTCCGGACCGGCCTCGGCATCGTCGTTCTCGTGCTGGCGTTGGGCTGTTGGGCCGCGGTGGGCGCGGTGTACCGCCGCGCGAACGGCTCGCACGTGCAGGCCCTCGGCCACCATTCGGTCCTCCGCGTCGCCGCCGGCCTGGTCCTGGTCGTCGGGCTCTTCGATCTGTACGCCGTCATCACGCACTGAAACCGATCAGTTACCAACCGTTCGTGTCTTCCCGGACGAGTTCACGGCGACGCGATACGTTGACCCGGCCGAATGCCACGTCTCCTGGCCTTTCCCCTGAGGGCATGGCTTCCGGGTTCCTGCCTACTGCGCAGCACTCGGCGGCGCACCTCGCCGCACTGTGGCGAAGGCCACGATGCTCCGCATCGAGACCTCCACCCCAGCACGCCGAGCCACACCCCCGAGCACTTGCTCGCTACGTCAGGAACCCGAAAGCCATGCCCTAGCATGTTCACGGTTTGTCCCTCGTTCATCCGGAGCTTGAAGTGCCGTTACGTCTGCGTCCGAACGACCCGACGTTCTACGACCTTTTCACCGAGTCCGCCAACCACCTTGTGGACGGATCCCGGATCCTGGCCGAACTGCTCGGCAGTACAGCCGGCACCGGCCTGTCGTCCAGTCACCAGATCGCCGCGGCGATGAAGGATGCCGAGCACGCGGCCGACGAGACCACGCACTCGATCATCCGCCGGGTCAACTCGACGTTCGTCACCCCGTTCGACCGCGAGGACATCTACCGGCTGGCCTCGGAGCTCGACGACGTGATGGACTTCATGGAGGAGGCCGTCGACTCGGTCCACCTGTTCAATCTGGACGAGCTCCCGGAAGAGATCGCCGAGCAGATCGAGGTCCTCCAACGGGCCGCCCAGTTGACCGCCGAGACGATGCCCCGGCTGCGCACGATGAAGGACCTGGCCGAGTACTGGATCGAGATCAACCGCCTGGAGAACACGGGCGACGCCGTCCACCGCCGGTTGATCGCCAAGCTCTTCAGCGGCGAGTACGACGCGCTCACGGTGATGAAGGTCAAGACCGTCGTCGATCTGCTGGAGGCGGCGATCGACGCGTTCGAGCACGTCGCCAACACCATCGAGCAGATCGCCGTCAAGGAGAGCTGAGCGTGGAGTTCGCGCTCGTCATCGCCGTCGTCGTCATCGCGCTCTTCTTCGACTACACCAACGGGTTCCACGACGCCGCCAACGCGATCGCCACCTCGGTCTCCACCCGCGCGCTCACCCCGCGGGTGGCGCTGGCGATGTCGGCGGTCTGCAACTTCCTCGGCGCGCTGGCCGGCACCGAGGTGGCCGAGACCGTCGGTAAGGGCATCATCACCGCGCCCAGCGGCAAGCACGGCCTGGTAGTCGTGATCGCCGCGCTCCTCGGCGCCATCAGCTGGAACCTCATCACCTGGTACTTCGGCCTGCCCAGCTCCTCGACCCACGCGCTGATCGGCGGACTCGTGGGGGCCGGCCTCGCCTCGACAAGCGTCGTCCTGTGGTCCGGCATCGTGGACAAGGTCGTCATTCCGATGGTCCTGTCGCCAGTGGTCGGCTTCCTCGGCGCGTTCGCGGTGATGATCGCGATCCTGCACATTTTCCGTCGGAGCAATCCGAGCAAGGTGACCCGCGGTTTCCGGCTGGCCCAGTCGTTGTCGGCCGCGGCGATGGCGCTGGGCCACGGTCTGCAGGACGCGCAGAAGACCATGGGCGTGATCTTCCTGGCCCTCGTCACCAGCGGTCACGTGCGGCCGGGCGACGGCATTCCGCTGTGGGTGAAGTTCGCCGCGGCCACCGCGATCTCGCTCGGGACCTATTCGGGCGGCTGGCGGATCATGCGTACGCTCGGACGCCGGATCATCCACCTGGATCCGGCCCGCGGCTTCGCCTCCGAGGCGGTCGCCGCGACCGTCCTGTACGTGATGGCGATCGGCCTGCACGCTCCGGTCTCGACCACCCACACGATCACCTCCGCGGTGATGGGTGCGGGCGCGACCAAACGCCTGTCGGCCGTCCGCTGGGGGGTCGCGCGGAGCATCGCGGTGGCGTGGGTCCTGACGATCCCGGCCGCGGGCCTGGTCGCGGCCCTGTGTTACGCACTGGCCCACCTGATCTTGGAGTAAGTTCCCTGAATCGGTTCACGTCAAGTTCACTCACCGGGCCTACGGTCGATCGACGCTGCTGATCGTCCGCCCTCAAGGAAGTGATCACGATGGACCTGTCCTTCCTCGTCGTGGTGGTGATCGTCACCGCTTTGGTGTTCGATTTCACCAACGGATTCCACGACACCGCCAACGCGATGGCGACCTCGATCGCCACCGGCGCGCTCAGACCCAAGGTCGCGGTCGGTATCTCCGCCGTCCTGAACCTGGTCGGCGCGTTCATCTCCACCGAAGTCGCCAAGACGATCTCGAGCGGCATCGTCGACGACACCAAGGTGACCGTGCCGGTCATCTTCGGCGGCCTGGTCGGCGCCATCCTGTGGAACCTGCTGACCTGGTACTTCGGCCTGCCGAGCTCCTCGTCGCACGCCCTGTTCGGCGGCCTGATCGGCGCCACCTGGATCGCGTCCGGATCCAGCGCCGTGCACTTCACGACCGTCGTACAGAAGATCATCATCCCGGCCGTGGCCGCGCCGATCGTGGCCGGTGTGGTCGCGCTGCTCGGCACGTACCTGGCCTACACGATCACCCAGCGGTCGCGGCAGAAGACGGTCAAGGAAGGCTTCCGGGCCGGCCAGATCGCCTCGGCCTCGCTGGTGTCGCTGGCGCACGGTACCGGTGACGCGCAGAAGACCATGGGCGTCATCACCCTGGTGCTGATCATCTCGGGCAGCCAGACAGCGGGCTCCAGGCCGCACGTCTGGGTCATCCTCGCGGCCGGTCTGGCGATCTCGCTGGGCACGTACCTCGGCGGCTGGCGGATCATCCGCACGATGGGGAAGGGCCTGACCGAGATCGAGTCGCCGCAGGGCTTCGCCGCGGAGACCAGCTCGACCGCGGTGCTGCTGGCCTCGTCCCACCTGGGCTTCCCGCTGTCGACCACCCAGGTCTGCTCGGGCAGCATCCTGGGCGCCGGCCTCGGCAAGAAGCTGGCCGAGGTGCGCTGGACCGTCGCCGGCCGGATGGCGGTGGCCTGGCTGTTCACGCTGCCGGCCGCTGCGCTCGTCGGCGCGCTGGCCGGCCGGGTGGCCGACAGTGGCAACTTCGGTGTCGTCATCATTGCTGTCCTCGCGGCCGTGGCCGGTGGCGGCATCTACCTCGCCTCCCGCCGCCGCCCGGTGACGTCAGGCAACGTGAACGAGTACCCGAGCAGCAGCACGCCGGCCGCCACCCCGGCTGCGGCGGCCTGAGAGGAGTACGGCGATGCACATCGACTGGGGTTCGCTCGCTGAGGTAGCACTCGTCAGCCTGATCTTCGGGGTCGGACTGGCGGTCCTGTTCGCGCTCGGCGTGAGCGCGATGGCGCGCCGGGCCGTGTCGATCGACGAGAAGAAGGCGCCGTCGGTCGTCGACACCGGAGTGGCCGGCCTCTGCTTTGCCGCGTGCCTGGCTGCAGTGTTCTACGGGCTCTACCTGATCATCCCGCAGTTCCACTGACAGTTCCGCGTACGACGGACAGTCCGCTCGAGGACTGTCCGTCGTACGGGCAGGTTCAGCGGTTCCAGCGCCGTACCGACTTGGCGACGTCCTTGGCGCGGATCGAGCCGAGGTTGTACTCCCACGCGGACGCGAGCTTGTTGCCGAGGACTCTCGCGTCGAGGTAGGTCTTCGGCCGCACCGCCACCGCCCACGTCGCTGCGGCCGCGTGGCCCTGCTGGTGGAGCAGGTGGTTCACCGTCGCCTCGATCCGGCTCCGGTTCTTGCCGTCCAGACCCTCGGTGGCCCAGCGCTGCAGGATTGCCGGGTCGTCGGACGTCATCCGGGCGAGGTACGTCAGCGGGCCGCGCCAGAAGCCGCGGCTACCGATGTTGTCCAGGCTCTCCAGCGGAAACCAGCCGTTCTGGCTGCGGCGTCCGTTCACGGCCGACTCGATCTCCCGGGCGCGGTCGGATGCCATCCCCTGAGTGGCCCATTCGACGAAGTACGTCCCGGCGTCCGGGATGTGCTCGGCCACATGTGGTGCTACCGCCAACGTCCCCGGTTCGAACAGATGGAGCTCTTCCGGTGAATCGAACACTACCTTCCCCGCCCGCCTGAGTACCGCGGCCGGGAGTACCACTTGCCCGGCCCGCCGCACAGGGACCCCCCAGGTACCTGCTCTGCCAATCACTGCGACTGCCTTAGTACCCTCGTTCCGGTCCGAGGGTCAAGGTCCTGTCCGTGCCAGGAGCTGCCGGGAACTGCCGGGGAACTGGTCTAACGACGTTTTGCCGCCCGGCGAGCGGCCTCCTCCTGGTCCAGCCGCTCCGCCTCGGCCGGCGTCGGTGCGCCACCGCCGTACGCGGCCGGCAACCACCAGGCACCGGCCGGTTGCTCGGGGTACGCACGGATGGTCCGGTCGAGCATGCCGGCCATCGTCGTACGCAACTGATCGGTCGCTTCGGTCGCGTCGTCGTCGGTCGTCACGGTCATCGGCGCGCCGACGGTGATCGCGATCGTGCGATGCCGGGACAAGTCGCGGGGATGGTCCTTGGTGAGCATCCGCTGGGTGCCCCACAGGATCAGCGGGATGATCGGAACGCCGGCCTCCGCGGCCATCCGGACCGTGCCGGACTTGAACTCCTTGAGCTCGAACGACCGGCTGATCGTCGCCTCCGGGAACACCCCGACGACCTCACCGGCTCGCAGGTACTCAACCGCCTTCCGGTACGACGCAGCGCCGGCGTCCCGGTCCACCGGGATGTGATGCATGCCGCGCATCAACGGTCCGGAGACCCGGTTGCGGAACAGCGAGTCCTTGGCCATGAACCGCACCAGTCGCTTGCTCGGCAGAGCGCCGTACCCACCGAGGATGAAGTCGACGTAGCTGATGTGGTTCAGCGCGATCAGCGCACCACCGGTCCGTGGCACGTTCTCCGTGCCGCTGAGGTCGAGCTTCACGTCCAGCACTGTGAACGCCGTCTTCACGAAGCCGATCACCGGCGGGTACACGAGGTCTCGCATTCCTCGACGCTACCGGTGGGGTCAAGACGGCAGGTTAAGGTGGCCAGGACAATTCAAGATCGCGGGAGCTCGCACCGTAGTGGGCTGAGAGGGCGGCTGGTTTCGAACCGGCGCCGCCGACCGCCGAACCTGTCCGGGTAATTCCGGCGTAGGGAGCGCAACCTGTGACAACCATCGGCAACGACGTTCGACCGACTGTCACCACCGGGCCGATCTCCGGCTCGGAGAAGATCTACCGCGGCGAGCTGGGTGTCCCGGCGCGTCGTGTCCACCTCACCAACGGCGAGCACTTCGACCTCTACGACACGTCCGGTGTCTACACCGACGCATCGGCCGAGATCGACGTACAGGCCGGTCTGCCCGCACTCCGGCGGGACTGGATCCAGGCGCGCGAGCCACTGACCCAGCTGGCGCACGCGCGCGCCGGGACGATCACGGCGGAGATGAGGTACGTCGCCGTCCGGGAGGGCGTCGATCCGGAGTTCGTCCGGTCCGAGGTGGCCCGGGGCCGGGCGGTGATCCCGGCGAACCGGCGGCACCCGGAGAGCGAACCGATGATCATCGGGAAGAAGTTCCTGGTGAAGGTGAACGCGAACATCGGCAACTCGGCCGTGAGCAGCTCGATCGAGGAGGAGGTCGAGAAGCTCGTCTGGGCGACCCGCTGGGGCGCCGACACGGTGATGGACCTGTCCACCGGCAAGAACATCCATGCGACCCGGGAGTGGATCCTGCGGAACTCTCCCGTCCCGATCGGGACGGTTCCGCTGTACCAGGCTCTCGAAAAGGTGAAGGGTGATCCGGCCGATCTGTCGTGGGAGGTCTATCGCGACACGGTGATCGAGCAGTGCGAGCAAGGTGTCGACTACATGACCGTGCATGCCGGCGTGCTGCTGCGGTACGTGCCGCTGACGGCTCGGCGCGTGACCGGGATCGTGTCCCGTGGCGGTTCGATCATGGCCGCATGGTGCCTGGCACATCACCAGGAATCCTTCCTGTACACGCATTTCGCCGAGTTGTGCGAGATTCTCAAGGCGTACGACGTGACGTTCTCGCTCGGCGACGGATTGCGGCCGGGGTGCATCGCGGACGCGAACGACGCCGCCCAGTTCGCCGAACTGCGGACGCTCGGGGAGCTCACCCGGATCGCCTGGGAGCACGACGTCCAGGTGATGATCGAGGGTCCGGGACACGTGCCGATGGACAAGATCGCCGAGAACGTCCGGCTCGAGGAGGAGCTCTGCGGCGAAGCGCCGTTCTACACTTTGGGGCCGTTGGCAACTGATGTGGCGCCGGCCTACGACCACATCACGTCCGCGATCGGCGCGGCCCAGATCGGCTGGCTGGGTACGGCGATGCTCTGTTACGTCACGCCGAAGGAGCACCTCGGCCTACCGGATCGTGACGACGTGAAGACCGGGGTGATCACGTACAAGATCGCCGCCCACGCAGCTGATCTGGCCAAGGGACACCCGGGTGCGCAGGACTGGGACGACACGTTGTCCCAGGCAAGGTTCGAGTTCCGGTGGGAGGATCAGTTCAACCTCTCGCTGGATCCTGACACGGCCCGCTCCTTCCACGACGAGACGTTGCCGGCCGAGCCGGCCAAGACCGCACACTTCTGCTCGATGTGCGGGCCGAAGTTCTGCTCGATGCGGATCACCGCCGACATCCGGGCGTACGCCGACGAGCACGGCCTGAACACCACCGAGGCGATCGAGGCCGGCTTCGCCGAAATGTCCGATTCCTTCAAATCCAAAGGGAAGCTCTACCTGCCCTTGGCCGACTGACCCGCGGTGATCCACGCGCCGACCTGGCCGGCCGCGGCATTGAGCACACTGAGATGAGTAGCTCCCGGCAGGACCGTCACCGTCGAACGGGGCGCCTGCCGGGAGTACTCGGCGAGTTTCGTGGCATCGAAGACCTCGTCGTCCGCGCCGACCCAGACGCCCAGTGGTGCTTGGAGTGAGTGCAGATCGGCGGCGCTGTCGGCAGCGTTCTGGGCCAGCGCCATCGCGACTGTGTAGCGGTTGATCAGGTTGGACTCGCGCAGCTCGGCGGTGGAGTAGGCGAAGCCGAGCGCGACCGAGTGTTGGTCGAGTCGACCATGACTGATCGCGTTGACCACGAACGGGCGTTTGCAGATCGTGGCGAAATTGCTGCCCCTGGCAACCTTCTCGGTATCCGAGTGCAGCCCGTAGTCCGGCGCCAGGAACACGTAGCCCGCGATCGGGTCGTGGATCCGGCTCAGGCTGTTCAGGATCAGGCTCGCCCCGGCCGAATGCCCGCCGGCGAAGGTAGGCACCGTCGGCCACTTCTGGTGCACGAACTGGATGACATCGGCGGTGTCCTGCCAGACCTGCTGCTGTGATGGGGTATCGCCCCGCGGACCACCGGATGCGCCGTGGCCGCGGATATCGACCAGGTACGTCGCGATCTGGTACTTCCTGGTCAGCGCCTGCGCAAAGGGGTAGTAGCCGGCCAGACTGTTCGCGCCCGAGCCGTGGTAGAAGACGAGCGTGGCGACGGGATGCGCCGGGATCTGAGCGTAGTAAGCAAGGTGGACGCCGTCCGAAGCGGTGACGAAACCGGTCGGGTCGGTGCGGATGTCTTTGGTACCGTCGGATTTCAGCGCGCCGGTCGGTGGTGTCGGGAACGAACACGGCACCTTGGCCACGGCGACGCCGCCTCCGATCAGAGCCGCTATCACCGCAACCACGATGCCCAGGGCGACTTTCCGTTTCTTAACCACGACTGGCCCCTTCGATCAGTTCGTCGGCGCGGTCGCACCAGGTCAGCTCGGCCGCGGCCATCGCCAGCGTGTGCTCGCGGACCAGCCGCGCGGCGAGCAGATCGCCGGGCCGTCGCTTTCGCTGGACCGGATCCCAGTGCGCACCGGGGACGATCGCTTCCGCCTTGGCCTGCGAGGCTTTGGCCGCCTCACGGCGTTGCGCAACTAGTTGCCTGGTCACCTCGATACCGGCGTGGTCGCTGAAGAGCAGCTTGACCAGGTTCTCGTCGCGCCGTTGGGTCGGCTTCGGTGGCTCGCCGAGCCACTCACGCAGCGCCTCGGCACCATCGTCGGTCAGCCGCCAGACCAGGTCCTCGGTCTCGGCCGGCTCGATCAGGCCGGCCGCAGACAGCGCGTCGAGCTGTGCGTACAGCTGGCCGTAGCTGACGCCCCAGAAGTGGCCCGCGGAACGCTGCACGGCCTGCCGCAGCTGGTAGCCGTTGCGGGGGCTGAAGGCAAGGAAGCCGAGGATCGTCCAGGCGGTCGGAGTGAGCTTCGTATATCTGGCAGATATAGGCACGAGACCAGAGTACGCCGTTCGCGGCGGCCGATCGGGCAGAAGAATCGGCCCGAAATGCGCTGACGCTCGGTGAAGTCATGCGGTGAGTCGGGATGCCGACAGGCCTGGATCAGGCGGAGAATTGGGGGAATCGATGCCCTGGAGAGCGATCACTGGGAGTGATTGGGTGAACCGATTCAGGTTTTTTCCTTCACTCTACGTGAATAAGACTGTAGCCTTAACACGTTCGGAAGGAGGTGCAGGGCGATGGTCTTCGTTCTCACGGTAGATCAGCGCGGCAGCCGAAGCATGGGCGATCTCGTACCCGAGGTATTGAACTCCCTGAACCGCCGGCCGCGGCGGACCGGCTTGCTCCGCAAGTTCGAGCGGACCGCCGGCGACGAGGTGCAGGGCGTTCTGTCGGAGGCACGGGCCACGATCGACGTGATCGTCGAGCTGCTCCGCCTGGACAGCTGGTACGTCGGGCTCGGGGTCGGTGAGGTGACCGAGCCACTGCCGCGCAGCACCAGGGCCGGCGGTGGGCCCGCGTTCGTGTTCGCACGGGAGGCGGTGACGCGGGCCAAGTCGAGCCCCCACCACGTCAATGTGGTCGGCTCCGATCCACGGCTGGCCGAGCAGGTGGAGACGGTCCTGTGGCTGATGGCGTCGGTGCTACGACGTCGGAGCGACCGTGGCTGGGCTGTGGCCGATCTGCTGACCGAAGGACTCACCAGGCGGGAGATCGGCGTGAAGCTGGGGATCAGCCAATCGGCGGTGACACAGCGGGCGCAGGCCGCCGGGTTCGCCGAGGAACAACGTGGACGGGTGCTGGCGACCGAGTTGCTCGAGGCTGGGGTCGCTGCGTGACGGCACTCATCTTGTCGTTGACCGCTGCCGGTCTGATCCTCGCCGTCCTGGCGTGGGTTCCCAAGGCCGGCTCCAACCTCGAGATCGTGCTCAGTGCAGTCATGCTGGCCTGTCTGGTCGCAGTGGGCCTGCTGCTGCTGGCCGGCCACGGTGTGGTCGGCTGGCCCGAGCGCTGGTGGAACGTCCTGCTCCTGTTGTCGGGAGGACTCGCGCTGACCGGCGGTGGGCCGCTGACGACGTCTGTGCTCGCGTTGGTGGACCGTGGCAACACCAGGGCTCAATCGACGCAGAAGGCTGGTGAGGTGCTGCGTGGTGGCGCGCTGATCGGATCGCTCGAACGGGCCGCGATCTTCGCCGCTCTGGTCTCGGGCTGGCCGGAAGGCATCGCCGTGGTCCTGGCGATCAAGGGACTCGCCCGCTACCCCGAGCTACGCAGTCCGGACCAGCCCGCCTCGGTCACCCCGCAGGCCGTCGCCGAGCGCTTCATCATCGGCACCTTCACCAGTGTGCTCTGGGCGGTGACCTGCGCCGCCTTCCTCAAGTCTCACTGAGGATCAGCGCGGATGACGACGTCGTTGACGATCTTGTCGTGCCAGGTCTGCGACTTCTCGTCCCAGAGCGGCCAGAGCACGTTCAGGATGCAGAACTGGTTGAACAGCCAGGCGAGCAGCTCACGGCCCAGAGTCGCTCCCACGCCGATCAATTGACCAGTCTGCGCGTGTACGACCCGAAGGCCGGTCAGCTTCTTGCCGAACGACTGGCCGGTGCGGCCCTGCTGGATCACTCGGCTCCAGACCCACAACAGGAACGTGAGCAGGAACCCGACCCCCATGGACGCTCCGCCCCGCGGTCCGAGCTCGTCACTGTCGCCGTCGAGGGCCAGCGCCACGATGATCCCGATGAACCACGGGATCGCGACGATCAGGTAGTCCAGGACGTAGGCCCCGACCCGGATCGGCCAGCTGGCCAGCTCCCCGGGCGGCGCGTAGCCATAGCCGTAGCCGCCCTGGCCGGGAGCAGCTTGCTCGTAAGGGTTGTAGCCCTGTGGCGGATACTGACCGGGCTGACCCGGTGGGAACTGGGGTTGATAGCCGGGGTGCCCCGGCTGACCAGGTGGTTGCTGCGGTTGGCCGTCGTACGGAGGGGTGGTCACCTGCGGTCCTTCCTGGTGCAGCCGGGGACCGACGTCAGAGCTTGATGACGTAGGTGTTCATGATCTTGTCGGCGAACGTCTGTCGCTTCTCGTCCCACAGCGGCCACAGGTACCCGATGTCGCAGGCTGCGCCGTCGAGGAAGTGGCAGAGCTGGCGTACGAACGTCTTGCCTGCGCCGATCGGCTGACCGGTGTCGGCGCCGACCAGCTTCAGGCCGAGGACCTGCTTGCCCACGGTCTGGCCGGTGCTGCCCTGGCGGATGATGATGTTCCAGATCGCCAGACCGATGGCGGCCAGATAGAAAACGATGCCGATGATGGCGAGAGCCGAGCTGTTGGTGCTGGCGAGCGCAGCGCCGAGTGCGAACGGCACGCCGATGATCAGGAAGTCGATCAGGTACCCGCCGACCCGGTTCGGCCAGGCGGCGAGGTTGTCGGGGATCGGCGCCGTGCCGTAGCCAGGCTGCCCGTACGGCTGACCGTAGCCGGGCTGCTGCCCGTACTGACCAGGCTGCTGGCCATATCCCGGCTGCTGCTGCCCGTACTGCGGCTGCTGGCCGTAACCCGGCTGCTCGCCATAACCGGGCTGCTGCTGCCCATAGCCAGGCTGTTGCCCGTATCCCGGCTGTTGCTGGCCGCCGTAGCCGGGCTGCTGCTGCGGCTGCCCGTACTGGCCCGGCTGCTGCCCAGGCTGGCCGTACGGACCAGGCTGCTGCGGCTGGCCGTATTGACCCGGCTGCTGTGGGTCCTGCGGGCCGTAACCCGGCGGTGGCGTCGGAGAGCTCACGACGATCCCTTCTAAATGATGTGCGTTGAGGAGTGGGTTGCAGGCTAGTGCTGCGACGGCTCAGACCTGGCAGCGGATCCCAGGTGTTGAGAGTTACCGTGGTGCGGTGAGCCTTTCGCTGAGCGTCGTACTCCGGCCGACCGGTCCGGTCCAGCCACTGGACCGGCGAGTGTGGGGCCTGACCGCGGTGGGAGTGGGCGGGTTCGGGCTGGCCGCCGTCTACCAACTGTCGGGAAGCCACCACATCGGCCTTCCGTGCATCCTGCACGCGACCACCGGGCTGAACTGTCCACTCTGCGGATCGACCCGGATGGCAGCCGCCTTGCTGCGCGGCGACCTGGACGCCGCATGGCACTTCAACCCGGTCGTCCTGGTCCTCGGACCGCTTGTCGGGGTTGCCGTCGGCTACCAAGTCCTTGCCTGGGCGCTCGAGTCCGCCCGCGTGATTCGCCTGCCCCGCCTGACGATGAGCCGGCGGATGGTCGACTGGCTGACGTACGCCGTCATCGCCCTGCTCATCGTGTACGGCGTCGCCCGCAACCTCAACTGACTCGTCGCCGGGGCCTGGTCCAGGCGCCCGGCGACGATTGCGGTCCGTCAGGTGTTGATCGTGCCGGTGAGGTAGAGGATCCCGCTGATCACGATCGACACGATGCCGCCGATCCAGGCCACCTTCGCCAGCGTGTCCGACTGGCCCTGCTCACGGTATTTGCCCTGAGCAATCAGGCCGAGCACGATCGCGGCCGGGCTGCAGCAGAACCAGCAGACGATGCCGATGATCGACAGCACCTGCGGTGTGCTGCTCTGCGGGGCGGCGCCGCCGTACCCGTAGCTGCCGGGCTGGCCGGCGTACTGCCCGCCGTACGCGCCGGGCTGCTGCTGACCGTAGTCCCCGGGCTGCTGGCCGTACTGGCCAGGCTGCTGCTGCCCATAGCCAGGCTGTTGCCCGTATCCAGGCTGTTGCCCGTAGCCGGGCTGCTGTTGCCCGTACGGGTCCGGTTGGCCCGTCTGGCCCGGATACCCAGGCTGGCCGTACCCAGGCGGCTGCTGTTGCCCGTAGCCGGGCTGCTGACCGTACCCAGGCTGGCCGTACTGGCCCGGCTCAGGGGCCGGCTGGTCGTACGGACTGGATTGGCCAGGCTGACCGTATTGGCTGGGCGGCTGCTGTCCCGGGGTCTCGGGGGTGTCCTGCGGCCGGTCCTGGTCGTTCTGGTCGTCGCCCGGAGGCGTCGGAGTGCTCACCGCGGTTCCCTTCTGAGAACGTCGAGGAATCCCCGCAGGCTATCTTTTCCACAGGTCGACGGTCACCTCTCCGCGCCGGATCCCCAGACACCCTAGGCTGAGCAGGTGACCGAGACCCCTCAGCCGCCGTCCGATCCACGCCCTGATGATTCATCGGGGGCGTCATCGGCCGAGCCCACCCGTCATCTGCCGGCGCAGTACGACCCCCCGGCGCAGTTTCCGCCGCCGCCGATCTACGAGGCCGCCCCGGCGCCGCAGCCCGGTCCGTACAACCCGCCACCCGGGCAGTACGGTCAGCCTCCGGCCCAGTACCAGCCGCCGGCCGGATCGTTCCTGCCGCCCACCAGTGGGCCCCCTCAGCCGGTGCAAGGCCTGCCCATGCAGGCGTTGCCGACCGGTCCGGTGCTCGTGACCGTCGGCGACATCTCGGTCGAGCAGTTCCGGATCGTGACGCCCGCGGGCGTGCTGCCGACCCAGGGGACGAACTGGTCGGCGATGGACATGACGCGGACCGAGGAGAAGATCCCTGCCTGGGCGATCATCCTGGCCATCGCCTTCGCGCTGGCCTGCCTGCTCGGCCTGTTGTTCCTGCTCTGCAAGGAGAAGAAGACGACCGGCTTCGTCCAGATCACCGTGCAGAACGGTAACCGCACGCACAACACCCACGTCGGGGTGAGCTCACCGCGCGAGGTCGCCGAGGTGCTTGCCCGGGTCAACTTCGCCCGGACCCTCTGCATCTGAACGGCTTTCGGCCACAAACACCACCGGCCGCCGCGACCGAACTGATCACGGCGGCCGGTGAATTCCGGCGTACGACGACTTAACCGAAGCGGCCGGTGATGTAGTCCTCGGTGGCCTTCTCGGTCGGGTTCGAGAAGATCTGCTTGGTCGGCGCCATCTCGATCAGCCGGCCGGGCTTGCCGGTCGCGGCCAGGTTGAAGAAGGCGGTCTGGTCGGAGACGCGGGCCGCCTGCTGCATGTTGTGCGTGACGATGACGACGGTGAACTGGTCCTTCAGCTTCTCGATCAGGTCCTCGATCGCGAGCGTCGAGATCGGGTCGAGGGCCGAGCACGGCTCGTCCATCAGGATCACCTCGGGCTCGACCGCGATCGCCCGGGCGATGCACAGCCGCTGCTGCTGACCACCGGACAGACCCGCGCCCGGCTTGTCGAGACGGTCCTTGACCTCGTTCCACAGGTTCGCGCCGTGCAGGGACCGCTCGACCACCTCGGTGAGCTTCTTGCGGTCCTTGACGCCGTTCAGCTTCAGGCCGGACGCGACGTTGTCGAAGATCGACATCGTCGGGAACGGGTTCGGCCGCTGGAACACCATGCCGACCACGCGGCGCACAGCGACCGGGTCGATCCCGGCGCCGTACAGGTCCTGCTGGTCCAGCAGCACCTTGCCCTCGACGCGGGCGCCGGGGATGACCTCGTGCATGCGGTTCAGGGTCCGCAGGAACGTCGACTTGCCGCAACCGGACGGGCCGATGAACGCCGTGACCGAGCGAGGCTCGACCGTCATCGACACATCCTCGACGGCCTTGAAGTTGCCGTAATAGACGTTGAGGCCGCTGACCTCGATGCGCTTTGCCATATCGACTCAGTACCTCTCTGACTACTTCGAGTTGATCTTGCTGAACCGGGCGATCAGCCGGGCCAGGATGTTGAGGACAAGAACGAGCAGGATCAGTGTCAGCGCCGCCGCCCAGACCCGGTCGGCCGCGTTGGGCAGGGCCAGCTCGGTCCGGTCCTGATTGATCATCGTCGGCAACGCACCCATGAATCCAGAGAACGGGTTCAGGTTGATGTTCTTGGAGTAGCCGACCAGGATCAGCAGCGGCGCGGTCTCACCCATCACGCGGGCCAGGCCGAGCATGACGCCGGTGATGATTCCGCCGAAGGCCGTCGGCACGACCACCTTCAGGATCGTCTTCCACTTCGGCACACCGAGCGCGTACGACGCCTCGCGTAACTCGTCCGGTACGAGTTTGAGCATCTCCTCCGTCGACCGCAGGACGACGGGAAGCATCAGCAGTACCAGCGCGAGCGAGACCGCGAACCCGACGCGATTGAAGCCGAGGATCGTAATCCAGACCGCGTAGATGAACAGCGCGGCGACGATCGACGGAACACCGGTGAGGATGTCGATCATGAAGCTGACCACCTTGGCGGCCCGCGTGCCCTTGCCGTACTCGACCAGGTAGACCGCGCCGAGGATGGCGATCGGCACCGCGATGACGGTGGTGATCAGCGCCATGATCAGCGTGCCCATGATCGCGTGGTAGGCGCCACCGCCCGCGCGGCGGACGGTGATACCGCGCTGCGACTCGCTCCACCAGTTCGCGTCCAGCAGCAGGTGGTAGCCCTTGCCGATCACGGTGGCGAGGATCCAGATCAGCGGGATCATCGCGAGAATGAAGGCGAACACGATCAGCACAGTGGCCAGCGTGTTCTTGAAGGCCCGGCTGCCCGACTTCCCGGACAGGTCGAGGGCCTGACCGTCGTACGCCGGTTTGTTGGCGGTAACTGTGGTCATGACGTCGCTCCCCCTTCAGGTGCCGCGGCGGACGCACTCGGGGTGGGCTTCCGGCGGGTCTTCTTACCGCCGGGACCGCTGCGGTCGACGATGATCCGGGCCGCGGAGTTGACCAGGAACGTCACCACGAACAGCACCAGGCCGGCCGCGATGTAGGCGCCGGTCTTCTCCGGCGAATCGAACTCGGCGGCGTTGTTGGCGATCTTCGACGCGAACGTCTCGCCACCGGCGAAGATCGAGGGGTTCCACGGGTCGTTGCCGTTCGGCACCGACAGGATGATCAGGACCGCGACGGTCTCACCGAGCGCGCGGCCGAGGCCCAGCATCGACGCGCTGACCACACCGGAACGCCCGTACGGCAGGACCGACAGCTGGATCATCTCCCAGCGGGTCGCGCCGAGCGCGAGCGCGCCCTCGCGGTGCGAGATCGGTGTCTGCGCGAAGATCTCGCGGCTGATCGCGGTGACGACCGGAAGGATCATGATCGCCAGCACCACCGAGGCGGTGAAGACCACGCCGATGTTGTCGCCCGGCGGCTTCTCGAACAGCGGGATCCAGCCGAGCGCGGCCGAGATGCCGTTGATGACCGGGTGCAGGATCGGAGCGAAGAACAGGATGCCCCACAGGCCGTACACGATCGACGGTACGGCGGCTAGCAGGTCGACGGCGTACGCGACCGGTTGGGCCACCGCCTTGGGTGCGTAGTAGGTGACGAACAGCGCCACCCCGATCGCGACCGGGACCGCGATGAGCATCGCGATGATCGAGCTGATCACGGTGGTGTAGAACAGCGCCGCGATACCGAACCGCGGCTGGTCGCCACCGGGCTCCCAGATCCGGGAGAACAGGAAGTTCGACTTGTCGTCGAGCAGCGACGGAATCGCCAGCGCCAGCAGGAAGATGCCGACGAACGCGACGATCAGGATCACCAGGCCGCCGGATCCGCGGGCCAGGCCACCGAACAGCCGGTCACCGAGGTGGCCGACCGGGCCGAGGTTGAGCGCCTTGCCTTTCGCGTCGGCCGTCGCCACCGCGGCCGCGGGCTGGCCGGCGTCGTGCTGGCCGGCGTCGTGCTCGGCGGCCTGGTGCTCGGTGGTCAGGCCGCCGAAGCTTCGCAGGCCCGGTGCGGAGGTCTCGTCGACGAGATCCTCGATCCTGGGTTCTTCCTGGCCGGCCGGGCCCGCCGTGCTCGCTGCCGGATTCGCCTCCGGGTCCGCGGCCACCTGGTCCGCGGTCGGGGTACCGGCGTTCGCCTGGTCCGGGGTGTTGGCCGTCGCCGCGTCGGCGGCGGTGCCGTCCGGCCGGTCGGGCGGTTCCGTGCCGTCTGGACTACTCATCGATGGTGCTCCAAGCGCCTGGGTCGTGTGGTCAGGTCTGCTTCACGGTCTGCGTCGGCCCGATCCACCGGGCTCCGGTCGGGTCGCTCGCGGTCCGTTCCGGTTCCGACGAGGCGAAGCCCCGGCCGTCCTCCGAAGACTCGGGACCGGCCGGGGCTCGCATCATTGCTTCTTCACACTGCTTCGTCGGTCAGTTGATCGACGACTTCAGCTGATCGCCTGGATGGCGGCGTCAACCTTGGTCTGGATCTCGGCCGGAAGCGGCGCGTAGTTCAGATCGGTCAGCGACGACTGGCCGTCCTTGCTGACGAAGTAGCTCAGGAAGCTCTTCACCAGCGCGGTCTTCTCGGCCGGCAGGCCCTTGGTGCAGGCAACCTCGTAGGTGACCAGGATGATCGGGTACGCACCCGCGGCCTTGGTCGCGTAGTCCAGCTTCAGGGCCAGGTCGGTCCCGGTGCCGGCCGGCTGCGCCGCAGCCAGAGCCTTACCCGCGGACTCGGCGGACAGCTCCACCGGCGTGCCCGAGCCGTTGTCGATCGAGGCGACGGTCAGCTTGTTGTCCACCGCGTACGACCACTCGACGTAGGTGATCGAGTTCTTGGTCGACTTCACGCCTTCGGCGACACCGGCCGACTTCTCCTTGCCGGCGCCCGTGCCGGTCCACTTCTTGGCCGGCTCGCCGGTCCAGGCGCCGCCGCCGGCGGCCTTGAGGTACTTGGCGAAGTTCTCGGTGGTACCGGACTCGTCGGACCGGAAGAAGACCGAGATCGGGGCCGACGGGAAGGTGACGCCCGGGTTCAGCTTGGTGATCGCCGGGTCGTTCCAGGTCTTGATGGTGCCCTGGAAGATCTTCGCGGCGGTCGGGCCGTCGAGGACGAACTTGGAGACGCCGTCGACGTTGATCGCGATCGCGACCGGGCCGATGACCATCGGCAGGTCGATGGCCGGGTTGTTCGCGCAGCGCTTGGTGGCCGCGGTCATCTCGTCCGGCTTCAGGGCCGAGTCCGAACCGGCGAAGTCGACCTGCGCCGCGTTGAACTGCTTGATGCCCGCACCGGAACCGGTCGGGTTGTAGTTCACCGTGACGTCGGCGCACTTCTCGTTGTACTTGCTGATGACTTCGTCGATGGCGTTCTTCTGCGCCGAGGAGCCCTCAGCGTTCAGGGTGCCCTGCGGGCAGTCGGCACCGGCCGAGGACGACGTGCCCCCGGGGCTCGAGGAACCTGACGGCTCCGGGTCACTGCCACAGGCGCTCAGAGCGAGGACGCCGAGGGATGCCACGGCGACAGAGCCGACGCGGAGCAGACGATTGACGGACACGAGAATGTTGCCCTTCTACGGGGATCAGACATCTGAACTTCCACAGACGGTAGGGAGAACAGGTGACCGACCGGCCCGCGAGGGGTGAACGAGCGGTGAACGATTCCGATAGCGTGTGCGACGTCTGGCGTGCCTAAAGGCGGCCAACAGGTGAACTGAGTTAAGAGCCGTGACGCTCGGTGGCCACAAGACCACATTCGCTCACGTTTTGGTAACGCTGAGCGCATTCTCCCCCGAGACCCTCGCCACGCCGTAGTAGATCACCACGCCCGCGGCACTGCGATACATGGTGCCGAATGGTTATCTGCGCCGGCCGAAACCGAGGTGTCGGCCGGGATCGTCAGCTGGAGAAATCCTCTGGAGCGACGCCGTCGAGGAACTTACGGAAGCGTTCCAGCTCGGCCTGTTCCTCCTCGGGGGTGGCGACGCCGGCCTCGAGGAGTACTTGTTCGGTGCAACGGATCGGCGTACCGAGTCTGACGGCCAGGGCGACCGAGTCGCTCGGCCGGGCCGAGACACGGACCCCGTTGGCGAGCACGAGCTCGGCGTAGAAGACGGCGTCGCGCAGCTCGACGATCTCGACCGCCTCGATATGTACGTCGAACGCCTGGATCAGATCACGCATCAGGTCATGGGTCAGCGGCCGCGACGGGCGCAGCCCCTGTTCCTCGTAAGCGATCGCGGTCGCCTCGACCGAACCGATCGAGATCGGCAGATAGCGGTAGCCCTCGGTCTCGCGCAGCATCATCACGGGGGCCCGGTTGGGCGATTCCATCCGGATCCCGATCAGTGTCAGTTCTCGCATCATCGTCATGGTGCGCCCGAACCTCTCCTCAGACCCGCGCCCGGTGGGACGCCGGGTTCCTCGGTAGGAACATACCCGTCACACCCAGTGTCACCCGGACACGCCCACGGCTGTGCCTGGATCGTCACCGACCCGTGCTTGTAGCGCATCCTTCGTGTGTCCTAGGGAGCCTTTTCACGGCGGGCCGAAGCGCTCATGGACGATGCGGCCGTCAGCCAGCCGGTGCGCGACGAGAAACGCGCCAGTGGCGAACTTGCCCACCTTGAGCCCCAACTCCCGGGACAACGCGGGCAGAACCGGACGGTGCGAGCACACCACGGTCACCCGGCCCGGAGCCCACGCCTTCTCGGACAGTCCACGCAGGTTGTCCGGATCCGCGTCGTACCCGCGTTCCGAGATCTCTGGCCACAGGTGGATGTGTCGCTTGATCGAGGCGGCGTACGGCGCGATCGTGGCGACGCACCGCTCCGCGTCACTGCTGATCAACCGGTTGACGCCGAGAGCCGCCAGTACGCCGGTCAACCGCTCGGCAACCGCCGTACCGGCATCGGTGAGCGGACGGTCCGTGTCTTTGCCGTCCCACTCCTTCCGCTTCACCGCCTCTGCGTGCCGCACCACGACGAGTGTGGAGATCACCGGGATCGTGGGGTCCAGAGCGTCAAGAATGTCCACATCACGCGGATAGCTCAGTTTCACGCGCGCTTTGTCCACAGCGAGCCAGGTCACCTCGTCGACCTCGTCGTTCGGCGTGAAGCCGATCTCGTCGACCGGTACGGCGGACCAGTAGTGGACGAGCTTCTGCGCCGTACTGCCGTTCCTGCGGACCGGATAGCGCTGCACACCGAGCGCTGGGCCGAGCACGACCCGCTGGCCGGTCTCTTCCTCGATCTCTCGCCGCGCGGCGAGCAATATGTGCTCGTGCGCGGTCAGCTTGCCCTTCGGCAGGGACCAGTCGTCGTAGCGGGGCCGGTGCACCAACAGCACCTGCCGGGTCCCGCGACGCTCCCGCCACACAACCCCACCCGCGGCGATGACGGTCGCCGGGACACTCATGAATTCACCCTACGTAATGGGTTCCGCTATCCTGCGCCGCCCCAGGGTGGCGATGAGTTTCTCCTGCAGGTCGCGCAGCGGCTGGCCGTCCTCACCGGTCAACCTGGCCTGCCAGGTGTCGTCCGGCTGCAGCCACCACGAACCGGTGCCGTCGTCCATGGCCTGGTCGAACAGGTCGCTCAGCTCGGTGACGTGGTCGGGCTCCTTCAGATGCACCAACACCTCGACGCGGCGGTCCAGGTTCCGGTGCATCAGATCGGCCGAACCGATCCACACCTCCGGCTCACCGCCGTTCTCGAACATGAACACCCGGCTGTGCTCGAGGAACCGGCCCAGGATGCTGCGGACCCGGATGTTCTCCGAGAGGCCCGGTACGCCGGGCCGGATCGTGCAGATGCCCCGGATCCACAGCTCGACAGGTACGCCGACCTGTGAGGCTCGGTACAGCGCATCCGACAGAGCCTCGTCGACCAGGCTGTTCACCTTGATCCGGACACGTGCCGGGCGACCGGCCAGGTGGTGCTCCACCTCACGGTCGATCCGCTCGACGAGCCCCCGCCGTACCGACTGGGGTGCGACCAGGATCCGGCGGTAACCGGCGCTGCGGCCGAAGCCGGAGAGGTGGTTGAACAGCAGCGCGACGTCCTCGGTGACCACCTTGTCGCTGGTGAGCAGGCCGAGGTCCTCGTAGAGCCGGGCGGTCTTGGGGTGGTAGTTGCCGGTGCCGATGTGCGCGTAGCGGCGCAGTCCGTCCGGCTCGTCGCGAACCACCAGCGAGAGCTTGCAGTGGGTCTTCAGGCCGATCACGCCGTACACGACGTGACAACCGGCGTGCTCGAGCTGCCGAGCCCACTTGATGTTGGCCTGCTCGTCGAAGCGGGCCTGGATCTCCACCAGCACCAGCACCTGCTTGCCGGCCTCGGCGGCGTCGATCAGCGCGTCGACGATGGGCGAGTCGCCGGACGTGCGGTACAGCGTCTGCTTGATCGCCAGCACGTGCGGATCGGCGGCGGCCTGCTCGATGAACCGCTGCACACTCGTCGAGAACGAGTCGTACGGGTGGTGGACCAGCACGTCGCGCTGCTTGAGCGCGTGGAACATGTCCGCCGGGTTGGCCGTCTCGACCTCGGACAGGTGCGGGTGGGTCGACGGGACGAACGCCGGGTACTTCAACTCCGCCCGGTCCAGGCTCGCGATCGTGAACAGGCCACGCAGGTCCAGCGGGCCCGGCAGCTCGAACACCTCGGCCTCGGTGACGCCCAGCTCGGACAGCAGCAGCGCCTTCACCTGCGGGTCGATCGACTCCTCGACCTCGAGCCGGACCGGCGGACCGAATCGGCGGCGCAGCAGCTCCTTCTCGAGCGCGGCCAGCAGGTTCTCGGCGTCGTCTTCCTCGACCTCGAGGTCCTCGTTGCGGGTCACCCGGAACGTGTGGTTCTGCGTGACCTCCATGCCCGGGAACAACTGGCCGAGGTGGGTCGCGATGACGTCCTCGAGTGGGACGAACCGGCCCTCGGCGACCCGCACGAACCGCGGCAGCAGCGGCGGCACCTTCACCCGGGCGAAGTGCTCGCCGCCGGTGTCGGGGTTGCGGACCACGACGGCCAGGTTGAGGCTGAGGCCCGAGATGTACGGGAACGGGTGCGACGGGTCGACCGCGAGTGGCGTCAACACCGGGAAGACCCGGTCCCGGAAGAACCGGGTCATCTCCTCGCGCTCGGTGTGCTCCAGCTCGTCCCAGCGCAGGATGTCGATGCCTTGCTCGGTCAATGCCGGCTGGACGACCTTGCGCCAGGTCTCGGCCTGTCGATCCATCAGCTCCCGGCTGCGGGCCAGGCTCCGGTCCAGGACTTCGCGGGGGAGGAGGCCGCTGGCCGCACGAACGGCGACACCCGCGGCGATACGGCGCTTCAGACCGGCGATCCGGACCATGTAGAACTCGTCCAAGTTGCTGGCGAAAATGGCCAGGAACTTCGCCCGCTCGAGCAGCGGGATCCGATCGTTCTCGGCCAGTTCCAGGACGCGCTGGTTGAACGCGAGCCAACTCAGCTCGCGATCGGAGAAACGGTCCGCCGGGAGGTCGCCCGCCGCCGCGATGTCGTACGGCGGCTCGACGTCGTACTCCCGGTTATGGGACGCCAGCAAGTCTCCAGCCACGTCCACCAGCATCCCATCCTTTGGTGAATGCCGGGTAGCCATCCGCCGATTGGCGGTGTGACATTTCCGTTGCCTCGGCGTCGGCATCACAGTCCCGGTTGGTCGTGGGTTGCTAGCGTCACTCCTTGTGAACCCACGACTGGACACGGTGCTCCGTGGCGCGGTGAACGCCGTACAGGCGAATGCGCTGACCCCGCTGTACGCGTTACCCATCGCCGTACGGCGACGACTGGCCGGCAAGCCGATCCAGATCGACGGCAACACCCTCGACCCGGAGATCCAGCTGCTCGTCCGGGCGGAAGGGTTGTTGCCGACCACAACGAAGTCCGACGCGGCGACGGCTCGTGCGCACATGACGTCGTTGACCCGGTGGATCTCTGGTCCCGTGATCGAGCTACAGCGTGTGACTGAGCTCACCGTGCATGGCGCTGACGGTCAGCTCGGCGCGCGGCTGTACGTCCCGCGGGATGCGGGTCGCGGCTTGCTGGTGTTCTTCCACGGCGGCGGCTGGGTTGTGGGGGATCTCGACACGCACGACGCGCTGTGCCGCTCGCTCGCGTCCGATGCCGGCATTCGCGTGCTGTCCGTCGACTACCGGCTCGCCCCCGAAGCGCCCGCGCCGACCGCGGCCGAGGACGCGATCGCTGCGTTCACCTGGGCCGTCGACCACGCCGAGGACCTAGGCGTTGATCCCGCACTGGTCGCAATCGGCGGCGACAGCGCCGGCGGCAACCTGGCGGCCGTCGTCGCCCAACAGGCCGTACGCCGCAAGCTCCCGCAACCCGCGCTCCAGGTCCTCCTGTACCCCGCTCTGGACCTGGTTGGCCGCCGCCCCAGCCGAGACCTCTTCGCCGAAGGCTTCTTCCTCACCGAGAACGACATCATCTGGTTCCGCGACCACTACACCCCGGACCCCACCATCCGCCCCGACCCGATCGTCTCGCCCTTGAGAGCCGAAGACCTCACCGGCCTCTGCCCCACCTACCTCTCCACCGCCGGCTTCGACCCCCTCCGAGACGAAGGCAACGAATACGCCACCCGCCTGTCCGCCGCCGGCAACGCCCTGACCCACACCCCCCACCCCTCCCTGACCCACGGCCACGCCAACCTCCTGACCCTCCCCGGCGAAACCCGCCAAGCCCACAACCACCTCACCGCCCACCTGAGATCAGTCCTGCACTAAGAGCAAGAGAAAGCCCAGAAAACGGAGGGTTATTCAGAAATCCTCAAAGAAGAAGAGCGGGGAGGGTGATTCAGAAGTTCTGAAGACCCGGAGCAAAGAACAAGAGTAAGAACGTTAAAAAGGCAGAAAAGAGAAAATAGAGAGGGTACTGGGTGCCTGGCGGGCTGGGTGCGTCGGTGCGGGCGGTTGGTGGTCGGCGGGTCAGAGACGTGCCGGCATCGAGTCGTGGATCGCGGTCGGCCAGACACACGCCACCACGCCACAATCCACGACTCGAACCACCCAGCAGGCACGCAAGGCATCCGCACCCCGGGCTGCAGGACCGCTCACTCAGCGACTGGTCTTCGACAGCCCCGATCCCTCACGCACCGCGGTCATCGCATTCCCGACACGCCAACCACAGGCCGCCCGCACCTACGCACCCAGCCCGCCACGCGCCCAGCCACTCTATCTCTTCTCTCCCTGTCCTTCCTTTCTCTTGCTTTCTTCTGTGAGGGGTTCTGAATAACCCTCCAGGGAAGCAACAAAGGGACGTGAATGCCAAGGAAAGAATAAAGATAGAGAAAATAGAGGACTAGCTGCCTGGCTGAGGTCGGCATCGGCGCGACCGTCAGCACCTGCGCGGACTGCCGGTGCATGCAAAGGCCCGGGCACGTCGAGGTCCTCAGCCGGTTATCCACAACCCCGCCGTCAGATCAGCGAGTCGGATCAACCAACTCCGGGACAGCCTCCCGAACCTCCAACGGCGTGGCTGGGCCGGTGATCGGGACGGTGCCGTCGATGTACTGCCAACCGGTGTCCGCGACGTTGAAGCGAGCCGCGTAGTTGGTGGTCAGCGTGAGCTGGACCGATCCACGCCTCATGTACTTGTGCGTGATGTCCTTGGCCGGGTAAGGCTGACCAGGCGTACTCGTCGTCAACGCCGGCGTCCCATCCCCGAACCGCCAGGTATAACTGATCGGCGTAGCCTCCACCACGACCGGAAAACCCAACAACGTAACGGTCGTGCTAGAAACCTTGCTGTCCTCGGTATAAACAATAGTCTCGTAATTAACCAACGTCCGCCCACTCGGCTGCACCGTCACCGCCAACCCCGGAAACACAACACTCTTCGTCTCCGCCAACACCTGCTCCCAACTAACATCCTGAGGCCGAGGAACAACCACCCGAGCCGGCAACGTCCGCCTCGTCATAGTCAAATCCTCCGGCCCAGTCGGCGTACACCGACTAGGCCCCGGTACCGTCCCATCCGGCTGCATCCGCCCGCAAATGCCGATGTTGAGCTTGATGTCGACCCGATCCGAGGTGTCAGAGGTCTGTGGCTCCTTGGTTATTGGAGAACCTGGCGGCTGATGTTTCCCATTGGATCCCTTTGGGTGGTTCGCAGACCCCGCGTCGGACTTTCTCGCGGGGTGGCCGCTCGCCAAGCGCCCGCCGATCCGCTGCGTTGCCTTCGCCTTGGCGCCCTCCTTGGTCAGGTTGACGCTCACCGGAGGTGGGGAAGTGGTGGGTTTGGGGTTAGGTGATTCGACGGCCCGCGGGGCGAGTGGCGGCTCGGCCGACGCCCAGGCCCTTTCCGACAGGGTGCCGACGACGAGCAATACTGCGGCGAGCCCGCCGAGGAGCGGCTTCCCGAGAGTCATTTCTTGTCGAGTTTCATCTCGTACATCACCCAGTTACCGCCTTGAGGGGAAAGCGCGAACTCCAGTGTGTAGTTGGTTGCCTTGATATTGATCGGGCTAGCTGTAGGCGTCGCTCGACTCACATACGCGCCGACGCTGACACTCGCAGATCCGCCGATATTTCCACCCTGACCGCGAACCAGTTCCGCTACGTCCGTGATTCGCTCGCGGTAGTCGCCGGTCAGAAGACCGTTGGCGGCGTTGGATTTCGCAACGAATGCCGCATATGACTTGCAGTTCTCGCAGCCGGCCTCGCTGGCGCCAAGCAATAGGCTTGTATCGCCGGTGTCAGCCGCGTAATTTGTCAAGTCGTTGTAGTAATGAATGAATTGTTCAGCTGCGGCGAGCGTGAGGCCGTTGG
This sequence comes from Kribbella sp. NPDC055071, assembly GCF_053608045.1. Lineage (NCBI taxonomy): Bacteria > Bacillati > Actinomycetota > Actinomycetes > Propionibacteriales > Kribbellaceae > Kribbella > Kribbella sp. NPDC055071. Next base: position 110,774 of record NZ_JBSGUS010000011.1, read on the forward strand.
CTGTACTCGGCCGCTCTGGCGGCGCGACTGTCCCCACGGAGCCGGTTGTCGGTCCGGCGGTGCTGGCCGGAGTCCCCTCGGTGCCGCTCGCGCTTGGGCTACCCGAATTCGAAGGCGGGGCGGTGTTGGGGTGGCCGGCTTCGGGGCTGCCTGAGGTGCAGGCGGTTAGTAGGGCGGTTGTGCTCAGGCAGGTTAGTAGTAGGACGGCCTGCCTGTTGCGGGTAGTCACCTGTGTCACCTCTCCGTAGTCGCCACCGATCGTAGTCGGGGGTGGGCCTGGGTGGCGATGTCAGAAGTGGCAGCTGTGGATAAGTGGAGATTGGGGCCAGGAGCCGTCCGGCTGGGGGGTTAGAGGCGCGGACGGCTCCTGGTAGGGGTGGGACGGGGTGGGGTGGGGTTTATGACGCGGAGTGAGCGGTTGGATTCGTTGTGAGGTCGTTCACAGGGGCGTATTGGACGTCCAGGGCTGCGGTCGCGAAGCCTAGGGCGGTGTAGAGGTGGCGGGCTGCGGTGTTGGTGCCGTCTACGTAGAGGACGATGGCGTCCAGGTCGCGGTCGTCTTGCAGATGGTGGAGGCCTTGGAGGGTGAGGGCCTTGCCCAGGCCGCTGCCCTGGTACGACGGGGAGACGCCGACCACGTAGACCTCGCCGACGCCGTCCTCGACCTTGGTCCAGTGGAAGCCGGCCACCGCGCCACTCTCGGAGTCCACAGCCAAGAAGAAGCCGTTCGGGTCGAACCAAGGCTGCTGCAAGCGTTCGGTCAGGTCGGCCGCAGTCCAGCTGCCCTGCTCGGGGTGGTCCGCGAAAGCCTGGCTGTTCACCTCCAGCCACGCCGCATCGTCCTGTCCAGGCACAAATGTGCGTACGGCGATGCCCTCGGGCCACACCGGGTCAGTAAGAGCGGCCCTGGTACGACGCAGGAAGTACAGCTCCCGTGTCACCTCCAGACCGAGTCGACGGGCGAGCTCGTCAGAGCCGGGGAGCCGTCCGTGGGCCCACACCCGGGTGCGGCTCTCGCCGTGATCCAGGAGCATGCGGAGTAGCGCCGTACCGGTGCCTTGTCGTCTGGAGTGGGGTGCGACGAACAGTTCGGCTGAGCCGTCTGGTGCGAGCGCGCCGTACCCGATGAGGTTCCGGGCGCTCTGGAGGCCGGACACCTCGATTGTGCCGGGGTCGCCGTCGTACGCGAGGACGTGCACGTCGCCGGGGTGTTCGCCGTCGAGGTGGAGCAGGGAGCGCTCGGACAGTGGATTGACACCGTCGCTGTGTGCGGCGGCGCGGGCGAGTTCCGTGACGGCGGCGGCGGTGGCCGAGGGCAACGGTGAGGGTACGGCTTCGAGAGTCACGTGAATACCGTAAAAGGTCCGGCTGAGTTCATGCTCAGGTCCTTCTCCGGATCGCGCCATGTCGGGTAATTTCGCGGCACCGCGGACCTTTTCGCGGCGATCGCAGCCGCACACCACAGCCGCGGCGATCGAGACGACGACGGAGCAGACGGAGTAGACATGGCCTTGACACGACGAGACAAGACGCGGTTGGGCGGACGGCGGGCCCTCGGGCTGATCGCCGCCGGGACGGCCGCGGTGCTCGCCATGGCCACGGGGGGAACCGTGACCCAGGCAGCGCCGGCGAGGCCCAAGCCGACGCACACGCAGATCCAGTTGCTCGCCATCAACGACTTCCACGGCAACCTGGAGCCGGCGACGGGCTCGGGCGGCAACATCAACGGCATCCCGGCGGGTGGCGCGGCGTATCTGGCCACGCACCTCAAGGACCTGCGCGCGGCCGCGGCCGCCAAGGGACAGGACTCCGTCACCGTTGCCGCAGGTGACCTGATCGGCGCCTCGCCGCTGCTGTCGGCCGCGTTCCACGACGAGCCGACGATCGAAGCGCTGAACGGGATGGGCCTGGAGGCCGCGTCGGTCGGCAACCACGAGTTCGACGAGGGCTGGCACGAGCTGCTCCGGATGCAGTCCGGTGGCTGCCTGCCGGACGGCGACGGGCAGAACAACCAGAACTCCTGCCCGGACACGAAGCACCCGTTCAAGGGCGCGCAGTTCAAGTACCTCTCGGCGAACGTGTTCTTCGAGAACACGCAGCAGACGCTGTTCGCGCCCTACACGATCAAGAGCTTCGACGACGGCCGCAAGGTGGCGTTCATCGGCATGACGCCGGAGAACACGCCGAACATCGTCACCAAGGCCGGCGTCGAAGGGCTGACGTTCAAGGACGAGGTCGAGACGGCGAACAAGCTGGTCCCGATCCTGAAGAAGAAGGGGGTGAAGTCGATCGTCGTGCTGCTGCACGAGGGTGGCTTCCCGGCCGACCCGAAGGCGTACAACAGCTGCCCGGGGATTTCCGGTCCGGTCGTCGACATCAACGCCGGGCTGGACCCGGAGATCGACGCGATCATCTCCGGTCACACCCACCAGGCCTACAACTGCTCGCTGAAGGACAGCGCCGGTCAGCCTCGCCTCGTCACCAGCGCGTCCTCGTTCGGCCGCCTCGTCACCGAGGTCCGGCTGAGCATCAACAACGCGACCAACGACGTCGACCGGGTGAACACGCTCGCCAACAACGAGATCGTCACCCAGGACGTGCCGCAGGACCGCAAGACCAGCGAGTTGGTTGCCAAGTACAAGCAACTGGTCGCCCCGATCGAGAACAAGGTGATCGGCCACATCACCACACCGTCGGTGGTGCGGACGAACGACGACTCACTCGAGTCACCGCTGGGCAACCTGATCGCGGATGCGCAGCTCGCCGATCCGTCCGTCGTGTCAGGCGGGAAGACTCCGGTCGCGGCGTTCATGAACCCGGGCGGGATCCGGGCCGACCTCGCGTCGACCAACGGTGAGGTCACCTTCGGACAGGCGTTCACGGTGCAGCCGTTCAACAACTTCCTGGTGTCGATGGACATGACCGGGACACAGATCAAGGCGTTGCTGGAGCAGCAGTTCTCCGGGCTGAACGGGCCGGAAGCGCCGAAGTTCAAGGTGCTCCAGGTGGCCGGCATCACCTACACCTGGAACCCGGCCGCCGCGGCCGGCTCGAAGATCGTCGCGGGCTCGATCACGATCGGCGGACAGCCGCTGGTGGACGCGACGCCGTACCGCATCGTCACCAACAACTTCCTGTCCGACGGTGGCGACGGGTTCCCGGCGTTCACCACCGCCACCAACAAGGTCTTCGGCGGCCTCGACATCGACGCCTTCTCGAAGTTCCTGAGCGCGCACGATCCCTACACCCCGGGTCCGACGGACCGCATCTCCACCGGCTCCTGACGCACCAGCCGGTGCGCCGCCAGCCCGGCGGCGTACCGGCTCACGCTCCAGGCAAGCGCGGCCCGTCCCGCCAACCCTGTGGGCGCGGGTGGCTGGAAACTCAGGTGCCGGGGCGGACGTGGCGGCCTAGGGTTTGGCGGACTGCTCGGTCTGGGTGACGGTCGAGGCTGAGCTCCCGGGGACACCGCTGTACGAGGCGGCTCCGGCGTTCGGGTCCGCCGGGTGGGACCGGACGCGCGATTGTGTGGTTGAGGTTCTGGAAGCGCTCGCGCAGGTGGAGGTGCCGGACGTCGTACGGCGAATGTCTGTCTTGGACGAGTCACAACCCTTCCGACCGGAAGGAGTCGTACGAGCGGGATTCCGGCATGCCGCTCGACGGGCACCTGTTCAGCAGCCCGGCCGTCGTCGCGTTGTTGGGCTGACCAGCAAGGCTTGGGGGATGCCGAAGGTTGGTGGTACCTTGCGTGTTCGGTCTTTTACGGAAGGTGACCGATGGCGCACGTTGCACCCACTTCGCATCGCCGTGCTTCCCGCTCATCACGCAGGCGTCGCGGTACGAACCAGACCGGTACGAACCAGCCCAGGACGAGCCGGGGCGGCGCTCATCAGGCCGGGGCTCGTCGAGCCGCTACTGACCGGGCCGGAGCTGGAACGGACCAGCACGACGACTGGGTCGACGGACCGATCCAGACGCGCACGTGGCTGGGGCTGACGTTCGCGTTCGTCCTTGGGCTGGTGTTGACGGCCCAGGCTCATGTCGGCGTGCATGCGGCCGGGATCACCCTGCTCGTCATGCTGGTTCCGCTGACAGTGGGCGTGTTCGTGACGGCGTTCCGGCGCGGGTTCGGATCCGGCACGGCGGCCTTGACCACCGGCGCCGCCCTTGCCTTCGTTCTGCTGAAGTTCTTCTTCTGAAAGCCACCCAAAAGACGGCTCAGCCGCCCGCGAACGGCGGCAGCGCGTCGACCTGAGCCCCCGCCTGCAGAGCGGTCGCGGGGTCCGCGCGCTCCCCGTCCAGCAGGAACGTGCAGATCGACAGCACCCGGGCCAACTCCGGACGATCGGCCGAGACAACAGCGATCAGGTCGCGGATCGAGGTCGCCTCGGCGGTCGCGGTGGACCGGCCGGCCGCGGAGCGCGCGGCGGCGAAGTACCTGATCGTCACTTCCGGCATGTGGTCGGACGCCTCACTCATCGGTTAAGTCTTCGGCTATTATGTCAGCTTGCTGTTGCTATCCCAGTGTGGCTCGGGCCCCCGGCAAGGACGCCGTTGGGGCCTGACGCGCACAAGGACCGGGTCGCTCACCAGGGATCCGACGATCAGCACAAGGAGACAGCGTGAGCACGTTGCTTCTGCTGACGAACGCATTGCAGGCCTCCACCGAGGTCCTGCCGTCGCTCGCCCTGCTGCCGCACCAGATCCGGATCCTCCCCGCTGAGGTCGCCGCTCTCGTCGACGCCCCAGACGCGGATGCCGTCCTGCTCGACGCACGCCGTGACCTCGTCGCGGTGCGGAGCGCGTCCCGCCTGATTCGTACGACGGGGATCGACGTACCGCTGATCCTGGTCGTCACCGAGGGTGGTCTGACCGCGGTCAACGCGGACTGGGGTGCGGACGATGTGCTGCTCGACACGGCCGGTCCGGCGGAGATCGAGGCACGGCTGCGCCTGGTGATCGGCCGCCTCGCCGCCGTGCGGAACGAGGAGCCCGACTCCACGCTGATCCGCAGTGGTGACGTCGTGATCGACGAAGCGTCGTACACGGCGAAGCTCAACGGGCGGGCGCTCGACCTGACGTACAAGGAATTCGAGCTCTTCAAGTTCCTCGCGCAGCACCCCGGGCGGGTGTTCACCCGGGAGCAGCTGCTGCAGGAGGTCTGGGGCTACGACTACTTCGGTGGCACTCGGACGGTGGACGTGCACGTACGACGGTTGCGCGCCAAGCTCGGCCCTGAGCACGAGTCACTGATCGGCACCGTGCGGAACGTCGGATACCGCTTCGTCATCCCGCCCGCGGCCACTCGCGAGACAGCCGAGGCGACCGCCTGAGCCAGCCGCCTGAGCCAGCCGCAGGGCCGGGTGGAACCTGCGGGGAGGTAGATTCGGCGCCGTGGCGATGGAGTCGGGGACGCTACTCACCACGGTGGGGCGTGCGGGGGTCTTGTTCGGCAAGGCTTGGCCGCGTCTGTTCGCGGTGTTCCTGATCGCCCAGCTCGCGCATCGTGGACTGCAGTGGGTCGCGGTACAGGCGGGCGCGAAGGCCGAGGCGGCCGGCATCGCCGTACTGGCGCTGCTCGTGGTGGTGTCGCTGGCGATGTACGTGGCGATGTTCCTGGTGATGCGCGGCGAGCTGCCGTTCCACCGCAGAGCCGTCGCCGAGGGCGTGCTCGCCCCGGACGGCATGGAGCCGGGCCGGGAGCACCGCCCGCTGGACGCGCTCGCCGCGGCGCTGCTGCCCTTCCTGGCGTTCTACGCGGCGTACAAGTTCCTGCAGAACGAGGCCCTCGACTACGAGTACCAGCTCGCCGTCCACAAGGTGAACGAGACCGCAGCCACGATCTTCAACGGTGGAACGGTGGCGCCGCAGTCCGAGGGGCTGCAGTCGCTGTCGACCTGGTTGTTCGTCGGGCTCGGCGTCACGGCGTACCTGCTCCGACTCCTGTTCAAGAAGTGGCGCAAGGACAAGGAAGGCCCGGTCCGCAAGCTGTTCGTCACGTACCTCGAGGCGCTGTGGATCTTCGTGGTCGCGTACCAGGCGACCTCGTACATCCCGTCGCCGAAGTCGTGGCTGAAGGAACGGCAGGTGTGGCTGTGGCTGCACGACGGCTACAGCTGGGTGCTCGACCACGTGCTCGGCGTGAACCAGGTCCGCGAGGTCTGGGACGCCGTCACCGGATTCGTTGCCGCAGGCATCGGTGATCTGTGGAGCGCGGCCGTGCTGCCACTGATGTGGATCACGATGACAGCGGTGATCTACGGCCGTTCCGTGCAAAAGCTCGAGAAGCCGCGCTGGCGGTTCGACCGGATCACGCGGCGTTGGGAGCAGACTCCCCGGCTCGTCCGCGCCGCCGGGAACTCGGTGGTCTCGGACTGGAAGGACCGCTGGACGCCGGTCGTGGACGCGTTCCGGCTGGTCGTACGGTCCGGGCTACGCCCGATGCTGGGGTACTTCCTGGCCTGGGCGGTCGTCACCTTCGCGGCCAGCGCGGTCTGGATCGTGCTCAAGGTGTACGTCCTCAGCCCGCACACGCTGCAGTTCTGGCTGGTCATCGACGAACCGCTCAACCTGGTCACCGACGGCCTGAAGATCATGCTCCAGGTCAGCCTGCTCGCCGCCGCGTACGACCGGATGGTCGGCGGCCTGGCCGGCTACCTCACCCCGCGGACCCGCGCGCTCCACCAGCAGGCCCCCGGCGACCACGGCATCACCGACCTGACCGCGGCTACCTCGGGAATTCCAGATACTGAGGAAGCTTCGTCGCCCACGTGATCGTCGGTTGAACGCTCGCCGCGACCGATGACGGTACGACGAACACCGCGACCGTCTCGAACGGTTTCCCGGCCACCGGCTTCACGAAGTACTGCGCCAGCGGACCACGCCAGCTCTGCGGCTTGTCGTCGTACCCGCCGCTGCAGCCCGTCGGCCGGTCCTGGAAGTTGTCCGCCAGGATGCTCTCGTCCCACGTACGCCCGTCCGGCGCGCGCAGGTGGATCTGGCAGCCGCCGAGCTTGTCGAGCGTCGACAGCTGCGCCACCTGCAGCCGGAAGTACACGCGAACCCGCGTGGTTCCGGGCGGCAGCGGGGGATTGGTACCGGTCGACGTCGGCTCCGGGTCCACCTCGGTGCTCGCGGCGTACCAGGTGGCTCCTTGGTACGACGTTCCGCCCGCGGCGACGACCACGGCATCGCGCGGCTCCCCGTCGTACCAGGTCTTGTAGTCGCTGTGCGTCGTCCACCAACCGGCCACCGGGATCGCGATGACCAGCGTCGCGAGGGCCACGCTGTTCGTCCGGAACCAGCCGCGGCGGGCCCGGCGTGCGCCGCTCATGAGTCGCTCGCCGGGGTCAGGGTCTCCACCTTCGCCACTTCGGGGTCGCTCTTGATCCCCAGCGGCACGGTGACCTGGGCTTCGAGATCGTTCAGGATCGCCTTCTCCATCACCTGCAAGGTTGCTCCGGGCACCTTGTCGGCCGGCATCTCGACCACGAACGACCCGTGCACCGGGATGTCCGGCGCGAGCTGGAACCCGGTCAGGTCGATCTCGCCGAGACCGTTGCGGTTGGCACCGAGGTACGTGACGCCGTCGGAAGCGCGGATCTGCACCTTGTTCAGGTGGATCGGCTCGCGCTTCGCGGTCACGATCGCGTCGACGATCACGAAGTCGGTCAGGGTGTCGCGGACCGACCCCTGGATCTTCAGGGTCTTGGCGACCTTCACGTCCTTGACGGTCAGGTCGAACCGCGGGGTGTGGACCGGGCGGTCGACGATGCCCTTCACCGCGACCGGCTCCTGGATGTCCTTCTGGGTCGGCGTCAGCCGGTAGAGCCCGACGATCGCGACCAGGACGGCCAGCGTGAGGGCGATGTTGAGGAGCTTACGACCGCTCATTTGTTGGTGTTGTCCTTGACCTCGACCGTGCTCTCGGCGGCGATCTTGTCCGGCAGCCACGTCTCGTGGTGGTCCAGCAGCGACTCGTCCTCGTGCTCGTACCCCTGCACGGTCAGCTTGACCTCGGTCGGCAACTTCTTCAGGTCGGGCAATTTCCACACGTACGCGACGTCCTCGCCGGCGTCCGGGGTCAGCATCGGGCTCATGGTCTGGTCACGGAGGTTCGTGGTGCCCATCGGCGGAGCGTCGTCCTTGATCCCTGGTACGCCGATCAACCGGATCAGATCCTGTGGTGGCGTCGTACCCGTGTCGTCGGTGACCTTCAGCTTCGTCACCACCGCGATCAGCGCACCGCCGTCGTCGGGGCTGAACAGTGGCTTCAGGTCCTTCGCCGTGACCACACGCTGGATCGTGACCTCGAACTGCCCGGTGTCGATCGCCGCACCCGCACCCACGCTCGGCGTCGCGTCATCGGCCTTCTTCAGCCCGCCGAACGCCGCCGAGATCACGAGCAGCACCACAGCCGCGCTGATTACCCAGGTCCGGACCGAGCGGCCGCGCACCTTGATGTGCTGCAGCTCCGGAAGCTCCTCCGGAGCCTCCGGCTCAGTCCCCCCGTTCCCCGAATCCGGCACGGCAGTCAGGGTAAACCAGCACCAGGGCCGCCCTAGGGCCCGCAACGGAACCAGCGCGGGGCGCTAGTCCTCCGGACGGCCTCGGAGGCGCTTCGTCTGGCCTCGACGCTTCTTGCTGTCGAGCCGGCGCCGGACCGAGGCCTTGCTCGGTTTGGTCGGCCGCCGCGGCCGTGGCGGGGGAGCGATCGCCTCTCGCAGCAGTGTGACCAGTCGCTCCCGCGCCGCCTCACGGTTACGCCACTGCGACTTGTACTCCGATGCGGCGATCGTGACCACACCGTCGACCAGACGGGATTGCAGCCGTTCGAGTGCCCGGGACTTCAGTACGTCGCTCAACGCCGTCGTACTCGCGACGTCGTAGCTCAGCTCCACCCTGCTGTCCGTGGTGTTGACGGACTGCCCACCCGGCCCGCCCGACCGCGAGAACCGCCACGTCAGCTCCGCCTCGGGGATCACCACCCCGGCCCGAACCGCCAATCCGCTCTCCACGGACCCCATTGTCCAGTCTGAGGAGTGCTGTGTCGTCCGAGGAGTGAAATGCGCGGTTGAACCGTCAACACACCGCCGTACTGTGGATAACTGTGAGCTTGGGTATCTGGGTCCTGGTCGGCGCGTTGGTGGCCGGTGTGGTCCTGAGCGCGCTCAAGGCGTGGATCGACGGGCGATTCCGGGGAAAGGCCGAGGACGTGGAGCGGGTGTCGGCGGCCGAGATCGGTGCGGAGCTCGGAGACCGAGCGACGCTGCTGCAGTTCTCGTCCGCGTTCTGTGCGCCCTGCCGGGCCACTCGGCGGACGTTGGCCGAGGTCGAGGGCATGATCGACGGAGTGCGGCACGTAGAGCTCGATGCGGAGTCGCATCTGGAGCTGGTCCGGCGACTCGACATCCTGCGTACTCCGACGACGCTGGTGCTCGACCGCACCGGTGCGGTCGTCAAGCGGGCCAGTGGTGCCCCGCGCAAACCTGATGTGATCGCGGCCCTGGCCACTGCGATCGAGCGCCAAACCAACTGACTCAGCCAAACTGAGACCGACCGCAACGTGCCATCGGATGGCGGTTGCCCTCCGTTGTAGGGAATGCTGGGGCGCGTGAGCTTCCAAGCCGGTTGGTACGACGACCCACAGGACCCGACCCAGCAGCGTTACTGGGACGGGAGCACCTGGACGGATCAACGCCGTGCCCAGCAGGGCCCACCGCCGTACCAGGGTCAGTTCGGGCAGCAGCCAGGCCAGACCGACCAGCCGAGCCAGACCGCGCAGCACGGCCAGGTGTACGGCGGCGCTCAGCCAGGACCAGCCCAGTACGGCCAGCCGACCCCAGGTCAGCCGAGCGCAGGCCAGTACGGGCAGGCGACCCCAGGCCAGTACGGCGTAGGCCAGTTCGGTGCAGGCCAGTACGGCGGTCAGCCGGGCCAGGGGTATCCGCCGTACCCGCAGCAAGGCCAGGGCTACCCGCCGCAGGGCTACGGGTATCCCGGCCAGGGCCGCCACATGACTCCGGACGGTCAGGCGCTCGCCGGCTGGTGGCGACGGGTCTGGGCGCGCATCCTCGACTCGATCATCGTCGGCCTGGTCGGCCTGCCGTTCACCGGCTACTTCTACTACAAGTACTTCCAGGTGATCTGGAACAACACCTCGGACCTTGCGGATCGGGCGGCGAGGGGTGAGCAGCCGCCGAGCACGTTCAGCATCCCGGCCGAGGCGTACAAGTGGGTGATTCCGGCGCTCCTGATCGGGATCGTGGTGTCGTTCGTCTACGAGTACCTGTTCCTCACCAAGAAGGGCGCAACGCTCGGCAAGATGGCCCTCGGGCTCAAGGTGCGGCTCCGCGACGTCCCGGGGAATCCGTCCGGCTCCGCGGTGGCCAAGCGGATCGGCTTCGTCGTCGGGATCGGTGTGCTCGGCGTGATCCCGCTGGTCGGGACGCTGGTGGGTTTCGTGGCCCTGCTCGACGACCTCTGGCCGCTCTGGGACGACAAGAAGCAGGCCCTGCACGACAAGATCGCCGCCACGAATGTGGTGCTCGCCTAGCAGTTGTCCGAGGCGTGATCATTTGTCTCACCAGGTGGGACCACGGCTGGCAGGTCTCGCTGGTTTCCGTACTCTCGGTTGCGTGGCGTATACGACGTGGCTGACCAAGCGCAGGGCAGTGGACAACTGCCGGATGCGCTCGTCGCTGTGTCGTCGCCGCTGACCAGGCGGCGTCCCGAGCGCTGCGAAACCGGTCGCTGAGCACGGTTTCGCGTACGTCGTCTTCCCGCAGACCCGGGCGGGTTCCGGCTCGACAGTCCTCCTTCTCCGAGGGGTCGTCATGTCCGAACCACAGGCAGGCCAGGAGTCAACCCAGAAGTCGGCACCACAGGTCGACCCGCGCGGACTCAGGTTCGCGGCCGGTGTGACCACGGTCGTGCTGGCGTTGACGCTCGTACTGAACAACCCGTGGCCGCTTGCGGTGCAGGCCGTGGTGTTCGCGATCTCGGTCGCGTTCGGGGTCCAGGCCTCGCCGTACGGGCTGTTCTTCAAGCGGGTGATCCGCCCCCGGCTGGGTCCGCCGAAGGAGCTGGAGGACGCGGCACCGCCGCGGTTCGCGCAGCTGGTCGGCCTCGTCTTCGCGGTCCTCGGCCTGATCGGTTACCTGTCCGGGGCGACCGTGCTGGGCGTGGTCGCGACCGGATTCGCCCTGGTGGCCGCGTTCGTGAACGCGGCGGTCGGGCTCTGCCTCGGCTGCGAGGCCTATCTGCTGATCCACCGCATTCGTACGCCAACAACCGCTACCAACTGAGAGGCAGCACACATGAGCAGGGAATCCGCGCTCGTCTCGGCCGACTGGGTCGAGGAGCACAAGAACGACGCCGGTGTCGTCCTGATCGAGGTCGACGAGGACGTCTCGGCGTACGACGCCGGCCACATCGCCGGTGCGATCAAGCTGGACTGGAAGGATGACCTGCAGGACGCGGTCCGCCGCGACTTCGTCAACCAGGAGCAGTTCAGCGCGCTGCTGTCCGAGCGTGGCGTGAAGAACGACGACACGGTCGTGCTGTACGGCGGCAACAACAACTGGTTCGCGGCGTACGCGTTCTGGTACTTCAAGCTCTACGGCCACGCCGACGTCCGCCTGCTCGACGGTGGCCGCAAGCGCTGGGAGCTGGACAGCCGTGAGCTGACCGACGAGGTCGTCAAGCGCGACGCGACCGAGTACCAGGCCAAGGAGCCGGACCTGAACATCCGGGCCTTCCGCGACGAGGTCAAGGACGCGATCGGCGTCAAGAACCTGGTCGACGTCCGCAGCCCCGACGAGTACGCCGGCCGGCTGCTCGCCCCGGCCCACCTCCCGCAGGAGCAGGCGCAGCGCGCGGGTCACATCCCGACCGCGGCCAGCATCCCGTGGAGCAAGGCGGCCAACGACGACGGCACCTTCCGCTCCGACGACGAGCTGAAGACCCTGTACGCCGATGCCGGCGTCGACTTCGACAAGGACACCATCGCGTACTGCCGCATCGGCGAGCGCTCGGCGCACACCTGGTTCGTGCTGCACGAGATCCTCGAGCAGCCGAACGTGAAGAACTACGACGGTTCGTGGACCGAGTGGGGCTCGCTGGTCGGCGTCCCCGTCGCGCTCGGCGACGAGCCCGGGAAGGCCTGACCCATGTGCGGAGCCAAGCAGGGCGGCCTTGACCTCAAGGGCGTCGACATCGACAAGGAAGCCGTGATCCAGGGCCAGGTCCTGCGCGGCGAGGAGCCGGTCGGCGGCGCCTACGTGCGGCTGCTCGACTCCTCCGGCGAGTTCACCGCCGAGGTGCCGACGTCGGCGACCGGGCACTTCCGGTTCTTCGCGGCGCCGGGCAGCTGGACGCTGCGCACGCTGGCGCCGAAGGCCGACCCGGTCGACCGCCAGGTGGTCGCCCAGTACGGCGAGGTCGCGGAAGTGGCCGTCACCGTCTGAGCTGTCGTTCGTTACTGATGGTGCCACCCCTACCCGGCGGTGGCCCACCCTGAGTAAGACCCCAGGGGCCCGGACCTTGCGCGTCCGGGCCCTTCGGCATGTCCGGAATCCCTGACAGAACAAGGGTTTTCGGGTCATCGCATCGGAGTTACGGGTAGCCGCCGGAATCTCGCGGGACGAGCGTCAATGTAACGGTTCTGTCTCGGAGTGCGTTCTTCTCGTTACCTACCGCTACCGCCTGAGTTGTGTCAGTGTCCTGGCCCGCGATTCGGGTCACGTCATCACTCAGGGAGGAGGGGTCATGAGACCCCGCATCGGATACAAGAAGCTCGCTGTCGTCGGAGTTGCGGCGGTAGTCGGCGTGGCTTCGACGATCGCGCTGACCTCGGGTTCGGCATCCGCGTCGCCGGTCTACGGCTACAGCGGTTACTCGTACGGAACCGACGTCGAGTCGGGTCTGGCCAACAGCGGTCCGCAGGTCATCAGCAAGTTCGGCTGCACGACGGACGCCACCAAGTCCGACCGCAACGACATCGCCACCGCGAACGTGAACGACCAGGCGATCGCGCGCACCGTCAAGACCGAAACCCACGCCTTCGACGACAAGAGCGGCACGGGCGTCACCAGCACCGCGACCGCCGTCGACATCAAGGTCGGGAGTCTGCTCACGCTGACCGGTGTGAAGACCACCACCACGGCGAAGTACTCCAAGGGCAAGCTGTCCTACACCGGCAACACCACCTTCGCCGGCGTGAAGATCGGCGCCATCTCGGTGCCGTCGCTGATCAACCCGAAGTGGAACACCAAGGTCGCCGTTCCGGGCCTGGGCTACATCGTGCTGAACCGCGTCGGTGGCGTGAAGACGAGCTCCGGCATCTACTCGTACGCGCAGGCTGTCGTGATCCACGCGAACGTCAAGAACGCGTATGTCCCGCAGGGCGTCGACGTCGCGGTGCTGAAGACCCGCGCGGAGATCTCGAAGCCGGCCACCGCGCTGGTCATCGGTTCCGCGTACGGCACGCAGGCGAACGTCGACAAGTTGGTCGTCTCCAGCCCGACGTCGCTTCAGACCACCTGCCAGGGGACTGAAGGCAAGACCGTCCGGGTCGCCGTCGGCGAGGTCAACATCCCGAAGGTCGCCTACGTGGGTGCGGTCTACACCACGAAGAACGGCGCCATCGGAGCGGACAAGTCGTACATCAACTTCACCTCGCACGTCGGTGGAGTGAAGGTCGGCAACCTGTTCATCGGTGCGATCGAGTCGTCCGCGTCCGCGTGGAAGACCAAGGACAACAAGGCCGGCGTGTCGTCGTCCTCGAGCATCGCCTCGATCCGCGTCGGCAACCGGGTCTACCCGGTCGCGACCGGTGAGAACAAGACGCTGAACATCCCGGGTGTCGCCAAGCTGACCTTCAACCAGGTCCTGCGGCAGAAGCGCTACATCTCGGTGAACGCTCTGGTGATCGACGTCTACAGCCTGAACACCCGCGTCATCGTCGGCCACTCGGCCGCCGGCGTCGTCAGCTGATTCAGCCCGCACCACCTTTCTGAGTCGAACCTCACCGACCCAGAACGCCGACTCGGCCCCCGGATCCCTTGCGGATCCGGGGGCCGGTTCTTTAGGTCGTGTCCTACGCGTCGAGGATGAGGGTGACCGGGCCGTCGTTGACCAGGGCAACCTTCATGTCGGCGCCGAAGCGGCCGCGTTCGACCTTGGCACCCAGGTCCTCCAGCGCGGTGCAGAAGGCGTCGTAGAGCGGTTCGGAGACCGGGCCGGGCGCTGCGGCGCTCCAGGACGGGCGACGGCCCTTGCGGGTGTCGGCGTACAGAGTGAATTGGCTGATCGCGAGGATCGGTGCCTGCTCGTCTGCGGCGGAGCGTTCGTCGCGGAGGATGCGCAGGGCCCAGATCTTGGCGGCGAGGGCGGTTGCCTGTTCCGGCGTGTCGTCGTGGGTGATGCCGACCAGGACCAGGAGCCCTGGCTCGTCGATCGCGCCGATCACCTCGCCCTCGACGGTGACGGACGCCTGGCTGACTCGCTGTACGACGGCTCTCATGCCTCCATTGTTCCGCGCGGGCGGATCCGCTCGACCACGAACACCACTGCGCCGGCTACCACGATCGTTGCCTCCAGCAATAGCCAGTCGCGGAGGTAGTCACGCGGGAGCACCGTCGGATTGATGCCCTTGCCTTGGCGCAGCAGGAGTGGGATCGCGATCAGGGTGGTGAGACCGACGTACAACAAGGTGGTGCGGACGGCGCCGACGGTCCGGTGGTGATCCGGGCCGATGGACCACCGGGTGACCAGCCAGCCGATGCCGACGGTCAGTGGCACGAGGAAGAAGTCGTCCGCGAGCACGGCACCACCGAGCCACAGGGGCAGACGAACCAGGGCCGGTCCCTGCACTGCGCTGAGCAGCAGCCAGAGTCCCCACAGCCCGATTCCGACTCCGACGGCGGCCATCGCGGCACGGATCTTCAGCATCAGATGATCTCCAGACGGTGGACCCACTTGGTTTGCAGTACGCCGGGGCGGTTGGGGGCGATGATGCGACCGGGGAAGCCGTGGTCTAGGGCGAGTTCGGTGCCGTTGAGGCGCAGCGCCAGTAGCGTCAGCGGGTCGTCGGCGAACTCCGGTGGTAGCTCGGTGGTGGCGTAGAAGCCGCCCTTCTCCATCGAGAGGACGCGGACCCGCGAGTCCTGCGGTGCACCACAGAGGCGGATCAGGTCGCGGATCCGCTGCCCTCCCAGCGCGCGCCCTGGCTCCAGCCCTCTACACAGGCGATCGGCAGGTCGGAGCGACTCTGTGGCAGTTGCTGCAGCTCGTTGATCGTGTACGACAGTTGCTGTGGGCCCTTGATCGTGAAGCGCCAGTCCGCGTCGATCCCGGTGACGCCCGCGTCCTTCGCCGTACGGTTGATCGGCAGGCCCTGCGGGCCGACGTTGGGCTTGCGGGGAGCCAGGACGGCGATCGGGCCGAAGGCCGGGACCGACTGGCCGATCGTGGTGATACCGACGAGGGAGGCGGCACCGGCGACCGTCCGGAGCAGGCCACGACGGGTCAATCCGGTGATTGCCGGCGGCAATGAGTCGGTCTTCGGGTCCACAGGCAGGGAACGGTCTTCCGCCGTACGACGCCAGTGCTTGACGATCAGTGGGAGCTTGACGGCCAGGTGGACGACGAGGGAGCCGACGATGATCCAGGCAAGCGCGTAGTGGGTCTGCTTGAACGGGAATGGCCACGGATACCACTGGATGGTGTTGAGGAAGCCCGTGAACAGTTCGAGCGCCATCGCCGAGACCAGGACGAGGATCGAGAGCCGTTCGACGATCTCGGCGAGCGCAGCCCGGCTCGGCGGCCACGGTGGCTTCGCGAACAGCTTCGGGTAGACCGTCCACAACTTTGCCAGCAGCAACGGAACGGCGACGATGCCGCTCAGCACATGCAGTCCCTGGGTCACCCGGTACAGCGAGGCCGGCCGGCTGGGGATGGTCAGCCAGCTCGGCGTGTCCTGCTGCAGGTGGCTGAACAGGCCGGTCAGGAAGCAGATGACCACCGCGATGCCGAGCCAGCGTCCGATCATGACCGCCGTCCGCGGATGGTGCAGCCGCGACGGGAAAGACTTCACGGTCGGTGGGGCCGGGAGCTTCATACGTCCACTACAACGCAGTCCAGTCCGTCTGTCGGTCGCTGATCGCTTACTGCTCGCTGACGGAGCCGGTTATCCACAGGCTGCGTCGGAGCGGAGGTGGAGGGGACCGGTTGGGGCTTAGGCTGGGCGGACGGAGGAAAGGAGTGCGGCGGGTGAAGACTCAGGAGCGGCCGTCCGACGACGACGAGCGCGCGATGACGGATCTGGCTGAGGTCTCGGACTGGAGACCGATCTGGGGGCCGCCCGCGTCCGGCATGGAGGCGATCCGTGCGCTGGTCGCTCGTGTCACCGCCGCCACCGGCTGGCGCCCTTGGGCTCCTGGTGACATCGATCCTGACCGCTTCGCCTGGGGCCTTGTGACTCCGCGCGAGACCGTGATGCTGGTTCTGCCGGACGCCGTCCTGCCGGAGAGCCCGCGCAGTGGGTGGTCGGCGTACGACATCGCTGCCTCGGAGCTACCTCAGGCCGAGGAGGGGCTGGACGACCACTGGCCCGGGCAGCTCGCGCTCGCCCGGAAGTTCTGGGGTCCGCCGGTCTTCGTCGGGCCGGGATCGGATCCGCGGGTTCCGATCGAGTGGCGCGACCGCCGCCGTCATCTGGCCGTCTGGCTTCGGCCGGGCGCCGAGTACCACCTGTACGCATCTCAGCCGGGACCGGATGACACTGCTGCCGGGTTCGGATACTCCGTCTATGCCAGCGAGGTGGCGTAATGGCCGACGCCGACGACTCAGTCAATGACGTAATCCAGCAGACCCTGGCGGGGCTTCGCCGGATCTTCCGGCCGGCGCGCGCCTTGCTCAGCCGTTCGCGGTTGCTCCGTTGGCTGACACGCCTGACCCAGTCACAGCGCCATCGAGTGGGCACGGAGACGGTGCGCGACAACGGGGCGTGGAGTC
Organism: Kribbella sp. NPDC055071; assembly: GCF_053608045.1. Classification (NCBI taxonomy): domain Bacteria; kingdom Bacillati; phylum Actinomycetota; class Actinomycetes; order Propionibacteriales; family Kribbellaceae; genus Kribbella; species Kribbella sp. NPDC055071. The sequence continues at coordinate 127,790 of NZ_JBSGUS010000011.1, forward strand.
CGAACTACGACACTGAGCGCCAACTGAATGGCGCCCAGGCGAGGTGGCTCAATGCCCACCGCGACCTGCAGGCGCAGGAGGCGAATCTCAGGGACCTGCGGGCGGAGGTCGCCGATCTCGGTCAGCAGGCGGCTCAGCGGGACCGGGACCTGCATGAGGCGAGGGGTAACGACAACGACCCGCTGCGGGACCCGAACAGCGACAGGCCGTTCGTCGTTGAAGGCGAGGTCGTGGACAGCCACGACACGCCTCTCACTGCCGAGCAGGCCGCGCGCGATGCGGATCGGGCTGCGGCTGACAGGGACCAGGCCGCGCAGGACGCAGACCAGGCCAAGAGAGATCGGGACGACGCGCAGGAGACCGCCGACCAGTCACCCGGTGCGGCCGGCACCGTCGCGGAGGTCGCCGCGGCCGAAGCTGTCGTGGTCGAGGCCGACGAGCTCCGGGACCGCGCCGAGGAGCAGGCGGAAACAGACTCCGACGAGCTGGCCGAAGCGGATCAGAAGGAGGACTTCGAGCAGGGGGCCGAGCTGAACGAGAACGGCGTGATCGAGCCGGTCGGTCCGGAGGCTCCGCGGGATCCCGAGCTGGATTCGGCGGCGGACGAGGTGGATTCGCCGACGGCTGAGGCCGATGAGGTCGGTACGTCCGCGGACGAGGTGGACGCGCCTGGACTCGATGCGAACGAGCTGGATTCGCTGGCGGCTGACGCGGACGAGCTCGATGCGCCTGGGGCCGAGGCAGATGAGGTCGGTGCGCCCGGGGCTGAGGCGGACGGGATTGACGCGGACAGGCTTGACGCGGACGGGATCGATCGGCCTGCGGGTGAGGTGGATGCGCAGGGCCAGGACTTCCAGCAACAGTCCGAGCTGAACGAGAACGGCGTGATCGAGCCAGTTGGCCCGGAGGCTCCGCGGGATCCTGAGGTGGATTCGCCGGCGGTCGAGGCGGATGGGGTGGATACGCCTGCTGCTCAGGCGAACGGGGTGAATGCGCCTGCGGCGCAGGCGGATGCGCAGGATCAGGACTTCCAGCAGCAGGCCGCGCTGAACGAGGACGGCGTGATCGAGCCGGTTGGTGCCGAGGCGCCCCGCGTCGACGAGCCGGATCAGCAGCAGGAGACAGGCGAGTCGGGCCCGGCTCTGCCGACGGCGACGGACGAACGGGACAGAAGCGAGCGCAACGAGCAGAACGCTCAGCAGGCGGGGCAGAGTGGGCCGGCCGTGGATCCGCCGGTGGAGGACTATGCGATCGCCGACCAGAAGGCCGCGATGTCGAACAACCCCGGTGCGCAGCAGAACCGGACGGGCGGGCCGAAGGAGATGTCGGACGGGGACAGGAACCATCTGAGGCACCAGGTCGACGCCGGGATCGAGCGGCCGGGTGCGCCGGCGCCGGCCGCAGCCCCGGCCACCTCGCAGGAGTCGAACGGCAATGGAGAGCGGTCGTTCAACGATCGTCAACTGGCGAACCAAGGCAGCGGCCGCAGTGGCCCGAGCCAGGGAAGCAGTGGTCCGCCGGCACGCGGGGAGTAGCCCGCCGAGCTGAGCGAGTGGACAGCGACGCCAACGAGGCGTCGCTGTCCGGGGGCGTCAGTACACGATTGCCTGGGCGGTGTCGGCCAGGATCTCCTCGGTGAAGGCGGGGGCTCCGGCGATGCGGGTCCCAGGCAACAGGTCCGACTCGGTGAGATCGCGGCGTTTGGCGCACTGGGTGCACACCGTCAGCTGACCGCCCTCCAGGACAGCGGCAACCAGGTCCGCCAGCGGAGCCGCGTGCGGAAGCTCGAACGCCTCAGCCCGACCAGGTACGGCGAACCACACCGCCTCGCCGGTCAGCCACAACGAGACCGTGGCCCCGGCCGCGACCGCAGTCGCCGCGACCGTAAAGGCTTGGTTGGCGCGCTCGGGTTCATCGGCGCCTGCGGTCAGTTTGATCACCAGCGTGCGGGACATCACGCCACGGTAGCCGACAGCCCCGCGAGCGTCCTCTAGACTGACGAACGTGCTGCACGTCATCTTCACCACGCTGCTGGTCCTGGTCTGTGTGTTCATGGGCTGGTTCTCGGCGTTCGTCGTCTACCGGCTGTATCGCGGCCGCAGCGCGAGCTGATCGACATGGCCTTCGAGATTCCGCAGGACCTGCACCCCGATCTGATCCCGCTCGCCTGGCTGCTCGGCCGCTGGGAGGGGCGCGGTCACGGCGACTACCCGACGATCGAGAAGTTCGAGTTCGGGCAGCAGATCGACTTCAGCCACAACGGCAAGCCGTTCCTGCACTACGTCAGCCAGACCTACGTGGTCGGCGAGGACGGCACCCGGGAGCGCCCGCTGGCGGTCGAGACCGGCTTCTGGCGCCCGCGTCCGGACAACAAGCTCGAGGTGATCCTGGCGCACCCGACCGGCTTCGCCGAGATCTGGTACGGCGAGATCGACGGCGCGAAGATCGAGCTGACGACCGACGTCGTCGCCCGGACCGTGAGCGCCAAGGAAGTCACCGCAGGCCACCGGCTGTACGGCCTGGTCAACGGCGAGCTCCTCTGGGCCTACGACATGGCCGCCGAGGGCCAGCCGCTCCAGCCGCACCTGTGGGCGACGCTCATCCGCGCCTAACTCTCCGCCACCCAGGAGTATTCGACCTTCGGTCGTCCGCTGCGCCCGTCGTAGCGCTGCGTCCGCAACGCCTGCCCCTGATCCGCCAGGTGCTCCAGGTATCGACGCGCCGTGATCCGCGACGTCCCCAACGACGTCGCGACCTCTTCGGCAGTCCAGCCCTCCCGGTCGCCGAGTAACTGAACGACGCGATCCAGTACAGACCCGGCCAGCCCCTTCGGCACCGACGAGACGGTTGCCGGATGCAACAGGCGGTCGACCTCTTCCTGATCGGCGACCACCTCGCCCAGCGCGGCAGCCCGCCGTTGCCGCGCGTACGCCGTCAAGCGGTCCCGCAATGTCTCGAACGCAAAGGGCTTCAGTACATACTGAACGACCCCGATCCGGGCCGCCGCCTGGACCGCGGCGACCTCCCGCGCCGACGTCACCGCGACCACGTCAGTTTGGTTGCCTAGGGCCCGCATTCGCCGGACGATGTCCAGCCCATGCCCGTCCGGTAGATGCATGTCCAGCAGTACGACGTCGACGTCACCACGGGCGAGCACCTGCAGTGCGCGAGCCGCCGTACCCGCGATCCCGATACACGTGAAGCCCGGCAACCGTTCGACGTACGTGCGATGGGCCTCCGCCGCGACCGGATCGTCCTCGACGACGAGCACCCTCAGGTCAGGCACTGGCACTCACCGCCCGCGGCAACCGGACCCGCACGGTCAGCGCCGGCACGTCGTCGAGCTCCGAATCCGGATCGACCATCAACGTCCCCTGCCATCGCTCGACCGTGCTCCGGACCAGCACGAGTCCGAGCCCGTGCCCGGGCTCGGACTTCGTCGTCCAACCCCGGTCGAACATGTGCGCCAACTCGACCGCGCCCAGCTCGGCGCCAGTGTTCGTGACCACGAGATCGATCGCGTCCGGCGTCGTACCGGCGCGAAGCTCGACCCGTCGCGGGGCCGGTCCGCCGCGCGCGGCCTCGATCGCGTTGTCGAGCAGATTACCCACGACCGTCACGACGTCCTGTGCAGGAAGCCTTGTGTTCAAGGCCTCCTGGCCCAACTCCAGGGTGAGTGCGACGCCACGCTCCTGCGCCTGTGACAACTTTGCCAGCAGCAACGACGCCAGTACGGGATCGCCGACCGTCCCGACCACCCGGTCCGTCATCGCCTGGGCGAACTGCAGTTCGGACACCGCGAACTCGCGGGCGCGTTCGGGCTTGCCGATCTCGATCAGGCTGACGACTGTGTGCAGACGGTTCGACGCCTCGTGGTTCTGTGCCTGCAGGGACTCGGCCAGGCTGCGTACGGCGTCCAGTTCGCCGAGCAACCGCTGCAGTTGGGTGTGGTCCCGCAGCGTCACGATCCAACCGGACCGGGCCGGCTGCTGGTTCACGACCACGACGCCGTTCGCGCCCAGGTGCAGTTCGTCGTACGCCGTTCGCCCGGCCCGCAGGAGCTCCGCGAGGGTGGACCCGAGGTGCAGCTCGTCGATCGGAGTCCCAGGCGGCGCCTCGCGCAACCCGAGCAGCTGGAGTGCTTCGTCGTTCGCGAGCTGAACGCGCCCGGCCGCGTCGAGCAGGATCAGACCCTCGCGGGCGGCATGCAGGACGCCCTCGTAGAAGTCGAGCATCCGGGCCAGCGACTGCGTCCCCATCCCGCGCGTAGCCTGCCGGACCCGCCACGTCACGAGCGCGTTACCGGCGATCGCGACGCCGAGCATCAGGCTCCCGATGCCGAGCATCGAGCGGAGGTCGTGCCGGATCAGGGTTCCCCAGTCGGGCACCGGGAGGCCGGTCGCGGCCGCGTCACGCTCCGCCTGGGCGCGGGAGCGGCTGACCAGCGTGATCCAGACCATCACGATCAGCACGGCGACAGTGCCCGTCTGCAGCCAGAGAACCTGGCGTCGAAGCTCCCACGGACGGTGTCGCATGCCGACAGTCTGCACTGAGAACGATATGAACGAAATGAGCACTTCGCCTGTGCGTCACGTCACAGTTACTCAAGCCCACCGTACAGGGAGTCCCACATGTCGAGCCCGAGCGAACCCCGACCGACTCCGGTCCGCAACGACCGGACCCATTTCCTCTACATCGCCGTCATCGTCGCCGTCTTCCTCGGCATCGGCGTCGGCCTGCTGTTCCCGGACTTCGCGGTCGAGCTGAAACCGCTCGGTACCGGATTCGTGAACCTGATCAAGATGCTGATCAGCCCGATCATCTTCTGCACCCTGGTCCTCGGCATCGGCTCGGTCCGCCAAGCCGCCCGGGTCGGCAAGGTCGGCGGTCTGGCGCTCGTCTACTTCCTGGTGATGTCGACGGTCGCACTCGCCATCGGCCTGCTGGTCGGCAACCTGGTCCAGCCGGGCAGCGGCCTGAACCTGACCGACAAGCTCCGCCAGCAAGGCCAGAGCCAGGCCGCCGGCGGGCACGAGACCACGACGGACTTCATCCTCGGCATCATCCCGAAGTCGCTGCTGTCCTCGCTGACCGAGGGTCAGGTCCTGCAGACCGTCCTGGTCGCGCTGCTGGTCGGCTTCGCGCTGCAGGCGATGGGCTCGAAGGGCCAGCCGATCCTGGTCGGCATCGGCCACATCCAGCGGCTGGTGTTCAAGATCCTGTCGATGATCATGTGGGTCGCGCCGGTCGGTGCGTTCGGCGCCATCGCGACCGTCGTCGGCGCGGCCGGCTCGACCGCGCTGCTCAGCCTGCTGAAGATCATGGTCGCCTTCTACATCACCTGTCTGCTCTTCGTGATCGTTGTCCTGGGCACCATTCTTCGGGCGGTCACCGGGGTGTCGATCTTCCAGCTGCTGCGGTATCTCGGCCGGGAGTTCCTGCTGATCGTGTCCAGCTCGTCGTCGGAGACCGCCCTGCCCCGACTGATCGGGAAGATGGAACACCTCGGCGTGGACAAGTCCGTGGTCGGTATCACCGTGCCGACCGGATACTCGTTCAACCTGGACGGAACCGCGATCTATCTGACGATGGCGTCGCTGTTCATCGCCGAGGCGATGGACACACCGTTCTCGCTCGGCCAGCAGATCTCCCTGCTGCTGTTCATGATCGTCGCCTCGAAGGGCGCCGCCGGTGTCACCGGCGCGGGCCTGGCCACCCTGGCCGGCGGTCTGCAGTCGCACCGCCCGGAGCTCGTCGACGGCGTCGGCCTGATCGTCGGCATCGACCGCTTCATGTCCGAGGCCCGCGCCCTGACGAACTTCGCGGGTAACGCGGTCGCGACGGTCCTGGTCGGCCACTGGGTCGGCGAGTTCGACAAGGACCAGGCCCGGCAGGTCTTCGCCGGCGAAGATCCCTTCGACGAAGCCGCCTTCGCCGCCGGCGACACCCACGCCGGCGACGTCCCCGAATCAAGCCCCGGGCTAACGACCGAACCGTCACCCACCCGCTGAGCCACTCTCCACCCCTCCCCACCACTGCCCGCCGAGCCACAGACCGGCGGGCAGCGGTGTGTCTACGGAGCTCCAGGCCATCACAATCGCCGCCGAGCCGAGGCTTCACGCCTGAAACCCGGTCGAATGCTGGATTGTGATGGCCTGGGGATCGGCCTACTTGCCGTCCAGGAGGTCGATGACGGGGGCGAAGTCTTCGAGGTAGCCGGAGTTGACGCTGATGTAGCTGGCGCCGATCTGGTCGCGGCGGCGCTGGAGCTCGTCGGCCATCTCCTGCGGGGTGCCGCGGAGCAGCATCAACGAGTCCATCGCCTCAAGCTCGTCGGGGTCGACGCCGGAAGCGCGCTTGGTCCACGGCGGCAAGGGGCGCGTCCCTGCGGCGAGCAGGTTCATCGCCAGCTCGATGTCGTCAGCCCGAGATCCGGCCAGCTCCCGTAGTTCGTGAGCCACGGCGGCGATCTCCTCGCGTGGCGTGGTCGCATCCTTGGCCAGCGAGACGATGTCGGCCCGCTCGGCCGCCAACGCCAGCGCTTTCGGTCCACCCGCGGCCAGCATGATCGGCGTACGACGTTCGCCGTCGAGCTCGCGCAGCAGGTCGAGGGTCTCGATCACCTGCTCCCGTCGTTCCCGCGCTGTTCCCCAGCGCAGACCGACCTCGGCCGTCTGCTGCTCCGCGACCGGACGGCCGGTACCGATGCCGAACTCGAACCGGCCCTCGGTGAGCACGGTCAACGTGTGCGCCTCCCAGGCAGCCTGGCGCGGCGTCCGCAGTGGCGCGGCCGCGACGAACGTGCCGACCCGGATGTCGGCGACCGCGGCCGCCATCGCCAACGACGAGAACGGCGCGGGGAGCTGGAGGCCGTCCGGCATCAGCACGGTCGAGAACCCGAGGTCCGCGGCCTGCCGGACCGTCTTCACCCACTCCGCACCGGTCGTCGGACTCCCCGCTACGCCGAACCGGAATCGCCTGTCGCTCATCGCTCGTCCCCTTCGTCAGATGTGATGCCCTCAGACTGGCGGCGAGACAGGGTCGTCCACATCCCACCCCGGGAGGCGTTCGCCGTACGCCGATCGACGTACTCTGGTGACATGTCACGGATGCGCAGCCCCCTGCTGGACCGGCCCGGTGCGGTCGAGGCCGACGGACCCGACGCCGGGGTTGCGGCGCATTACGGCTCTGACCTGCGCGAACAGCGGGCCTTGGTGGCCGGCCAGGCGTTCGTCGACCTGTCGCACCGCGATGTCGTCACGATCACCGGCCCGGACCGCCTGACCTGGCTGCACGCGCTGACCACGCAGTACTTCGAGGGCCTGAAGCCTGGTACGTCGACCACCGCGCTGCTGCTCTCGCCGACCGGCCACATCGAGCACGTGATGTACGGCGTCGACGACGGCGAAACGTTCTGGCTCCACACGGAGCCCGGCGCCGCGGCCGCGCTGGTCGAGTGGCTGCAGAAGATGGTGTTCATGTCCCGCGTCGAGATCGCGGACGTGACCGATGACTACGCGATCATCTGGCGCCCGGGAGCTGCGGCAGGCCCACATCTGACCCGCAGCGGTGCGGACTCGCTCGGCGGGCACGAGGTATTCCTGCCGCGCGCCGAGTTGGCTGCGCTCGAGGGCCCGGCGGCCGGGATCTGGGCGTACGAAGCGCTCCGGATCGAGTCCGGCGCGCCACGGTTCGGTCTCGACACCGACGACCGCGCGATCCCGAACGAGGTCGGCTGGCTCGGCGTCGGCGTACACCTGGACAAGGGCTGCTACCGCGGCCAGGAGACCGTCGCCCGCGTACACAACCTGGGCCGCCCACCGCGCCGCGTCGTACGACTCCTCCTCGACGGTTCGGTCGACCACCTGCCCGCCCACGGCTACGCCGTCCGCGCCGGCGACAAGCAGGTCGGCTTCATCGGCTCCGCATCCCGGCACCACGAACTCGGCCCGATCGCCCTCGCCCTGATCAAACGCAACGTAGATCCCGAAGCAGTCCTGGAGATCGTCGCCGCCGACCAACCCACCGTGACAGCCACCCAGGAGATCCTCGTAGACCCCGAAGCAGGTCTCCACGTCCGCGCCCGTTTGTGAGCGGAATCATTCGCAACAGTTGATTTTGCACCTGTACAGTTCAGGCGTGACTGGACCTGTGATCGTGGCCGACGTGGTTCGGAGTGGGTTTGTCGAGGGGCATCACCGCGGCTCGGTCGTGGTGACCAACCCGGACGGAAGTGTTGCTTGGTCGGTCGGTGTGGTTGACGAGCCGATGTTTCCGCGGTCGTCCAACAAGCCGATGCAGGCCCTCGGGATGCTCCGCAACGGATTGCCTTTGGACGGCAGGCTGCTCGCGCTCGCCGGCGCTTCGCACTCGGGTGAGCAGATCCATCTCGACGGCGTTCGCGAGATCCTCGGGCTGGCCGGTCTGGACGAGTCGGTACTGCGGACGCCCGAGCAATACCCGCTGACCGACGCGGCCCGGGATGCCTGGGTACGCGCGGGATACGGGCCGGAGCGAATCACGATGAACTGCTCCGGCAAGCACGCCGCGATGATCCTGACCTGCACGCTCAACGACTGGCCGCTCGACGACTACCGAGCGCCGGATCACCCACTCCAGAAGGAGATCCGGGCCGCGATCGAGGACTCCGCGGGCGAGAAGGTCTCGTCGATCGCGGTCGACGGCTGCGGTGCCCCGATCTTCGCGATCACGCTGTCCGGGCTGGCTCGTTCGTTCGGTCTCTTCGCCGCCGCTGCTCCCGACACGCTGGAGGGACGTGTCGCGGCCGCCTTCCGCGAGCATCCGGCGTACGCCAGCGGGAGTACGCGCGACGAGTACGAGTTGATGCGTGACACCAGTGGTGTGTTCTGCAAGGCCGGTGCCGAGGGTGTGTACGCCGTTGGCCTGGCCGACGGCCGCGGTATCGCGCTCAAGATCGACGACGGCGCTGCCCGGCCCCGCAAGGTCGTGATGGCCGCCGTCCTCCAGCACCTGGGGATCACCAACCCCACCATCGAGAGCCACCTTCGCTTCGACCTCACCGGCGGCGACGCCGTGGTCGGCGCCGTACAACCCCACCCCTCGCTGTTCGGCTGACGACCCGCCCGTGAGCGGGGTCACGGGGTTGCTGCTTGCAATTGCAAGCAGGTTGCTAGCACACTGGGGACATGGCCAGGTTGAGTGATCGTGCTGCTGGGGCGGTGGGCTCCGTCGGGGAGTATCTCGCCGAGCAGCGGCGGAACGCACAGTTGTCGTTGCGGCAACTGTCGGACCTGGCCGGAGTGTCGAACCCGTATCTGAGCCAGATCGAGCGCGGCCTGCGGAAACCGTCGGCCGACGTGCTGCAGCAGCTCGCGAAGGCGTTGCGGATCTCCGCGGAGACCTTGTACGTACGGGCCGGCATTCTTGATCCGGATGACAGCTCGGAGGGTTCCGCCGGTCGGCGGGGCCCGGGCGTGGTCGACGCCGTCCTGCTCGACCCCGCGCTGAACGAGCGGCAGAAGCGTGTCCTGCTGGACGTCTACGCGTCCTTCGTCCGTGAGAACACGTCCCCTGAGGACGAGTCTGCGAAGGCTCCGGCCACCAAGAAGGCCCCGGCCACCGAGAAGGCTCCGTCCACCACGAAGGTCGCGTCGACGAAGACGGCGGCCGCGAAGACCCCTGCAAGTAAGCGCACCACCCGCTGAAGCACACCTGCTGAAAATCCGAGGAGAAGCCTGATGGCTACCCGTACGCCCGTTACCCCGTTCTACGCGATCGCCGGCGCCGGCGACCTGGCGGTGGAGAAGTTCCGCGCCCTCAGCGAGGACGTCACCGCCCGGTTCGCCAAGCTGGACCAGAAGACGCTGCAGACCGAGCTGACCAAGGCTCAGTCCGAGCTGAACAAGCGGTTCGAGGCGATCGTCGCCGACGCCAAGACCGCCCCCGCGAAGCTGCGTGAGCTGCCGAAGACCGCGCAGGCCGGCTTCACCACCGTCCTCGGCCAGGCCGAGGAGACCTACGAGGACCTCGCCGGTCGCGGCAAGGACCTGGTCGAGCGGATCCGTCACCAGCAGGCCACCGAGGACCTCGAGGCCCAGGCCAAGAGCACGGTGAGCAAGGCGAAGGCGACCCGGACCACGGTCAAGAAGACCGCCGAGACCGCGAGCCGGACCGTCAAGGCCACCACGACGAGCGCCCGCAAGACCGCAAAGGCCGCCACCAAGGCCGTCGAGGACGCCGCCGACAAGATCGGCGACTGACAGTAACGATCGCTGTACCGATCGACCCAGGGTGGTCCACATCTGCAACTGAGCAGATGAGGACCACCCTGTCTGTCGGTTAGGCTCTAAGACATGCCACCACTCGCCATCGTCCCGACCCTCGTCCCTGGGTTCTCGGGTCCGCTCGAGATCATCTGGTGGATTCTGTTCGGGATGAAGGCGGTCGCGTTGCTCGACGCGTTGTTCCGGCCGCGCGCGGTGTTCATCGCCGCGGACAAGCTGACCAAGCCAGGCTGGGTCCTGATCCTGGTCGTGTTCATGCTGAGCCAGATCTTCCAGGGCGGCTGGCTGAGCTTCTTCGGTTTGATCGGGGTCGTCGCGTCGGCGGTCTACCTGGTCGACGCCCGTCCGGCCCTGCGGGCGGCCACCGGCCGCGGCCGAGGCGGCTGGGGCATCCGCCGCCGTCGCGGTCCACGTCCCCTGTAGGACCTACGACCGGTAGACGATGACCTTGTCGCCGACCTTGATCTCGTCGAACAGGACCTTGATCTTGGCCAGGTCGCGGACGTTCACACATCCGTGCGAGGCGCCGTTGTAGCCGCGGGCGGCGAAGTCCGACGAGTAGTGCACGGCCTGGCCGCCGCTGAAGAACATCGCGTACGGCATCTTCGACTGGTACAGCTTGGAGACGTGGTTCCGGCTCTTCCAGCCGACCGTGAAGCTGCCTTCGCGAGTAGCGGTCTTCACTGATCCGAACCGGACGTCCAGCTGCATCTTCACGACGCCGTCGACGACGTACCGCAGCTTGCGGCTGGTCTTGTCGATGCACATCGCGACGCCGGTCGCGCAGCGCGGATCCAGCGCCTTGCCGTTCACCACCGGTGGCGGCGGGAAGAGCTCGGTCTGCGTCGGTTCGTGGGTGACCGCGATCAGCTTGTTCCACGTGTTCTGGTCGAGGTACCCGAGCTCGGGGATCCCCTTCGACTTCTGGAACTTCTTCACCGCGGACCGGGTCATGGTCCCGAAATCGTTGTCCAGGTACTGCTTGTCGAGCAGCTTGAGCTGGACCAGCCGCGCCTCGACCTTCCGTACGTCGGCGCCCGCGGAACCGTTCTTCCACAGCGCCTTCGGGTAGATCGGCAGCGTCCCACTCACCTCGAACGGGACCGTCTTCAGCTCGACCGGAGCGGCTGTGGCCGTCATCCCGGAACCGAGGAGCGCCGCAATCCCAGCACTAGCGATCAACCCCACGACGAGGTTGCGAATGATCAGCCCGCGCATTGGACACCCCTCTGACAGACCTCGTCCTTACACTTCTAGGACGTCCTCACCGGCCTTTTGGTTGGCCCTCAAGCGTACCGGAGGTACTCGCGTGGAGCTGATCCGAGGAGCGGCGCCGCTGGCCTACCGCCGGGCCGGACGCGGCCGGCCGGTCGTCTTCCTGCACGGCAATCCGACCTCGTCGTACCTCTGGCGCGACGTCGCGGGTCCTGTTTCCGCCATCGCCCTTTGCCTCGCGCCCGACCTCGTGGGGATGGGCCGGTCGGAGCCGTCGGACGCCGATGAGACCGAGCGATACCGGTTCGTCGACCATCGCCGGTACCTCGATCGGTTCTTCGACGCCCTCGGTCTGACCAGCGACGTGATCCTTGTCGGCCACGATTGGGGTGGTGCGCTGGCCATCGATTGGGCTCGCCGCCACCCGGGTGCCGTGCGCGGGATCGCGTACCTGGAGACACTGGTCGCGCCGGTGACCTGGGACAGCCCGAACGCACCGGCGCCTGACCTGTTTCGCCGGCTGCGCGGACCCGAGGGTGAGCAGCTGGTGCTGGACGACAACGTGTTCGTCGAGCTGGTCCTCCCGAGCGGCATGCTCCGCACACTGACCGCGGCCGAGCTGACGGAGTACCGGGCGCCATACGTCGAACCCGGCGAGAGCCGCCGTCCGATGCTGACCTGGGCCCGCGAGATCCCGATCGACGGTACGCCGCAGGACGTCCACGACATCGTGGCAGCGAACGCCACCTGGATGGCAAGCTCGCCAGTACCGAAGCTCTTCGTGAACGGCGATCCTGGTGCCTTGCTGAACGGGCCACTACGCGAGCAGTGCCGCCAGTGGCCGAACCAGCGCGAGGTGACGGTCCCTGGCCTGCACTTCCTTCCCGAGGACTCAGCCGCCGCCATCGCATCCGCCCTGCTGGATTGGATTCCCACCTGTTGAAGGAGTTCGTCATCGATATCGAGCTGAGCACCGCGGACATCACTACTGTGCCTGCGGATGCGATTGTGAACGCGGCGCATCATGCGTTGCGGGGTGGGGGTGGGGTGGACGGGGCGATTCATCGGGCGGGTGGGCCGGAGATCCTTGCCGAGCTCATCGAGCGTTATCCGGACGGGACGCCGACGGGTACGGCGGTGTGGACCACGGCCGGGGCGCTTCCGGCCGACTACGTCATCCATGTGGTTGGGCCGAATTACACCGCTGGGCAACGGGATCCGGGCTTGCTCGAGTCCTGTTATCGGAATGCGTTGCAGATCGCGGACGAGTTGGGGGTGACGACTATGACGCTGCCGGCGGTGTCGGCCGGGATCTACGGGTGGCCGGCGCAGTCCGCTGCGGACATCGCCGTACAGACACTTCGTCGTACGACGAGCGCCGTCGCGAAAGCCACCTTCTGTTTGCTGGATCCCCGGCTGTACAAGGCGTTTCAGAACGCGACAGCGGCCGGGGAGTAGCTCCCCGGCCGCTGGTCAGACGTTCGTCAGCTCACTTGGCGCTGTAGACGACAACCTTGTCGCCGACGTGGATCCGGGCGAACACCCAGGCGATCTTCTTCTTGTCGCGAACGTTCACGCAGCCGTGCGAGGCGCCGTTGTACCCGCGGGCCTTGAAGTCCGACGAGTAGTGGACAGCCTGGCCGCCGCTGAAGAACATCGCGTACGGCATCTTCGAGTGGTAGATCGAGGACACGTGGTTCTTCGACTTGCGCTGAACCTTGAAGACACCGTTGCGTGTCGGGGTCTTGCTGGCGCCGAACCGGACATCCATCACCTGGATGGCCTTGCCGTTCACGACGTACACCAGCTTGCGGGTCTTCTTGTTGATGCAGAGGACCCGGCCTCGCGTCAGGCAACGCTTGTCGAGCCGGTACTTGCCCACGACCGCACTCGACGTCGTCGCCGCGGCCGCCATCTGCGGCGCGACCACGACCTGGGGCGCAACCTTCGGTGCGACAACAGCGGCATCAGCCGTCGTGGTCGCCGAAAGCGCGCCGACACCCACGAACGCGGCGGCCGTCAGAGTAGCGCCGAGCTTACGCAGAATACCCATGGTTCCTTTGTCCTTCCCCCAACAGAGTTGCTTGCACTAAGACAGACGTCACCCACTGCCGTCTGGTTGGTAACGATCCGGAAATTCCTGCCCCCGCGACCGGCCGAGGAATGGTGTATCACACGGCTGTGCTTCGCATCACGCGCTGCACAGGACCGTTGCCGGAACGTGTTCTAGGACTGGTTCTAGGCCTTGCTCTTGCGGCCGAGCTTCGCGCGCTCGAGCTGGGTCAGCGCGACCTTGCGGATCCGGATGGCGTCGGGGGTGACCTCGACGCACTCGTCCTCGCGGCAGAACTCCAGCGACTGCTCGAGTGACAACTTGCGGGCCGGCACCAGCTTCTCGAACTCGTCCGCGTTCGACCGGACGTTGGTCATCTTCTTCTCACGGGTGATGTTCACGTCCATGTCGTCGGCGCGCGAGTTCTCGCCGACCACCATGCCCTCGTACACGTCGGTGCCCGGCTCGCAGAACATCGTCCCGCGCTCCTGCAGGTTGACCATCGCGTACGACGTGGTGACGCCGGTGCGGTCCGAGACGAGCGAACCCGACGGACGCGTGCGCAGCTCGCCGAACCAGGGCTCGTAACCCTCGAAGACGTGGTGCGCGATACCGGTACCGCGGGTGTCGGTGAGGAACTCGGTGCGGAACCCGATCAGGCCGCGGGCCGGCACCAGGAACTCCATCCGGACCCAGCCGGTGCCGTGGTTGGTCATCTGCTCCATCCGGCCCTTGCGGACCGCGAGCAGCTGGGTGACCGTGCCGAGGTACTCCTCGGGGCAGTCGATCGTCAGCCGCTCGACCGGCTCGTGCCGCTTGCCGTTGATCTCCTTGGCGACCACCTGCGGCTTGCCGACAGTCAGCTCGTAGCCCTCGCGGCGCATCTGCTCGACCAGGATGGCTAGCGCCAGCTCTCCTCGGCCCTGCACCTCCCAGGTGTCCGGACGCTCGGTCGGCAGCACCTTCAGCGAGACGTTACCGACGAGCTCGCGGTCGAGGCGGTCCTTGACCAGGCGGGCGGTGACCTTCGTGCCCTTGACCCGGCCGGCCAGCGGCGAGCTGTTGGTGCCGATGGTCATCGAGATGGCCGGCTCGTCCACGGTGATGAACGGCAGCGGCTTCGGGTCCTCCGGGTCGGCCAGGGTGTCGCCGATCATGATCTCCGGGATACCGGCGATCGCGACGATGTCACCCGGTCCGGCAGAGTCGCCGGGGACGCGCTCGAGCGCCTCGGTGATCAGCAGTTCGGTGATCTTGACCTTCTGGATGGTGCCGTCGTGCTTGCACCACGCGACCTGGGCGCCCTTCTTCAGGGTGCCCTCGTGGACCCGGACCAGCGCGAGCCGGCCGAGGAACGGCGAGGCGTCCAGGTTGGTCACGTGGGCCTGCAGCGGCGCACCCTCGGTGAACTCCGGGGCGGGCACGTTCTTGAGGATCGTCTCGAACAGCGGCTCGAGGTCCTCCGAATCCGGCATCCCGCCGTCGGCCGGCTGGTTCAGCGAGGCGCGACCGGCGCGGGCCGAGGCGTAGACGACCGGGAAGTCCAGCGCGCCCTGATCGGCGTCGTGGTCGAGCAGGTCCAGGAACAGCTCGTACGTCTCGTCGACGACCTCGGAGATCCGGGCGTCGGGACGGTCGACCTTGTTCACCACCAGGATCACCGGCATCTTCCGCGCGAGTGCCTTGCGCAGCACGAACCGGGTCTGCGGCAGCGGGCCCTCGGAGGCGTCCACCAGCAGCACGATGGCGTCCACCATCGACAGGCCGCGCTCGACCTCACCACCGAAGTCGGCGTGGCCGGGGGTGTCGATGATGTTGAGCGTCATCTGCTCGCCGTTGGCCATCTTGTGCCGGACGGCGGTGTTCTTGGCCAGGATCGTGATGCCCTTTTCGCGCTCCAGGTCACCGGAGTCCATCGCGCGTTCGTCGACGTGCTGGTGCGCGCCGAAAGCGCCGGACTGCCAGAGCATCGCGTCGACCAAGGTGGTCTTCCCGTGGTCGACGTGGGCCACGATCGCGACATTGCGCAGGTCGTTACGGACAGACATGGGGAAGCGCTCCAAGGCAGAGGTGACTGGCAGATGACTGACAGTTGAGGACTGGATGTCAGGTGGTGGCTACGGCGTGTTGTATCGCTCAGGAAAGCCAACCGACGCAGGTCACAGCGCACCCATTCTACCCGTGACGGATCGTGTCCACGAAACGGGCGATGTCTTTGACATTTGTTGACTGGACATCCAGTCTATAGACGGCGCCTGGGGAGGGGTCGCAGTACAGCGGGGGGTCGGCCTGGGAGCGCCGGGCATGGGGGGTTGTCCGGCGCTTCGGGGTCACGACCGGAAGGGAATGCCGTGCCGCGTTCCGCGACTGCGAATCAGGAGCTGCGTGAGCGCTCCCGGGAGCGCATCCTGGCCGCCGCGCTGGAGGTCTTCGCCGCCAAGGGCTACGAGGCCGCGTCCATCTCGGACGTGACGGCGGCCGCCGGTGTCTCCCGCGGCCTGGTGTCGTACTACTTCGCCACGAAGGAGCAGCTCGCCGCCGAGCTGCTGGACCGCTGGCTGGACGGCATCGCCGGCATCCTGACGATCCAGGGGACGCCGGACGAGCGACTGGCGGGCATCATCGACGGCGCTCTGATGGCCGCCGCGACCACGCTCCCGATCCAGCGGCTCGCGATCACGCTGATGATGCAGCCGACCACGCACGACGTGTTCGCCCGCGTCGAGACCGCCAAGTCGGCCCGCCTGTCCCTGGTCGAGGATGCGATCCGCGAGGTCTTCGCCGCGCGCGGCGCCGCCGAGCCCGCCGTCGAGGAAATGTTGCTCAGAGCAACCTTAGAGGGCGTCACCGTCAAACTCGCGATCTATCGCGAGACCTTCCCCCTGGAAGCGATCCGCCGCCGCATCTACGCGACGTACGAACTCCCCACTCCCGCCGCCCCCCTCCCGATCCCCTCACCCCCGGTCGACCGCCTCCGCGCCAGGTGATTCACGGTCACGCCGCTTGCAGTGGCGTGAAGAGGTTGACGAAGTTGCCGTCGGGGTCGCGGAAGAGGAGCGAATGGTTTCCCCACGGCATTGTGGTCGAGTTGCTGCAGTCAGACGGCATCCGGACGGTCGCCAACCGCCTCGTGTCGTACGCCCGCCGGCGCTGACCATTTGCCTGGCAGACCGACCAATTTGGCTGGTGTACCCACGAAGTCAGGGGTTTGTGACCCGGAACGTGGGTGACTAACCCCGGATTTGGTGGGTTGACCAGCCAAATTGGTGGGTCGGCCAGGCAAATTGCGGAGCGCGCTGCGGTTGAGTCGGGGCGGCGTGAGGCTAGTCGAACACCCGGTACACCTTGTGCTGGGCGGCCTGGGCCCGGGGGCGGACGGTGATGCGGTCGACGTTGACGTGGGCCGGGCGGGTGGCGATCCAGGCGACGATGTCGGCGATGTCGTCGGAGGTGAGTGGCTCGGCGACACCGGCGTACACGGCGTCGGCCTTGGCCTGGTCGCCCTCGAAGCGGGTCAGCGCGAAGCCCTCACTGCGAACCATCCCCGGCGCGATCTCGCAGACGCGGACCGGCTGGTCGTACAGCTCGAGCCGGAGGGTGTCGACGAGGGCCGTGGTGCCGTGCTTCGCCGCGACGTACCCGCCGCCGCCCTCGTAGGCGACCTGGCCGGCCGTCGAGCCCATCACGATGATCGTGCCCTTCCCGGCGATAAGGGCCGGGAGCAACGACTTCGTCACGGAAGCGACCCCGATCACGTTCACCTCGAACATCCGCCGCCACGCGTCCAGGTCCGCCTCGGCCACCGGCTCGAACCCGAACGCGCCGCCGGCGTTGTTCACCAGTACGGCGAGCTCGCCGCCGACGGCCTCGGCCAGCGCGGCCACATCCTCGACAGACGTGACGTCGCACCGGACAGCGCGTCCGTCGATCTCCTTGGCCAGCGCCTCGATCCGATCGAGGCGACGCGCGGCGGCGATCACCTCGAACCCTTCGCGGGCCAGGTACCGCGCGGACGCGGCCCCGATCCCACTGCTCGCTCCGGTCACGACGGCAAGAGGACGCTCGGAAGTCATGACTCCCAGTCTCTCAGCCCGCTTGCCAAGAGCCGGAACCAGTCCACACAGTAGAACGTCGGTACTGTGCGGACGCTCGATGATCAGGGGTGGGGATGGCGACCGAGGACCCGAAGAAAACGAAGAAGCAGAAGAAGGTGCAGCCGCTCTTCTCGCCCGAGCTCGCGCCGGATGTCCGCAAACTGCTCGCCGACCACAAGAAGATCCTGGTCCCGGCGAGTGCCCCGGTCCCGCCGAAGTACATCGACCTGCGGGACGCGACCGGCGCCACGATCGGCGGCCTGGTCGTCTTCGCCGCGATGGAGTACGGCGTCTGGCTCTTCCTCCGGTGGATCCTCGTCGGCGTCTTCCCGGACGACGTGGCCGTCGCCTTGAGCGGTGCTGTCGGGGTGATCGGCGTCCTGCTGCTGATCGCGATGCTCATCGGCACACTGGTCGAGTCCAAGGAGCGGACCGCGGCTCGGGTGCATCACGGTCAGTACCTGCTCCCGGCGGACTGGGACAAGGCCGCCACTGCGTTGATGCTGCGCGCACAACAGGCCGTCGGCTCGGTGCAGGAGTCCGCCGTGAACCGGATGGGCCTGCTGGACGCGGTGAAGAACGAGGTGGTCCTGCCCGAGCAACTATGGGACATCGGCCGGGTGCTCCAGCAACAGTCGGTCCTGCGCGCCCGCCAGGTCGAGCTCCGCGGACAGCTGTCAGCCGCCCAGCTCGATGCCGTGCTCGGTCCGCAGCGACAGGCGATCGAGTTGTCCGCGACCGCGATGGAGGCCAAGGTCGCCAAGCTCGAGCGGTACGCCGAACAGGCGCTCGAGGCGGACGCCGTGCTCAAGGCCGAATCCGTCCTCACCACCGCCCTCGAGGATCGCGATCGGTACGTCGAACTCCTCGCCAGCACCGAGATCGCCAACCACAGCGGCCTGATCGACGAGCTCAGCAAGGAGACCGCGGACCTCAAGGCCGTGCTGACCCGCAGTATCAACGCCGCCCTCGAGACCGGCCAGACCCTCGCACTACCGCAGGATCCGGCTTAGCTGGACGGTGTCGCGCTGGACCGTGGCTCGTTGGACCCCGGCTGGGCGAGACTGCGCGCATGAGCAGAATGGCGGTGCGGGCCGACCGGATCTTCGACGGCGAACGGGTTCTCGACGAGACCGTCGTACTCGTCGAGGACGGCCTGATCACCGCGACCACGCGCGAGGTGCCCGAGGGGTGGCCGATCCACGAGGTGCCTGGCGGGACCGTCGTACCGGGACTGATCGACGCGCATGTGCATCTGTCCGCCGACGCCGGTCCAGGTGCGCTCGATCGCCTGGCTGAATCCGGCGATGACACGATCGAGCAGTCGCTGCGGATCCACCTGCAGGCCGGAGTCACGACGGTCCGCGACCTGGGCGACCGGAACGACGCCGTACTCGACTGGCGCCGGCGAGGCCTCACGGGACTGCCGACGGTCGTTGCCGCGGGTACACCACTCACCAGCGTGGGCGGGCATTGCTGGTCGCTGGGTGGTGAGGTCGCGGGTCCCGACGAGATGCGTGCGGCCGTACATCAACGGGCCGACAAGGGCGCCGACGTCATCAAGATCATGGCCAGTGGCGGTGTACTGACGCCGGGCTCGGACACCATGAGTCCGCAGTTCACCGAGGCCGATCTGGCGGTTGCCGTCGCGGCAGCACATGAGGTGGGTCTGCCGATCACCGCGCATGCGCACGCGCTTTCCGCCGTACGGCAAGCCTTGGCCGTGGGCGTCGACGGGATCGAGCACTGCACCTGCCTGACACCGACAGGGGTGGCGATCGACGAGGAGTTGCTCGCCGCACTGGCCGCCAGCGGGATCGCAGTGTGCGGCACGCTCGGCTCCGACCCGTCGATCGTCGTACCGCCCGCGATTCTGGACCTGGTCGCCAAGGCCGGGATCAGCGAGGCTGCCCTGCAGCAGGCCGTACGCCGCTTGTCCGATGGGGGAGTCCGGATCGTCGCCGGGTCCGACGGCGGTATCGGACCCGCGAAGCCGCACGGGCTGCTGCCTGCGACCTTGGCCGAGTACGTCCACTCCGGTCTCTCGGCCACGGCCGCCCTGACCGCCGCGACCTCAGCCGCCGCGGACGCCCTCGGCCTCGGGGACCGGAAGGGCCGTCTGCGGTCGGGAGCGGACGCCGACCTCGTGCTCGTCGATGGCGATCCGACCGCCGACATCACGACGCTCGCCCGCCCGGTGGCCGTCTACCTCGCGGGGCGTCAGGCCTGACGCGTGGGCTGCGCGACGATCTGCGGCAGGTTGAGTTCGCGTCGCCGGCTGACCGTGAACGTGACGACGTCCGCGATGTCGGTGGCGGTGAGCGGCCCGATCTGGTCGTTCATCGACGCGATCAGGTCCTGGCCGGTGGAGTTGAGGTGGGTGGCGAGTTCCGTGTCGGTCAGTCCGGGTTCGAGGTTCGTGACGCGGACGTCGTACGGCGAAAGGTCCGACCGGAGCGCCGCGGACAGTTGGGTGAGGGCGGCCTTGGTGGCGCCATAGACGGCGTACTCGGGGAAGGCCACGTGCGCGGCGATCGACGAGATGTTCACCAGGTCCGCGGTCCGGCCCTCGGCGGCGGACTTGATCAGGTCCGGAGCGAACGCGTGCACGAGTCGCAGGGCACCAGTCAGGTTGGTGTCGATCATCCGGGTCCAGTCGTCGAACGCGGCCTGGTCGACCGGTGCGGCCAGCATCACGCCGGCTGCGTTCACCACCAGGTCGACGACGCCGAGCCGCTCGTGGATCCGGTCGACGCCCGCGTCGACCGAGGCCTGCGAGGTCACGTCGAGGGCGACGCCGAAGGCCTGTGGGCCGAGCTTGCCGGCCAGGTCGTCCAGCCGGTCCTGTCGGCGCGATACCAGGGCGACGTTGGCACCGGCGGCGGCGAACTGCTCGGCAATCGCTGCGCCGATACCGCTCGCGGCACCGGTGACTACTGCGTTACGACCGGTCAGGTTGGTCATCAGGTTCTCCAGGTTCGTGGGGTGATGACACCGATCCTGTCGGCGGCCTCGACGGCTACCCAGACGTCTGTTGAGCCTGGGTTGGCTGAACCTGGTTCTGGCAGGACCAGGTTGCGGACCCGGGCGATCTGGATACTGGGCCTATGGACCGTCGCGAGGAGCTGAGCGAATTCCTGAAGTCACGGAGGGCCCGGGTGCAGCCCGAGGACCTGGGGCTGAAGGTGTTCGGCGGCCGTCGGCGGGTTCCCGGTCTGCGGCGTGAGGAGCTCGCGCAGGCGGCCGGGGTGAGCGCTGACTACTACGTGCGGCTCGAGCAAGGTCGCACCGAGAACGTCTCGCAGGAGATCCTCGACGCGGTCGCGGATGTGCTCAGCCTGACCACGGACGAGCGCATCCACCTGGCCTTGCTGGCGAAACCGGGCCGGCGCCGGGCGCCACGTCGTACGACGCAACGGTTGCGACCCGGCTTGCAACGGTTGCTCGACTCGATGCCCGACGTACCGGCCTTCGTGCTCGGCCGCCGGATGGACGTAATCGGCTGGAACCGGCTGGCCGCCGCCCTGATCGCGGACTTCGACGCGATGGACGCCAAGGAACGCAATATCCCGCGGCTGGTCTTCCTCGACCCGGCGACGCGCGACTTCTACCCGGAGTGGGAAGGGGTCGCGGAGGAGACCGTCGGGTATCTGCGGATGTACGCCGGCCGCTACCCGGACGACCCGGAGCTCGCCGAGCTGATCGGGGAGCTGTCGATCCACAGCGACGACTTCCGGTCGTTCTGGGCCCGGCACGAGGTGAAGGACAAGACCTTCGGGGCGAAGCTGCAGCACCACTCGATCGTTGGTGACATCGCCGTCCAGTACGAGACCCTGCAGCCGCCCGGTGACCCGGATCAGCTGCTGGTCACCTACACCGTCGAGCCGGGCTCGACGTCCGAGCAGAACCTCCGGTTGCTGGCCAGCTGGACGGCCACTGATAGGGAGATCTCCCGATTCCCGGCGGAGGCTCCGGAGTTACCCTGACGAGGTGACCGAACCGCCGTCCGCCGACCGTCCGCCGCGGCGGGTCGCAATGATCAGCCTGCACACGTCGCCGCTGGACCAACCGGGCACCGGGGACGCCGGCGGGATGAACGTGTACGTGGTGGAGCTGTCCAAGCAGCTCGCGGGCCTGGGGATCGAGGTCGACGTGTTCACCCGGGCTACCGCGTCGGCGCAGCCCCCGCGGGTCGAGCTGATGCCCGGCGTGATGGTCCGCAACGTCGCGGCCGGTCCGTACGAAGGACTCACCAAGAACGAGCTGCCCGCCCAGCTGTGCACGTTCGCCCGCGCTGTCCTGCGCGCCGAGGCGATCCACGAGCCCGGCTGGTACGACGTGATCCACTCGCACTACTGGTTGTCCGGCCAGGTCGGATTGCTCGCCCGTGACCGTTGGGCAGTCCCGCTGGTCCACACCATGCACACGATGGCGAAAGTGAAGAACGCCAGCCTTGCCGAGGACGACGTACCCGAACCGCCTGCGCGGCTGCTCGGGGAGGAGCAGGTCGTCGAGGCCGCGGATCGCTTGCTGGCCAACACCGATGAAGAGTCGCGCGAGCTGATCTCGCTGTACGGCGCATCGCCGGCCAAGGTCGAGGTGGTCAACCCTGGCGTGGATCTGGACATGTTCACGCCGGGTTCTCAGGGTGCGGCCCGGAAGGCTGTCGGAGTCGCTCCCGATGCCGTCGTACTGGCGTTTGTCGGTCGGATCCAGACGTTGAAGGCGCCGGACCTGCTGATCCGGGCGGCCGCGCGGATGCTTGAGCGGGATCCGGCGCTGCGGTCACGGCTGGTGGTGGCGATCATCGGTGGGCCGTCGGGCAACGGGATGGAGCATCCGGAGGCGCATGCGGAGTTGGCGCGGGCGTTGGGCGTGGACGACGTGACCCGGTTCGTGAAGCCGATGGAGCGGCCGGGGTTGGCGGAGTGGTACCGGGCCGCGTCCGTCGTGTGTGTTCCGTCGTACTCGGAATCCTTTGGTTTGGTGGCTTTGGAGGCACAGGCCTGTGGGACGCCGGTGGTCGCGGCGGCGGTCGGCGGTCTGAGTACGGCGGTGGTCGACGGGCAGACCGGGTTACTGGTGCGGGGGCACAGCGTCGACGACTTCGCCGACGCGCTGAGCCGGATCGCGACGGATCCGGGTACGCGCGAGAACATGAGCCGGGCGGCACTCAAGCACGCACAAGGCTTCGGCTGGGAGTTGACCGCCCGCAAGACGCTGGCGGCGTACCGGACCGCAGCGGACACGATGGCGGCCGAGATCGCCGCGGAGGTGAACGGGTGAGAGTCGCGGCGGCGGACGTGATCCGCGAGGTGCTGACCGAGAACGACATCGAGTTCACCGAGCCGACGCCGGGCGCGTTCATCGCGGACCTGCCGGGGGAGCGGAAGCTCAAGACCACGGTCACGTTGACCGTCGGGGCGCAGGCTGTGCAGGTGCACGCGTTCGTGGCCCGGCATCCGGACGAGAATCACGCGGCGGTCTACCGGTGGTTGCTCGAGCGGAACCTGAAGATGTACGGCGTCGCCTTCGCCGTCGACCACATGGGTGACATCCACCTGGACGGGCACGTCCCGCTGCACGCGATCACGCCGACCGAGGTCGATCGGTTGCTGGGTGCGGTGCTCGAATACTCGGATTCGTCGTTCAACATGATCCTTGAACTGGGGTTCGCGTCGTCGATCCGCAAGGAGTACGACTGGCGGGTGTCGCGGGGCGAATCCACCCGGAACCTGGACGCCTTCAAGGGCTGGCTGGAGCCTCGATAGACTCCGAGGCATGACCTATCGCCTGATCCTGCTCCGCCACGGCCACAGCGACTGGAACGCCAAGAACCTCTTCACCGGGTGGGTCGACGTCGACCTGAACGCCCAGGGTGTCGAGGAGGCGCAGCGGGGTGGTGAGCTGATCCGTGACCGCGACCTGCTCCCCGACGTACTGCACACCTCGGTGCTGAGCCGCGCGATCCGCACCGCGAACATCGCGCTCGAGGTCGCCGGTCGCCAGTGGATCGACGTACGACGCTCCTGGCGGCTGAACGAGCGTCACTACGGCGGCCTGCAGGGCAAGGACAAGAAGCAGACCCTGGAGGAGCTCGGCGAGGAGCAGTTCATGCTGTTCCGCCGTTCCTACGACACCCCGCCGCCGGCGATCGAGCGCGGCTCCGAATACGACCAGGCCGGCGACCCCCGCTACGCTGGGCTCCCGTCCGAGCTACTCCCCACCACCGAGTGCCTCAAGGACGTCGTCGAGCGCATGCTCCCCTACTGGTACGACGCGATCGTGCCCGACCTCCGCGCCGGCAAAACCGTCCTGGTAGCCGCCCACGGCAACTCCCTGCGAGCCCTCGTCAAACACCTCGACAACCTCGACGAGAAAACCGTAGTAGGCCTGAACATCCCCACCGGCATCCCCCTCTACTACGAACTCGACGACGACTTCACCCCCCTCACCCCCGGCGGCGAATACCTGGACCCAGCCGCCGCCCAAGCCTCCATAGAAGCCGTAAAAAACCAGGGCCGCTAACCCCAAACGACCCGCCTCCGGCGCGGCTGACTGTCTGCCGGCTCCGTCCGGGGGCGCCAACTGCGATGACGCGCTCCTGCACTTGGCGCCGGGTACTGGGTCACGCGCGGGTACGGCGAGGAGTTCACGCCTCCGGCGCGGCTGCCTGTTGCCGGCTCCGCCGGGGCGCCACCTTCGATCACGCGCTCTCGCAGTTGGCGCCAACTACTGGATCACGCGAGGGTGCGGCGCCGAGGTCCCGCGGCTTCTGGGGGAGAACGTCGCACGACCTTCGGCTCGGAGCCGTGATTACGCAATGTAGGCGGATCCTGGTACCTATTGGTTCACCTCTGGGCCTGGCGCCCTGAGACGTGCTCACCGGACAGCGGTTGGTGAGGGTTTTAGCGGGTCGGTGGAAGGAAGTACGTGGGACGCGGGATCGTGCAGTTCGCTGAGTACCGGGCGTTCGAGGTTCAGCGTCAAGACGCCAGCAACGCGATGATGGGACTGTTGGCCGGCGCCCAGTTGGCATCGCATTTGCTGCAGCTGACCGAGGGGTCAGATACCTTGCTTCCCGAGGTATTTCCCCGCGTCCCGCACATCCGCCGCTTCAACCTCCGGACCGAAGCTGCACGGTCGATCTTGCAGTCCGCCGACACGCATCTCGGCGCGATGAGCGTTCCGTACGCTCTTGCGCTACACGAAGACTTTCTCAAGACCTGTGTCGGACTGCTTATTCGCGATGGGAAGGCACCCTCGAATGCCTGCAACGCGGTGCTCGCGCAGTTGCACGATGCGATCGAAACCGCCACCGGTAAGACATTCGACGCGGACAGCATCATCCAGATCGACACGGTTCGGCTGATGCGCAACGCAACCATTCACAGCGGCGGCCGGGCGCATCAGGCGCTGATCGACAAGGTGGCGCTGTGGACCCCGACGGCAGAGGCCGCCTGGGTGAAGGTGGCGAAGAAATCCCTCGCCGGGATCGCAACGGGCGATCGGGTGGAGTTCGGCCACCCGGAACTCATCCTCACTTTGGCAGTGACGAAATCCCTCGGACGCCAGGCGAACGTCATCCTCCGCGACTCCCTCAGCCGCAGCCTGTGGGCGGAGCTCGTCATCGAAGACGTGCTTGCCGAGGAACCCGGCATCCTGAATCGGCACCAGTTCGAGCGCAAAGCGGCAGGAAAGGCTCGACGGCACTATGCCGGGCTCAAGTTGACCGAGCGCGAGCTCGGCGCCGCGATTCGCGTCGTGCTGGCCGGCACATGATAAGAGGCGGGCCACCGGGGTGGCCCGCCTCTGAAGAAAAAGTGGGGCTCTGCCGTTGAGCTACGTCCCTCCAAGGAGGGCGCCGGGATTCGAACCCGGATCGTCCACTTCAGCCGGAGCATCCGGTGATGAACCGCTGGGACTGATTCCCCATGCTCCGATACCGCGAATTTGTTACGTCTCCAATGTACCACCGGCGCGTTGAAGGACGCCTCGCGTGGCTACCACACTCCCCTCGCGCGCGACCACCCGCGCATGGGGTTGGTGCCAGGGGCTCGGATCAGCCGGGCGCGGATCTCCAGGCCATCACAATCCGTCGGCCGGTCGGGAACCAGGCGTGCTGCTCGCGCTCGGTGGTGATTGTGATGGGCCGGAGATCCGCGCCTCGGGCGGACGCCGGCCACTCAGCAACTGCGGATCGCGTCCCGCCGGGCGGGTGGTTGAGCGGTCAGCAGGCGCTCGCCGACGTGGTTGGTGAGTGGTGCGAGTCCGCCAATGACCGGAGTCCCCTGCTGAGCGGCGGGTGCAACGGAACAAGGCGCCCTCGGCAACTGTTTGCCGGGGGCGCCTTGGGGGGAAGCTAGTTGCCGTTGGGGTTGGGGGTTGAGGCGCCTGCGCCGGAGCCGGCGGCGGTGCCGCCGATGGCTACGGGGAGTTCGCCGGTGACGAGGTAGACGACTCGGCGGGCCATGGAGACGGCGTGGTCGGAGATGCGCTCGTAGTAGCGGCCGAGGAGGGCGATGTCGACAGCGACCTCGACGCCGTGCGGCCAGGCGTCGTCCATCATCAGGCGGAACTGGCTGGTGCGCAGCGAGTCCATCTGGTCGTCGGTGGCTTCCAGCCTGGCGGCGGCCTCGACGTCGCGGGAGCGGATCACGTCACCGGCGGCGTTGACCATCTTGCCGGCGACGGTGCCCATCTCCTGGATGACGTCGTGCAGCTCGGCGGGAATGGCGGGGGCCGGGTAGCGCATCCGGGCGATCTTGGAGACGTGGGCGGCGAGGTCGCCCATCCGCTCGAGGTCGGCGACCATGCGCAGGGCCGCGACGAGCATCCGCAGTTCGTTGGCGACCGGCGACTGCCGCGCCATCAGCTCGAACACCTTCTCCTCGACACCCTCACCGGCGGCGTCGAGCTGGATGTCGGCGGCAATGACCTCTTCGGCGAGGCGGATGTCCGCCTCCAGCAGCGCCGAGGTGGACCGCCGTACGGCGGTGGACACCGTCCGCGTCATCCGCTCCAGTTCGGCGAGGATGTCGTCGAGCTGCTCGTGATAACTGTCACGCATTGTGTTCGATTCCGATCTGTGGTGTCCGGTGCTGCGGTGGCTCGAGTGGCAAGTATCAGACCAGTACCCGTCCACCGGTGACCGTATGCCGCTGAGGTTGCCGGACGGCGACGAGTGGTGAACGCGCGATGAACAGTTCGGTCGCGTCCCGGTCATCCCGTGCTCATTCGGTCTTTCCCTGCTGGTTGCCCGCGTAGCATCGTTGCCGTGGACCCCACGCTGGCTGCGGTGCTGGGCGGCGTCATCGGCGCGGCCCTGGCTCTGCTTTCACTTGGCGCGATGATGCTTTCCGAGCGGGCGCAGCGCAAGATTCCGGAGCCCTCCGACCCGTTCGTCCCGGCCGGCGTCGCCACGGTCCTGTCGGTTCTGCGCTCCTCCGCGGTGGTGATGGGTCCGGAGGATCAGGTGCTCCAGGCCAGTGCGCCGGCGCACGTGCTCGGCATCGTCCGTGGTGAGCGGTTGGTGGTCGACGACATCCTCACCATGGTCCGCGCGGTCCGCCGCGACGGCGAGATTCGCCAGCAGGACTTGGAGATTGTCCGCGGCCGGCTCGGTGCGACGCAGTACGTGAGTGCCCGGGTGGCGCCGCTCGGCAGCCAGCTGGTCCTGGTCCTGGTCGAGGACCGGACCCGCGAACGGCGGCTCGAAGCGATCCGCCGTGACTTCACCGTCAACGTCAGCCACGAGCTCAAGACGCCTGTCGGTGCACTGATCCTGCTCGCCGACGCGGTCTCCGAAGCCTCCGACGATCCCGAGGCCGTACAGCGGTTCTCGGACCGGATGCGGATCGAGGCGTCGCGGTTGAGCCGGCTGGTCAAAGAGATCATCGAGTTGTCCCGGCTCCAAGGCGACGACCCCCTGGAGAACCCGGGGCCGGTCGACATCAACGGGGTCATCGACGCCGCCGTTGATCGCTGCCGGGTCGACGCCGAGGATCGCGACATCAAGATCGTGGTCAAGACCCAGCCAGGCCTGGAGGTGATGGGCAGCGAGGACCAGCTGTCCATCGCGATCGGCAACCTGGTCGAGAACGCGGTCAACTACAGCCCCGACGGCACCCGGGTCGCGGTCGCCGCGCACCCGATCGGGGACCTGGTCGAGGTCACCGTCAGCGACCAGGGCGTGGGTATCCCGAGCAGCGACCTGGAACGCATCTTCGAGCGGTTCTACCGGGTCGACCGGGCCCGCAGCCGTGAAACCGGTGGCACCGGCCTCGGCCTCTCGATCGTCAAGCACATCGCCTCGATTCATGGTGGCGACGTGCGGGTCTGGAGTGTCGAAGGTCAGGGTTCCACCTTCACCGTGAGACTCCCGCTGCGGCTCGAACCCGCTCCGGGTCAGACCGACTCCGCCAGCCAGGAGGAGTCGGCCATCTACCTGACGCCTACCCCGTCAGACAGAACCAAGGAGGCAGCTTCGTGACCCGAGTGCTGGTCGTCGAAGACGAAGAGAGCTACAGCGACGCGTTGTCGTACGTGCTGCGCAAGGAAGGGTTCGAGGTCGCCGTGGCGGAGACCGGGCCCGATGCGCTGGACGAGTACGACCGGGCCGGTGCGGACATCGTCCTGCTCGACCTGATGCTGCCGGGTCTTTCCGGCACGGAGGTCTGCCGGGCGCTGCGCAGCCGGGGCAATGTGCCGGTGATCATCGTCAGCGCCAAGGACACCGAGGTCGACAAGGTCGTCGGTCTCGAACTGGGCGCGGACGACTACGTCACCAAGCCCTACAGTCCGCGGGAGCTGCTGGCCCGCATCCGGGCGGTTCTGCGCCGCGGTCAGGATGTCGAGCTGCTGCCCGACACCCTCGAGGCCGGTCCGGTCCGGATGGACGTGGAGCGGCACGTGGTGACCGTGTCCGGGACCGAGATCCGGCTCCCGCTCAAGGAGTTCGAGCTGCTCGAAATGCTGCTGCGCAACACCGGCCGCGTGCTCACCCGTGGGCAGCTGATCGACCGGATCTGGGGCGCCGACTACGTGGGCGACACCAAGACGCTGGACGTTCACGTCAAGCGCCTGCGGTCCAAGCTGGAGAAGGATCCGTCGAATCCGCAGCACCTCGTCACCGTGCGCGGCCTCGGCTACAAATTCGAATCCTGAGGTCTCGCCGGGTCTCGCCCACCCGGTCCGAGTCCTGAGTCACATCCCCGCGGGCTACGCGAGCCGCCGGGGTTAGCTTAGGCTTTCCTTAGTTGAGGCAGTCAGACTAAGGAGAGTCATGATGTTCTGGTCCCGTACCCGAATGATCGGCGCGGCGGCGAGCGCCGTACTGATCGCGACCACGCTGGCCGCGTGTGGCAACGATGCCGATCAGCAGGCCGACGGCGCCGCGAGTACGGCGACAGCCGGGTTCCCGGTGACGTTGAAGAACACGTTCGGTACGACGACCATCCCGAAGAAGCCGGAGCGGATCGTCACACTCGGCTGGAACGCGCAGGACGTCGTCTACGCGCTCGGTGAGACCCCGGTCGGTATGCCGAAGGTGACGTACGGCCCGACCGCGGCCGGCACCACCGCGTGGGACGCGGACAAGTTCGATCCGGCGAAGACCACGCTGCTGGACACCGGCGACAAGTACCCGTTCGAGAAGATCGCGGCGCTGAAGCCCGACGTCATCCTGGCTCCGTACGAGGGGTTCGACGAGGCGACGTACAAGACCCTGAGCGGGATCGCGCCGACCGTCGCGTACCCGGGGGCGCCGTGGCAGACCACCTGGCAGGACCAGACCCTGCTCGTCGGTGAGGCGCTCGGCAAGAAGGCCGACGCGGAGAAGTTGATCGCCGGGATCGGCGACAAGATCAAGCAGGTCGCGGCCGACCACCCCGAGTTCAAGGGGAAGACGATCACGGTCGGCTCGTTCGGTGCCGACAACTACGTCTACATGCCCGGCGACCCGCGCGTGCAGATCCTGAACGAGATGGGCTTCAAGAACGCGCCGGGCGTCGAGGCGCTGGAGAAGACGAACACCAAGCAGGAATTCTCGCTGGCGATCAGCAAGGAGAAGGTCGCCGATGTCGACGCCGACGTACTGGTCGCGTACGTCGATGGCATCGGGACCCAGAAGTTCCTGGCCGACCCGGTCTATTCGTCGCTCGGCGCGGTCAAGAACGGCGGCGCCTTCGCACTGCAGGACCAGCAGGTCATCTCCGGCATGAGCGCTGTCAGCGTGCTGAGCGTCCCGTGGGTGCTGGACAAGATCATCCCGGGGCTGGCGAAGGCCGCCCAGGCGAACAAGGGATAATTGCCCGCCGAACAATAATTGCCTGGAGCAATTACTGGGCCGCGTTGGAGCTGGGGGTCGGCGAGTAGTGGTCGTCGGTCAGCACCGGTACGTAGGCGTTGATCGGCGCGGCCGTGCCGAACGTGATCGTCACGTTGACCATCTGGCCGGGCTTGGCGCCGGTGACCGTGATCGGGTCGCCCTCGTCCTCGCCGTTCCCGTCGGTGGTCCCCGGCGGCAACAGCGTCGACGAACCGGCGGGCAGGTCCAGCGGCTTCTTCAGCGCGCTGAAGGTGACCTCTCCCGGCGCCCAGTTGCCGTCGATGCCATCGGCCGTGCCGGCCGGGGCCTGGGACAGCTTGACCAGGGTGTCGCTGCCGGGGCCGTCGTTGACGATGACCGTGTGCAACTCGCCCTTGCCGGTGGCATCGGCCAGGACCAGCATGTTCCGGACGTGGAGGGAGCCCGAGTTCGCGTTGGTTCCCTCGGCGGCCTGGTACTCCTGCGAGGTCGGGGCGCTGAAGCCCGCGCTGCACGCCGACAGCGCGAGACTGAGAGCGGCGGCGGCACCCGCCAGCGCGGTACGCCGGACGGACCGCGAGGACAACGTGATCGGCACTGGAATCCCTCTCGTGCAAGCTTTTCAAGGCCGTCAGGCAGCCGCCTCCGGCGCGACAAAGCGTAGCCGCCGTCCGGTCCGGACCGGACGGCGGGCTACCGCCCGGCAGGTAGACTGAAAGTAGATAAGTGGTGTCGCGGGCAACCGTTCACGCGCGCACAAGGCACGGCACACAGCGTTTGTCAAGGCGCGAAGTGGCCTCTGACCAGCGCAAACGTCCCGACCGGACCACCTTCCGCGTGGTAGGATGGATCTTGGAAAGGGGCACGTGACATATGACTTTCACAGTCGGCGAGACGGTTGTTTACCCCAATCACGGAGCGGCCGTCATCGAGGACATCGAGACCCGTCAGATCAAAGGTGAGGACAAGACCTACCTGGTCTTGAGGATCGTCGCTCAGAACGACCTGGTCGTCCGGGTCCCCGCGTGCAACCTCGATCTGGTCGGCGTGCGTGACGTCGTGGATCAGGCTGGCCTGGAGCGCGTCTTCGACGTGCTGCGTGCACCGCACACGGAGGAGCCGACCAACTGGTCGCGACGGTACAAGGCGAACCTGGAGAAGCTGCACTCCGGCGACGTGATGAAGGTGGCAGAGGTCGTCCGCGACCTGTGGCGCCGTGAGCGTGATCGTGGTCTGTCCGCCGGTGAGAAGCGGATGCTGGCGAAGGCTCGCCAGATCCTGGTCTCCGAGCTGGCCCTGGCCGAGCACACCAACGAGGACAAGGCGGAAGCCATCCTCGACGAGGTTCTCGCTTCCTGAGTGTCGCACCTGCATGAGTAGCGCGGTCGTGATTCCCGCGGCCGGGCTCGGGTTGCGGCTGGGTGGAGAGATCCCGAAGGCATTTCGAGAGGTCGGTGGCGATTCGCTGCTGGTCCACGCGGTGCGTGGGCTGAAGGCAGCGACCGCCGCCGACCTCGTCTGCATTGTGGTCGCCGTCCCTCCGGGCACGGAGGAGACGATCGGCAAAGAGCTCGAGCCGTACGCCGGTGACGCGCAACTACTCGTGGTCCCCGGCGGTGCCGAGCGACCCGACTCGGTCAAGGCTGCGCTGGATGTGGTCCCGGTCGACGGGATCGACTGCATCCTCGTGCACGACGCGGCGCGTGCCTTCGTGCCGGTCGACGTGATCGAGCGCGTGGTCGCGGCAGTGCGTGGTGGGGCCCAGGCCGTCGTACCGGTCGTGCCGGTGACGGACACCATCAAGCGGGTCGCGCCGACGGGCGAGGTGGTCGAGACCCCGGACCGGTCGACGTTGGTCGCCGTGCAGACACCACAGGGGTTCGATCCACAGACGCTGCGGCGGGCGCATGCCGCGGGGATACTCGGTGCCACTGACGACGCGATGCTGTGCGAGCGGCTCGGGGTGACCGTGATGACGGTCGCGGGTTCGCAGGACGCGTTCAAGGTGACGCAGCCGCGGGATCTGCTGCTGGCCGAGGCCCTCCTGGCTGAGAGGCTGGCAGAGACATGAGGATTCCCCGGGTCGGTAACGGCATCGACGTCCATCCACTGGAGGAAGGCCGTCCGATGTGGCTGGCCGGCCTGCACTGGCCGGACGAGGCCGCCGGCCTGGCGGGTCACTCCGATGGCGACGCGGCCGCCCACGCGATCTGTACGGCGCTGCTGAGCGCCGCCCGACTGGGTGACCTGGGATCCAACTTCGGGACGGCCGAGCCGGAGTGGGCCGGCGCCGCCGGGGTCGTGCTGGTGACGGAAGCCGCCCGGCGGGTGCGGGCCGCCGGCTTCGAGATCGGCAACGTGTCGGTGCAGATCGTGTGCAACCGGCCGCGGATCGGCGTTCGCCGGGAGGAAGCCGAGAAGGTGCTCAGCGCCGCCTGCGATGCCGAGGTATCGGTGAGCGCGGCAACGACCGACGGCCTGGGTTTCACCGGCCGGGCCGAAGGAATCACCGCAATCGCCACAGCGCTTGTCTACTGACGGTATCCGGCGGCCCGCCGATTGGTTGCTCTCAGCAACACCGTCCCACGGGAACGCACGACGATCCATGACGTCCACCCACCTGCGGGGCCGATTCCATATCCTGAGGTTATGGATCTCCGTTTGCTGCGCGCGTTCGTCACGCTGGCCAGAGTGCGGAACTTCGGTGCCGCGGCCGCAGAGCTGTCGACCAGCCAACCGGCGCTGACCAAGCAGATCCAGGTGCTGGAGCGCCGGGTCGGCTCGGTCCTGTTCAGTCGGGGCCGGCAGGGTGCCCGACTGACCCCGGCCGGCGAGTTGCTGCTCCCGGACGCTCTGGAGTTGCTCGACCGTTCCGAGGCCTTCGAGCGGCGTGCGGCCCAGGTCGCTGCCGGGGACGAAGGCTCGCTGTCGATCGGGTTCGGGCAGTCCGGGATCGACCTCGCGCCACGGGCGGTCGCGTTGTTCCGGAGTCGCTGGCCCGGCGTCGCCATCTCGCTCGAGGACCTCTCGTCGGCGGTCCAGTACGAGCGGTTGCTGTCCGGCCGACTGCAGGTCGGGTTCGTCCGGCTGCCTGTCCCGGCCGGTCTCGAACACCTTCGGTTACGGCGAGATCGGCTCACCCTCGCCGTCCCGACCACCCAGAGCGTCCCGCGCGACCTGGTCAGCTGGCTCGACTCCCGACCGCTGGTCCGGATCGCTCCGGCCAGTGGTCCCGGCCTGACGGCCCAGATCAACGGCCTGTACGCCGAACTCGGTTGCCACCCGCAAGTACTCCAGGAGTCCGGTGACCTGCCGACCGTCCTCGCGCTGACCGCGGCCGGCGCCGGGCCTTCCGTCGTACCTCAGTCGGCCGAACGGTTCGCGCCACCCGAGGTCCGGCTGATCCCGCTGCCAGGTCGCGCGGCCACCTGGTGGACAGGCGCCGCGTGGTCGACCAGGACTCCACTCACCGAACGCTTCGTCAAAGCCGCCGCGGAGGTCGCACGAGCTAAGGACCCGAGCTGAAGCCTGGTTTCACCACGTGCCGGACGTTGCCGTGCAGGCGTCGGTTGTGGACCAGCGCGGCCACGACGATGCCCGCGGCACCAATCAGGCACAGGATCCCGCCGACGGTGTCGGCAGTCACGTTCTCCTCGCCGACGAACTCCGCCTGCAGGATGCCGTGCCGGTCGACGATGACCGGCACGTTGCCACCGGGGAAGTTGTGCGCGCCGTGCTTGGTGAAGTCGTAGCTCTTGCCGCCCGGGCAGTCCGCGGTGAACTCGTACACCTCATGGCCGCGGTAGTCGCGGACGTGGCAGTCGATTGTCGTACCGACGATGCTGAGCGCGAGCGGCGTCGGCGTCATCAGGAACGGCAGCGCCGCAAGCCCACCGGCCAACGCACCGAAGTAGCCGAAGTTTCCGCCGCCCAGCGTCGCGACACCCATCGTCAGGAAACCCGCGCCCAGGACCATGATGAGCGCGGCCAGTACGACGTTGTGCGGCGGGAAGAAGTACACCGCGCCGGCCACTACGAACAGCGCCGAGGCGAGGGTGATGTGTCCCCAGGTCGGGCCTTTCGGCGAGCCCGGACGCCGCAGGTGGCGACCCGCGATGATCACGATGACGATGATCAGCGCCGTACCACCGAAGAACTCGACGCCGGCGCTCATGTCGTCAACGCTTCCGGGGCAGGGGTGGCAGGTCGTACGAACCCAGCCAGGCGGCGAACACCCGCCCGAGCGCCTCTTCGTCGGAGCTGAAGCCCGTCGCCAGCTCGACGAAGTCGGACGTGGTCACGGACCCGTGCCGGTACGTCTTCGTCCACGTCCGCAGCATGTCGAAGAACGCTTCGTCGCCCAGATGCCGTCGGACCATGTGCAGCGTGATCGCACCGCGCTTGTAGAGCCGGTCGTCGAACATCAGCTCCGGCCCGGGGTTCGACAAGAGCAGATCCTGCGGCAGGCCCTTCAACCGGGAGTAAGCCTTCGACACTTGCTGCTCGGCGGACAGACCGCCGGACTCCTCCGACCACAACCACTCGGAGTAGCAGGCGAATCCCTCGTTCAGCCAGATGTGCTGCCACCGCGACGGGGTCAGGCTGTTCCCGAACCACTGATGCGCGAGCTCGTGCGCGACCAGCCGTTCGGAGGTACGACGGCCGTCCACATGATTGCTCCCGAACACCGAGATGCCCTGTGCCTCCAGGGGAATCTCCAGGTCGTCGTCGGTCACCACAACCGTGTAGCCGCCGAACGGATACGGCCCGAACAACCGGCAGAACAGCTTCATCATGTCCTGCTGCCGCCCGAAGTCATGCCGGAACTCGCGAATTTGCCCGCCCGGCAGCACTCCACGCGTCGTCACCGGCGAGGTCGCCAGCTCGACCACGTCGTACCGGCCGATCTGCACGGTTGCCAGGTACGTCGCCATCGGTGCGGCCTGGTCGAAGACCCATGTGGTCCGGCTCGCCTTCACCCGGCGCGACACGAGCCGACCGTTCGCGACCACCTCGTACGGCGAGTCGGTGGTCAGCGCGATCCGGTAATGCGCCTTGTCACCGGGGTGGTCGTTGCACGGGAACCAGGTCGCCGCGCCGCTGGGCTGGCTCGCGACGATCACGCCCTCGGTGAGCTCTTCCCAGCCGAGCTCGCCCCACGGGCTGGCGTCGGGCTTCGGGTTCCCGGCGTACTGGATCTCGACGGTGAACTCGGCGCCGTCCATGATCGTCGCGGCCGGCGTGACGTGCAGCTTGCCGGAGCGGTGGACGTAGCGCTGCGGGCGGCGACCGTTCACGCTCACCTTCGAGACGCGCAGGGTGGACAGGTCGAAGCTGACCCGGGTCAACGGCTGCGTCGCGTACGCCGTGATCGTTGCCTTGCCGCTCAATCGGTTGCTGTTGACCCGGTAGTCCAGGTCGAGCTCGTACGACTCCACCTTGTAGCCGCCGTTGCCGTGCGTGGGGACGTAGGGATCCTCAGCGGACGCCGCGCCGGGCAGCCCTTGACTCTGCTGCCTCCGGATCGGGCCAACCATCAACCCTGCCAAGGAGCGATCGGGTTCCCCGCCCACCGAGTACCGGCCGGGACACCTTCACCGCGCATGACGAGAGACACCGGGCCGATAGTAGCCCCAGCACCGACAGTAGCCGCAGGCAGGACGATGCCGTGCGGCCCGAGGGTCGCTCCGGATCCGAAGGTGACTGTGCTCATGGAGAGAACTCGATCATGGAAAAGGTGCGTCTGCAGCACGCAGCCGCGATTCACCGTGGCGCCGTCGCCGAGGGTGACCAGATCCGCCTCGGGCAACCAGTACGTCTCGCACCAGACGCCCTTGCCGATCTTCGCCCCGAGTGATCGCAGCCAGAGATTGAGCACCGGCGTGCCGGCGGCGGCGTTCGCGAACCAGGGCGCCGCAACCAGCTCGACGAAGCTGTCGACGACCTCGTTGCGCCAGACGAACGAGCTCCACAACGGATACTCGACCGCGCGGGTGCGGCCGATGATCAGCCACTTGGCGGCGGTCGCGATCCCGCCGGCAACCGCTCCCGCGGCCAGGATCACCGCACCGGACAGCACCAACGTCCACCACGGCCCGAGCCAGATGTCGAGACCTTGCAGCGCGAACAGCACGCCCAGCGCGACCAGGACCGTGCACATCATCGGCACGAACCGGCAGAGCTCGACCAGCGCCCGCGCGACCTTCAGCTTGTACGGCGGATTGAACGTGCGGCTCTGGTCACCCTCGATCGCCTGGCGACGAAGCTTCACCGGTGGCGAACCGAGCCACGACGTACCGGCCTTGGACTTCTTCGGAGCAGCGGAGAGCACGGCGACCAGGCCGTTCTTCGGGACGCTCCGGCCGGGCGCGGCCATGCCGGAGTTGCCGAGGAAGGCGCGCTTGCCGACCTTCGCGCCGGCCACGTGCAGCCAGCCGCCACCCAGCTCGTACGACGCGATCATCGTGTCGTCGGCCAGGAACGCGCCTTCGCCGACCGTCGTCATCTTGGGGAGCAGGAGGACCGTCGAGGCCTCGACGTCGCGGCCGATCTTCGCGCCGAGGGCTCGCAGCCACCACGGTGTCGCCAGGCTCGCGTACAGCGGGAACAGGAAGGTCCGGGCCGAGTCGAGCAGCCGCTCCGTCGCCCACACCTGCCAGCCCATCCGGCTGCGGACGGGGAAGTGTCCTGGCTTGATCCCGATGCCGAGCAGCCGCACACCGATCAGCGTCAGGAGAGCGAGCGTCACAAAGGCGACCAGCGTCATCAACGGCGTCGCGGCCAAGGCCTTCAACGCCGCATCACCAAGGCTGGTCGTGCCTCGCAGCGCACGCCCGAGAACGAGGAGCGCCGCAGCGGCCGCGGCGACCGGGAGCAACGACATCACGGCCGACTGGATGCCGTACGCAAGGACCCACCAAGGCGCGCGGGCCGGTCGGTTCTCGGGCCAGGGGTGCCGGGACCGGCCGAGTCTCGCTGCGGGAGATCCGGACCACCGTTCGTTCGCGGGGACCTTGCCGGAGACGGCCGAGCCGGCGGCGATCTCAGCCTTGCGGCCGATCTCTGCGCCCGGCAGCAGCGTGCTGCGGGAACCAACGACGGCCTCGGCGCCGACGGTGACCGCTCCGACGTGCAGCCGGTCGCCGTCGATCCAGTACCCGGCCAGGTCGACCTCGGGCTCGATCGACGCGCCGCGTCCCATCGTGAGCATGCCGGTCACCGGCGGCAGCGTGTGCAGGTCGACGCCGCGGCCGATCTTCGCGCCGAGCGCGCGGGCGTAGTAGGTGATCCAGGGTGCACCGGCAAGGTTGGCTGCGCCGGCGGCGTCCGCCAGGTTCTCTGCGGCCCACAGCCGGACGTGCACGTTGCCGCCGCGCGGATACGTGCCAGGTTTGAGGCCTCGGAGCAGGATGCGCGCGCCGACGACCGAGATGCTCATCCGGCCGGCCGGGGTGATCAGGATCAACCAGCCGGCCAGGATCCACCACCACGAGATCGTCCTGGCCCACGGCAGCGGACCGACGAGCTCAGCCAGCAGGTTGTTCAAGGTGAAGAGGTAGACGAGCCAGCGAACGCCGACGACCGTCTGCAGGATCAGGGTGAGCGCCGTCTGCAGGAGCTGCGTACCCTTCGGTGTCGGCCGGATGTCACGGAGCTCGAGCGGCTCGTTCGGCACGGGCGCCGAATCGTCGAGCCGCTCCGCGAGCGCGCCGAGGCGTGGGTACTCGTAGATGTCGCCGACGGTCACCTCGGGATAGCGCTCGCGCAGGGACGACACCAGTTGCGCCGCAGCCAGGCTGCCGCCGCCGTGCAGGAAGAAGTCGTTGTCAGGGCCGGTGACCTTCGCACCGAGGACCCGCGTCCAGCGCTCGGCCAACCACCCGGCTGTGCCACTCAGCTCAGCCGCCGGCCCGTCGCTGTCCATCCCGGGCGGTGGCCAGGGCAGCGCGTTGCGGTCGACCTTGCCGGACGTCCTCGTCGGCAAGGTGTCCACCACGGCCAGCAGCGGTACGAGCGCGGCAGGCAGCTCCTCGCGCAGCCGCGCAGTCGCCTTGGCCTGATCGAACGCGTCCGGATCCTCGGGTACGACGTACCCGACCAGCAACTGGTTACCGGCGGCACTGTTGCGAACGGCGGCCGCGGCACCGGAGATCTGCGGGAGAGCTTGCAGCGCGGCGTCGACCTCGCCGAGCTCGATCCGGCGGCCACCGAGTTTGACCTGCTCGTCGGCGCGGCCTTGGAACAACAGACCTTCGGCTTCGTTGCGGACGAGGTCGCCACTGCGGTACGCGCGCTCCCAGCCGAGCGTCGGCATCGGCGCGAACTTCTCGGCGTCCTTGTCCGGGTCGAGGTATCGGGCCAGGCCGACGCCGCCGATGATCAGCTGACCGATCTCACCTTCCGGAATTTCGTTGCCCTCGGCATCGACAACGGCCAGATCCCAACCATCCAGGGGAAGTCCGATCCGGACCGGTCCTTGACCCGTGAGCTGCGCGGCGCAGGCAACGACCGTCGCCTCCGTCGGACCGTAGGTGTTCCAGACCTCGCGGCCATCGATCGCCAGCCGCTCGGCCAGCTCCGGCGGACACGCCTCGCCACCGAAGATCAGCAGCCGGACCTGGTCGAGCGCATCGGCCGGCCAGAGCGCGGCCAGCGTCGGCACGGTTGAGACGATAGTGATGCCCTGGGCAACCAACCACGGCCCGAGGTCCATGCCGGTCCGCACCAGCGACCGCGGCGCCGGCACCAGACACGCGCCGTGCCGCCAGGCCAGCCACATCTCCTCGCAGGACGCGTCGAACGCGACCGACAGACCTGCGAGCACGCGGTCGTCCGGCCCGATCGGCTCCTGCTGCAGGAACAGCCGCGCCTCCGCATCGACGAAGGCCGCGGCCGATCGATGCGAGACGGCAACGCCTTTGGGTACGCCGGTCGAGCCCGACGTGAAGATGATCCAGGCGTCGTCGGTGGTCTCGGGTCCGACGGTCTCGCGTGGTGCTTGCGTCGTACCTGCGGAGTCCATCCGGGCGCTGTAGGGGTAGTCGTAGTAGCCGTCCGCGTTCTCGTTGCCGAGGACCGGAGCCGGCAGCGGCCGGGTGACCGTGATGACGAGGTCGTCGCCGACCGTTGCCGCCACGTCCGCTTCGCCGAAGACGAGCTCCGCGCGTTCGTCCGGGTCGTCGGCATCGACCGGGACGTACGCCGCGCCGGCTTGCAGAGTCCCGAGAATGGCGACGTACAGGTCGTTGTGCCCGGACGAGATCCGCACGCCGACGCGGTCACCCGGCCCGACGCCCGCCTCGACCAATCGGCTTGCGAACTTGGTCGTCTGGACCAACAGCTCGCGATAACTCAGGCTGACGCTGCCGTCGTCGAGGGCCGGCTCATCGGCGTACTTCGTCGCCGTCTCCTGCAGCACATCCACCAGCGTTCGCGCGGGTGGCGCCAGGTCCCCGCGTCGTAACGTCACGGCCGGATAATACGCCGCCCGGTAACGAATCGGATAACGCGAAGCGACGCGGAGACGTGAGATTCACTGCTGGTCAGAGATTCCACTGTCCTGCCGTCGCGGCGTCGGTGACGTAGAGCTCGAAGTCCCGGGCCGGGCGGCCGAGTGCTCGGTCCACGTCGTCGGTCACGGTTTCGGCTTCGCCGTTCGCGATCGCGACCAGGATGCTCGTGAGGAGTTGGGCGCCGCCGGGGGTGACGCCGTACTCGATCTGCCGCTTGGTGAAGTCGTCGGGATCGACGTCCTCGTAGCCGATCGGACGGTTTGTCGCTCGAGCGATGAGGTTGGTCGCTTCGCCGAAGCCGACTGGTCGTGGGCCGGTCAGTTCGTACACCTCGCCGCTGTGCCGGCTGTCGATCAATGCTGCTGCGGCGACCGCGGCGATGTCCTCGGCGTCGATGAATGGCGTCCGGCCGCTGCCGGTCGGCAGGGCGAGGACGCCGTCGAGGATGGCTTGACGCCACGGTCCCTCGCTGAAGTTCTGGGCGAACCAGTTCGGATGCAGGATGGTCCAGTCGATGCTCGAGGTGCGGAGCGTCTGCTCGACCGCGTGCAGTGGGTGCCCTTCCTCTTCGGCACGGGCGGCAGACAGCAGGACCAGCCGTCGTACGCCGGACTCCATCGCCCGCTCCGCGAATCGAGCCAGCCGCGCGCCGGCGTGCAGAGTCGGCTCGACGAGATAGGCGGCGGTGACGCCGTCGAGCGCGGTAGCCCAGGTCGTGGGGTCGTCGAGGTCGAGTCGTACGTCGCTGCCCGTGCGAGACGCCGTCCGGACCGGATGGCCGGCGGAGCGAAGGTGTTGAGCGACCCGACGGCCGGTGGTCCCGGTGCCGCCGAGGATGAGGTTTGTCGTCATGGCTTCAGCCAAGCCCGATCCTGGCAGACGATCCATGGGAGAACGTCGAAGATCCATTTGTGATCGTCTAGCCTGATTGGTGTGGATGTCCTGAGCGACCTGCTTCAGCGGGCGCAAGTGCGGGATGTGGTGGTCCGGCAATGGATCGCGCATCCGCCGTGGGCGGTGACGTACGCCGATGCTCCGTCGCTCACGGTCGTTGCGACGCTCGGTGGTCGGGCGTCGTTGCGGCTCGAGGACGGCGTACCGATGGCGTTGGCGGCGGGTGACATCGCGCTGATCACCGGGGTTGGCAGCTATACGGTCGCGGATGATCCGGCGACGGTGCCTGAGTTTGTGATCCGCGATGGCCGGAAGTACTCGGTGGACGGTGTGCCGCTGGAGCAGCAGGGGTTGTCGGCGCCACGCACGTACGGCGGCGACCTGTCGGGCGCGACGATCATGATCCGCGGCGCCTACGAGCTGCGGGGCGGGGTCGGTGAGCGGCTGCTGTCGCTGCTGCCTGCGTCTGCCGTGGTCCCCGCGGATCCGCGGACGCGGCCGGCGCTGGACATGGTCACCGCCGAAGTGTCTCGGGAGGAGCCGGGTCAGGACGCCGTACTGCATCGGTTGCTCGACTTCGTTCTCGTGCTGGCGTTGCGGGCCTGGTGTGCGCGACCGGAAGCCAACCTGCCGCCCTGGTACCACGCGCTGACCACACCGGCCGTCGGCGAAGCGTTGCGCCTCATCCACGCGGATCCCGGCCACCGCTGGACGGTCGCCGAGCTCGCCACCAAGGTCGGCCTGTCCCGCGCGACCTTCGCGGCCCGCTTCACTAAGTTGGTCGGCCAGCCACCGCTCGGCTACCTGACCAGTTGGCGGATGACGCTGGCCGCGGACCTCCTCCACGACACCACCGCGACCGTTGCCGTGGTGGCTCGCCAGGTCGGCTACCAGGACCAGTTCGCCTTCAGTGTCGCGTTCAAACGGGCCTTTCGCTGCTCGCCCTCGGCTTGGCGTCGAGGTGTTGACCTCGCGGAAATCTGACGGTACACCTCTCTGTTAAATCGATTAAGCACGATCAGGCACGGTCAACCCTTTGCTGAAGAGAGGTCCCGTGATGTTGAGTTCGCCCCGCCCAAGACTCCTCCCACTTACTCTCGGGATCGCGGCCCTGCTGGCCGCGATGATCGCCGTACCGTCCCAGTCGCCTGCTGCGGCGGCCGGACAGACCGAAGCCCCCTGCGACATCTACGCGAACGGCGGCACCCCGTGCGTCGCCGCGTTCAGTACGACGCGCGCACTCTTCGCGTCGTACAACGGCCCGCTCTACCGGGTGCAGCGCACCTCCGACAGCGCCACTCTCGATGTCGGACTCCTCGAGCCCGGCGGCTACGCGAACGCCGCCGCCCAGGACGCGTTCTGCGCCGGTACGACGTGCAACGTGACGGTCATCTACGACCACACCAGCCGGCACAACGACCTGACCATCGCCGGTCCTGGTGCCGGTGGGCCGCAGAACAAGCCCGCGAACGCCGCCGCCCTGCCGATCACGGTCGCCGGCCACAAGGCGTACGGCCTGTTCCTTCCGCCGGTCACCGGCTACCGGCGCGCGAGCACGGTGACCACCGGCACCGCTCGCGCCGGCCAGCCTGAGTCGATGTACGAGGTGGCCAGCGGCACGAACGCCAGCGACAACTGCTGCTCCGACTTCGGGAACGTCGAGACCGCGATCCAGGACACCGGTCGGGGCCACATGGACACGCTCAACATCTCGTTCCTCAACGCCACCGAGTCCGCCGATCCCGGGCCGTGGGTCGAGGCCGACCTCGAGGACGGCGTCTGGCAGGGCCGTACCGCGCACTGGGCCAACAACCGGGGAAACCCGAGCAAGTTCGTGACCGCCGTACTGCGGAACAACGGCCAGAACACGTTCTCCCTCAAGGGAGGCAACTCCCAGAGCGGCAGCCTGAGTACCTGGGAAGAAGGCCCGCTACCGCACCCGATGGCTCAGGAAGGCTCGATCGTCCTCGGCGTCGGCGGGGACAACAGCAACCGCGCGACCGGCACCTTCTTCGAGGGCGCGATGACGTCTGGCTACTCCTCGACCGCCACCGACGACGCGGTCCAGGCGAACATCGTCGCCCAGCACTACGACGGAACGAGTACCGGAGGTGGCCCTGGTGAGCTGATCTCCGCGCCCGGCGGCAAGTGCATCGATGTCTACGGCAACGACATCGGTACGAGCGGGACCGTCGTCGACCTCTGGGAGTGCCGCGACCTGGCCGCCGACATGCACTACGTTGCCTCGGACGACTACGAAGGCACCCTGCGCACGCTCGGCCGCTGTCTGTCCGCAACCGGTACGGCGAACGGGTCGTCGATCCAACTGGCCGACTGCTCCGCGGCCGGCGGCGAGGTCTGGCTTCCGCAGGCGGACGGGACCGTCAGGAATCCCGCGTCGGGTCGCTGCCTGACTTCAACCGGTACGACGGACGGTTCGGTGCTGCAACTCGCTGACTGTACGGCGGGTGCCCTGCAGCAGTTCGTCGTACCTGTATCGATCCGGAACCGCGGCGTGTGCGTCGATGTCGCCGGAACGGACAACGGCGGGAACAACGCGGTCGTGCAGCTGTGGGCCTGTCAAACGATCAAGACACCTGGTCCGCTCGCGAAGGACCAGCACTGGCGCTACAACGTGGCAGACCACACGGTACGGACGCTCGGACGGTGCCTGAGCGTGGCCGGCAACGGTACTGCCGATGGGACACGCCTGCTGCTCAACGACTGCAACGGCACCGGCGGGCAGCAGTGGACGCCGCAGGCCGACGGCACGATCCTCAATCCGCAGTCCGGTAAGTGTATGAGTGCGGTCGGTGCCGCAACCGCGAACGGCACCGCTCTGCAGATCCTTGGCTGCAATCAGGTCAGCACGGACAAGTTCCAGTTGAACTGATGCGAACTACGATCGATGAATGAACGGAACACCCGATGACCAGCTGAGGTGCAGCGACCCGAGAGTCCTGAGCTGAGGATGGCCGCGAACAAGAGGGTCACGATCTCCCAGGTCGCGGATCGGGTGGGCGTCACGCCCGCCACGGTGTCGATGGCGCTGGCCGGTAACACCAGGATCAGCGTCGGCACCAGGGCTCGGGTCGAGAAGGCGGTCGCCGAGCTGGGCTACGTGCCCAGCTCGGCGGGCCGCGCCCTGCGCCGCCAGGAGGCCGGCGCGGTGGCGTTGATCGTGCCGAACACGTCCGAGCACACCTTCGGGCACCTCTATTTCATGCACATCCTCACCGGCCTGGCCACGGTGGCGACCAGTCATGGCGCGCAGGTCATCGTGTCGACGAGTGACGGTGACTCCGGTACCGCGTACGAGCGCGTGCTCCGCGCCCGATCGGCCGACGGTGTGATCGTCACCAGCGCCGCGATCGACGATCCGAACATGGAGGCGTTGGTCGCCTCCGGGCTGC
The DNA here is from genome assembly GCF_053608045.1 of Kribbella sp. NPDC055071. Classification (NCBI taxonomy): domain Bacteria; kingdom Bacillati; phylum Actinomycetota; class Actinomycetes; order Propionibacteriales; family Kribbellaceae; genus Kribbella; species Kribbella sp. NPDC055071. The sequence continues at coordinate 171,543 of NZ_JBSGUS010000011.1, forward strand.
CCGCGGTCCTGATCGGGAACTTCCCGTCGCTGGTCGACTCCGTCAGCGTCGGCGTGGACGACGTCACCGCGAGTGAGACGATCACCCGCCATCTGATCGAGGTCCATGGCCGGCGCGACCTGATGCACGTCACCGGCACGCTCGACCACCAGACCGGGATCGACCGGCGCTCCGGTTTTCTCCGGGCGGTAGACGCGGCCGGCCTCGAGCCGACCGTGGTCGAAGGAGATCTCAGCGAGGCCTCCGGAGTTGCAGCGGTCGAGCGGTTGCTGGCGGATCCAGGCCAGGTCGACGGAATCGTCTTCGCCAACGACGACATGGCCGTCGGCGGCCTACGCGCCCTGACCGCCGCCGGCATCGACGTACCAGGTCAGATCTCCATCGTCGGATTCGACGACTTCGGTCTGTCCCGCCTGACCACACCAATGATCTCCACCGTCAGCGTCCCAGCCGAAGAAATGGCCCGGGTCGCCACGGAGAAGCTCTTCGCCATCATCGACACCGGCCCCACAGCCCCCGCCCACATCGAGCTCCCGGTCCGCTACACCTACAGACAGTCCTGCGGCTGCTCCGGCCTCTAGGCAGAGAACGCCTGGGTGATCGTGGTTTGGGGGGTGCCGCCGTTGAGGGCTGTGTAGAACGGGTGGCCCGGGGTGAGGTCGGTGCGGTGGATTTGGGTGCCGGTGATGGCTGAGGCGTAGAGGGCGGTGACGAACTCCATGGTTGGGCGGGTGCTGGCTAGCGTTGTCTCGTGGGGCCGGCCGGCCAGCATGTCGTCTACTAGGTGGGCGATTTGGGCTTGGTGGTTGCTTGGTATGTCGTCGCCCGCTGAGGCCGTCCATGGGTCGGTCGTGCTGTCGCCGATCTCGGACTGTGGTTTCTGGGTGCCGGGATCGAGGCCTAGCGTGGCTGCCTTGGCCGCGCCCGGTGCGGGCGAGAACGACCAGTCGGTATCGGAGTAGCCGTAGACGTGGTCGACCTCGAGGGTCCCGCCGGTCGTGTCGATCCGGATCCGGCTCAGCTCCCGGGGCGACAGCAGGCTGTTGATCACGGTCGCCACCGCACCGCTCTCGAAGATCACCGACGCCATCGACACATCCTCGAACTCGACCGGCCGATCCAGCCGGACTGCCGTCGCATTGATCGTGCGCCAAGGACCGAGGAGATGCAGTAGGAGATCGATCTGGTGGATGCCGTGGCCGAGCGTCGGCCCGCCACCCTCGCCGACCCAGGTGCCGCGCCACTCCGGATCGAAGTAGCTGACCGGCCGGAACCACAGCGTCTCGCAGACAGCGACCTGCGGCACACCGAGCGCGCCGCTGCCCAGCAGCTTCGCGGCGCGCAATCCGCCGGACCCGTGCCGGTGCTGAAAGATCACGTAGACCGAGCCCGCACTCGCCTTCTCGGCCTCAGCGACAGCATCCAGCTCCGCCAGACTCAACACCGGCGGTTTCTCGAGCAGGACCGACTTGCCGGCCGCCAGGATCTCGATCGCGATCTCCGCGTGGCTGCTGGGAGGCGTGGACACCGAGACCAGTTCGGGCTCCTCTGCCGCCAGCAGCTCCGTGACCCCGCCGTACGGCTTCGAACCGTACGTCGCCGCCGACTCCTCGGCCTTCGCCCGCACGATGTCGGCGACACCGACGAGGGTGATCCGGCCGGTGGCGGCGTACGCCTTCGCGTGCGCGCGGCTGATGTTGCCGGCACCGACGATGGCAACCTTCAGCTCGGCCGTCATTGGGCGGCTCCGCGGATGGCCGCATTCTGCTGGGCCGTCAGGGCCAGCCGCATCGTCTCGAAGGTGTGCTGCTGCGGCGCCGCGGTCGTGGTCCGATTGCGTACGTCGTTCAACAGGTCCGCGAAGTAGGTGAGCTCGACGTCGGAGCAGTCGATGTGCTGCATGCCGTCCTGATCGACCAGGAAGAGATGATCACCACCGTCGCGGCCCGCGATGTCGACGTACTTGCGCAGCTCGATGTACCCCTCGGTGCCGAGGATCATCAGCCGGCCGTCACCCCAGGTCGGCAAGCCGGCGGGGGTGTACCAGTCGACCCGGATGTACCCCTGCGCGTTCTGGCTGCGCAGCAGGATGTCGCCGAAGTCCTGCAGGCCGGGCCTGTCCGGGTTGGCGAAGTTCCCGACCGAGCTGGCCACGACCTCGGCGGTGCGGGCGCCGGTGAACCAGAGGAACTGGTCGATCTGGTGGGACGCGATATCGGCCAGGATCCCGCCGTACCGCTCCTTCTCGAAGAACCAGTCCGGCCGACCGGCGCCGCCACCGAGATGGCCGCGGTCGCCGATCCGGTGCGGACCGAGCCCGAGAGTCTGTACGACGGTGCCGATCCGCCCGTCGCGGGCGAGCTCGCCGGCCTTGACCACGCAGCGGACCTCGAAGCGCTCGGAGAACGTCACCGACCAGAACCGGCCACTCTCGGCGACCGCCTTCTCGATCTCCTCCAGTTGGTCGAACGTTACACAGCCGGGCTTGTCGGCGACCACGTCCTTACCCGCCCGCAAGGCAGCGACCGCGATGGGCCCGCGCCGATCGGGTACGGCGGCGGTCACGATCAGGTCGATGCCGTCCCGGCCGATCAACGCGTCGGGATCGTCGACCACGGGAACGTCGGGGTACCGCTCGCGGACCTGGACCGCGATCGCGGCCGACGGGTCGTCGGTCGCCATCGCGACGAACTCCGCGCCGGCGTTGATCAGGCCGGCGATCTGGCCGTGGATATGTGCGTGGTCCAGGCCGACTGCGGCGAACCTGACGATCTGCTGGGATGGTGCGGAACTGTCGGGCAACGGTATTCCTCTCGGTAAGGGCGTAGGAACTGAGAGCCACGCCCTAGCGCGATGCTTCGAGTGCTTGGGCGAGTTCCTCGGCGATCTTGTCGCCGCCCCCGCTCTTCCACTTCTTGACCGTATCGGCCCAGGCGGAAACGGGTTTGCGGCCCTGGATGATGTCGTTGGTGACCGTGGTGATGTCGGCGGCGAGCTGCGGGCCCTTGCGGATGTTCGTCTCGGAGAACAGGCCGGCGGCCGGGTCGGCGAGAGCGGTCGGGACGGTCTGTTTCATCGCGTTGAACTCGGCCTCGCTGCTGCCGGCCTTCTCCGGCAGGAAGATCGTCCACGGCGAATCCGTCTGGTACATCAGGCCGAGCTGGGTCTCGCTGAAGCCCTTCTCGGTCAGGACCGGGTTGCCGTTGACGACCGTGTGATGGATGCCGGCGCGGCCGAACTTGCGGAACAGGTACTCCTGGGTGCCGAAGGGCGCCGCGAGGAAGTTCAGGTACGCCAGCAGCGTCTCCACCCGCGCCTCGGCCTTCTTGCTGATCGCGGAGAAGCCGATGGCCGGCGCACCGATGGTGGGGGCGCCCAGCCAGATCCGGCCCTGGCCGGAGCCGTCGTGCTTCGGCGGCGGGATGATCGCGATCGTGGCTTCCTTCGAGATCGCCGTCTGCAGGTAGCTCGGCCAACCGGAGAACGTGTCCTGGACCAGTGGGCTCGAGCCGTTCGCGAACCGCGTCTTCATGTCCTGGTTCTGTCCCGAGAAGGCGTCCGGGTGGATGTAGCCCGAGCTCCACAACTTGCGCAGGAGCTCGAACGCGTCCGGTTGTGCCTCGTGCTCGAGGTAGCTGACCAGGGCCTTGCCGTTCTCGCTCCAGTTGTTCGGTATGTCGAACATGTTCCGGACGAACTGGGTCGGTGCCGTCGCCAGCGCGAACCGGTTCTGCCGCTTGTCGGTCAGTTCCTTGCAGAGGGCAACGAAATCGTCGGCGCTCTTGACTGCTGCCTTCAGCCCTTGTTTCTCGAGGATGTCGCCGCGGCTGTACAGCGCCTGCGAGCTGATCGCTCCGCGCGAGATCGGAACGCCGTAGATCTTGCCGCCGAAGATGGTCGCGTTCCAGGCGACCTCGGGCAGGTTCGCGAGGAAGGGATACTTCTTGATGTTGTCCCCGGACAGGTGCGGGGTCAGGTCCACCGCCTTCGAGGCGAGCAGTTGGGTGACCTGGGGGACGCCGGCGACCAGGAAGATGTCACCGAGCTGGTCTCCCGCGACCGCAGTGGCGAACTTCTGTGCGTAGTCGACCGACGGAGTCAGGCTCACCGAGACGGGCGATCCGACCTGCTGGTTGAACTCCTGCCAGAACGTGTTCTGTTCGACCTTCGGCGGGATCGGTGTGTTTGTCCACGTGAGTACATTGATCGGCTTGCCGTCGCCCGGTGGCTTGGTGATGGCCTGCACCGGGTTGGCCGGGTAACGGCTGAACGCGTCCGGGATCTTGTACTCCTCACCGGCGAACTCCGGCTTGACCCCGTCGTACCGGACATAGGTCGGCCGGACCTTCGACTCCGTCGAGGGGTCGGTGCCCGCGGTGGTGCCGCCGCGGCCGGCATTGGAGCAGCCGCTGATGGCACCGGCCACGCCGAGCGCACCGATTCCGCCCAGGAGAGCCCGTCGGGTGACCGGCCGTACATCGTGATTACTCATCTGAATCCCTCTCAGCCCTTCACGGCGCCGGTCAGCACGCCCTTGGCGAAATGCCGCTGGATGAATGGATAGACACACAGGATGGGGATCACCGAAATCATCAGGATCGCCATCTGGATGGACGTCTGGGGTGGGAGCGCCTCGCCCGCCGTCCCCAGGTCCTGGGCGCCGATCTCGACGCCGTTGACGACATAGGTCCGCAACACCAGTTGCAGCGGCCACTTGCTGCTGTCGTTGAGGTACAGCAGCGCACCGAAGAAGTTGTTCCAGTAACCGACCGCGTAGAAGAGACCGACGACGGCCACGACCGCCTTCGACAGTGGCAGGCCGATGAACCAGAACAGCTTCCACTCCGAAGCGCCGTCGATCCGGGCCGAGTCGAGCACTTCGGCCGGCAGGCCGATGAAGTACGCCCGTACGACGATCACGTTGAACGCGCTCACCGAGACCGGAAGGATGATGGACCACAGGCTGTTCAGGAGCCCGAACTGCTGGACCACCAGGTACGTCGGGATGAGTCCCGGGTTGAAGAGCAGACTGATCAGCACGAGCAGCAGGAGTGGCTTGTTGCCGACCGAGCCGCGGCGGCTCAGCGCCCAGCCGAGTGTGCAGGTGAGGAAAAGTGCGAGCGCCGTACCGACGGCGGTGACGAATCCGCTGATCACCAGCGCCTGCGTCACGGTCCCGCCGGACAGGATCGAACGGTAGGCCGACAGGTCGATTCCGTGGGTCGGGAACATCACGAAGCCGCCGGAGCGAGTGACCTGTTCGGGTGAGGCGAGGCTCGTCGAGATCACGCCGATGAAAGGCACGATCACCACGGCGCAGATCACGGTGAGAAAGACGGCCTTGACAATCTTCTCGGCGCGCCCCGGCACCGGCATTCCGCCGACCAGGACCTGTTGTGCTTTGGCGCTCATCCGCGGTACACCCCTTCCTCGCCGAGGCGATGTGCCAATTTGTTGGCCAAGAGGACCAGGGTCAGCGCGACCACACTTTTCACCAGGCCGACGGCCGCGGCCGAGCCCCAATCGCCACCGATGATTCCGTTGTTATAGACATAGGTGTCGAGCACTTCGCTCGCGTCGCGGCCGACCGCGGATTGCTGTAGGATGATTTGTTCGAAACCGACGGTCAGCGAATCGCCGAGTTTGAGAATCAAGAGCAGGATGATGATCGGTTTCAGGCCCGGAAGGGTCACGTGCCAGGTCTGTTTCCAACGGCCGGCGCCGTCCACGGCGGACGCTTCGTACAGAGACCTGTCGATCTGTGACAAAACCGCCAGGAACAAGATCGTCGCCCACCCGGTGTCTTTCCACATCACCTGGGAGGTCAGGAGTGCGCGGAACGCGTCGGCATTCCCGATGATGTTGATCGGGTCGTACCCGTGCGACCGTAACCAGTTGTTGATCATGCCGGTCCCGCCCAGTACCTGCTGGAAGACGGCGACCACGATCACCCAGGACATGAAGTGCGGCAGGTAGATCACGCTCTGGACGAACTGGCGGAGCCGGTTCGACAGAAGGCTGTGCAGGACCAGTGCGACGACGATCGGCGCCGGAAAGACGATGACCGTCTGGATCGCGGTCAGGATCAGCGTGTTCTTGACCGCATTCAGGAATTCGGAGTCGCCGTTGATGATCGTGGTGAAGTTCTGCAGGCCGGACCAGAGGCTTTTACTGACGCCGAGGTACGGCTGGTAATCCTGGAATGCGATGACGTTGCCCCAGAGCGGGAAATACTGGAATGCGAAGAGGACGAGCATTCCCGGGATCGCGAGCAGCAGTACGGGATAGTCGCGGCGCAATCGCGTGAACAGCGAGAGTTTGCGCGAGGCAGCGCGAGCCGGAGAAGCAACGTCAACATCGGCCACGGGCACTCCTCGGGTCAATCCATAAAAAAGTGATCGATCCACTTCTGAGTCGGTAGCTAACCGCAGCCCCGAGGGGGTGTCAACCCTTCGCGCCGGCCCATTTGTGCGGACCGCTCCCACCCGGCGCGGCTATCGGCTAACGTTCGTACTCCGCCGTTCCGGATGGTGGGACGCAAGGAGGGGAACGTGGCAGACGCAGGGGCGAAGCGGCCGTCGACCATCCACGAGGTGGCCCGGCTGGCCGGGGTGTCGCACACGACGGTGTCGCGGTATTTGCAGGACAAAGACAGTTTGAAACCCACGACCCGGGTCAAAGTGGAATATGCGGTCAAGGCGCTGGATTACCGGCCGAACCTGGTCGCCCGGTCGATGCGGACGCGGAAGACGAACCGGTTGGCGATCGTTCTCGCGGCCGGCGAGACCTTTCCCGGGCGGCTGCTCACGGCGGCGTCGGAGACGGCCCACCGGGCCGGGTACCAGGTCGAGGTGGTGAGCGTCGAGGGCGGTGCGCAGGCGCGGGCGGAGCGGATCGACGACCTGGAGCGATCCGGTCAGGTCGACGGGATCCTGGCCATCTCCTCGATCGCCGTCAAAGGCAAGCGCCGCTGGCAGGTTCCGTTCGTCGAGAGCGTCACGTACGACGACGAGCTGCGCGGGCTGGGTGAGCTCGCGGACGCTTCCGAGGTGCGGGAGATCATCCAGTACCTGCAGTCCTTGGGACATCGGACCTTCCTGCATGTCGGAGGCGCGATGTCGTTCGCTTCGGCGCGCAATCGCAAGAGCGTCTACCTGGAGACGATCGAGCGGCTCGGGTTGCGATCGGTCGGTGCGGTCGACGGTGATTGGCGGGGGCAGTCCGGGTACGACGCGATCACGAGCCTGCCGGACGATTGCGGGGTCACCGCGGTGGTGGCGGCGAACGACGTGATCGCGATGGGCGTGATCCGGGGGGCGCGGTCGCGCGGGTGGGAGGTGCCGCGCGACCTGAGCGTGTTCGGCTGGGACGACGAGGAGATGGGCCGCTTCTCGATGCCGTCGATCTCCACCGTCGCCGTCGACCGCGAAACCCAAGGCCGCGACGGCATCCGCCGCCTCCTCGCCGAAATCAACGGCGACCCCACCCCCGACCCCACCCCAGGCAACATCAACCGCCTAATCTTCCGCGAGTCCACCGGCCCCGCCCCCACCAACAGCTAAACCCCCCGCGCGCGACCTGTGCCATTTCAGGGGCCGGCCCCTGAAATGGTGGGTTGCGGCGGTGCATACCTGCGGCGCACCCCACCATTTGAAGGGCCGGCCCCTCAAATGGGGGAGTGGCGGGAGGGCTGGGTGGGGGTGGTCGGGTGGGCGGGGCGACCTGGGGGTGGTGGTGTGGGGTGGTCTTACCAGGGGGCGTTGATTGCGTTGTCTCTCATGGGGCGCATCCCGGCTTGGGGCCTTGGTAGCCGGGGCGGGAGGAGGTGTCGATTCCTACGTAGCACTCGATGGTGGTGCTGAGCTTGTTTTTGGTTATGTGGGCGTCGGTGGAGTGGATTGCCAGGCCGATCGCCTTGTCGGGGGCGGCGGCGAAGGTGTTGCCGGTGACGGTGAGGTGCTGGATGTCCTCGATCATCAACGCCTGCGAGGCATCGAGGGTCTCGCAGTAGTTGTTGCGGAACGTGAAGTTGTTGCTGTGACCGTGCCCGTCGCCCTCGCCGTCGTTCGGGCCTTCGGCCATCAGGCACATGTTGTCGATCTTTTCGCAGCGGTTGCCCTCGATCAGGACCCGCTGGCTGGGCGGGGTGTCATCGGCGAACGTCTGCATGCAGTCCGCGTGCCGGTCGTCGGTGTTCCGCGCGCCGCTGATCGTGTTGTCGAGGATCTTCAGGTCGTTGCCGAAGAACCGCAGCCCGTCGCCGTCCCCGCCCTTGGGGTTGGTGATCGTAAGCTTCTGGACGGTGATGTGGTTCCCGGTCACCTCGACGCTGGGCGCCTCGGCCTTGTCGATCTTGTAGTTCTGTACGACGACGTTGCTGGCGTCGACCGTGATCCCGTCGACCGCCTTGCCGTGGCCGTCGTACACGAGCGGCTTCGTCGGCGTCCCGCCCCTCGTGATCTCCAACCGGGCGGCCTTGGCGCTGGTCTGGCTGTCGGCGGGGGCTGAGGTAGGCGGCTTCTGGGCCGGTACGAGCCCGGCCGCTATGGCCGCGATCACCGCGATGAGCTGCTGCAACATGGTGGGACTCCTGCTCCGAAGGGGGCGCTACCCCGCGAAGCTAAGTCCGATCGTCGGGGACCCCTCCCGAACTCAGAGATCGAGTACGTCGAGGTCGGCCGGTACCAGCGTGGTCGACAGCAGCAGCGCCTCGAACAGGTTGTCGTTGAGTGCGTTCCCCACCGGCTCACCGACCTCTTCCCGGGTCAGCCCGGGGACGCCGTCGCGGGAGAGCCGCGTACGTACGTTGGCGACCAGGTGCTCGACTCGCTTGCCGGTCCAGCCCGCGTCGGGCTGTAGCTCGGCCAGCTGGTCCGCAGCCTGCCGCCAGGACAGGGGGAGCGGGTGAAGCTCGTGGAGGAGGTAGCGCTGGCCCACCACGGTCAGCACCAGCCGCTCGTCAGCCGAGAGCTTCCAGACCCGCGGTGGCTGCGTGGGCTCGGTGTGCCGGATCGCCGGCCGAGTACCGCTGTCACCGGCGACGTAGATCTCCATCAGGTGTTCACGACCGCTCGTACCCAGCACGAACAGCGGTGTGTAGCCGGCCGCGAGCGGTATGGCCTCCTCGCCCGCAAACAGCGTGTGCGCGTGTGGGAAGCGAAGAGGCAGCCGTCCGGTCGCAGTAACCCACCACTGCCCGGACCGGTAGGTGATCGACCCGTGCAGTCGGCTGACGCGCTGATCGTCTTCACCGACACACACGTGGACCTCAGGACGGTTCCGCCCGAACAGAATGGTCTGACCGGGTACGGGGTCTACCGAAACACCACCTGCGACCGTGAGGACGAAGATCGTGCCAGGACCCGCAGCCGGTACGCCGTGCGCCAGGCTGGCCTGGTCACGCGGAAGACTCCGGCCGATCTGCTCCACGTCAGGCCTTGGGGAGGTTCAATGCCACGGCCGTGCCGAGCTTGGTGAGCAGGCCGCACAGTGACGACGGCTTGCCGGGACCGGACGAGACCATGTGGATGAGCTCGTTCCCATCCTGTCCGTGCGAGTCCACGAACTTCCGGTACACGATCCGCAGACTGCATGTCCCCGGACCTTCGTCACCGTCCATGAGGAACCCGGATCGGCCGGCCAAGGACGTGGGTGTTCCGTCCGACGCGTTCAGCGGCTGGTTCCGGTCGAACCGCAGGTCCACCGACAGGTCGCTCGTCGTACTGTCCCAGGTGCAGCCCCACCCGCCGAACGAGGTCTCCGGGTGCGTAGCGTCCACCCCAGGGATCAGCTCGAGGGCCTTGTTGTCCAGCAACGAACAGGCGTCCACACGCGCCAACGACGCGGCCGGGAGCGGTTGCCTGCGCCGGGGGATCGGACCGGCCTTCAGCACCGCGATCGCCTTCTGCGTAACGGCTTCCGCCATCGCGCAGACATCCAGGCCGTCGCCTTGGGTCGGCCTGGCCTCAACCAGCACCTGGGTGTGGTCGGCCAGCACAAGCACCCGCGCGCACGCCCCTTCGTCGATCTCCTCCCGAATCACCGCGGTCAGGTTGCCCGTGAACTTCTGGACCTTCCCTGGCGGCAGCTCGGCCCCGGCCTCCGGCAGGTCGAGCTCGGCGCGTACGTCGACCTCCCGATCGCGCGTCCCCTCCACGACGACGTCACACCGGTCGAAGTTGCCGTACTCGCGCTCCAGCGTTGCATCCCCGAACTTGCTCAGCGTCGCGGTGTCGATCAGCGCACAAGGGTCCACCGTCAACGCGTTGCCCACCACCTGAAGCTGAGTGGGTGTCGGGCGCGGAGTCACCGAGGGCGGTGCCGGTGAGTTGGCGGCGGGCGACGACGTACCCGAAAACGCATGTGCCAGCACCAACGCCAGTACGACCGCCGCAGCAACGCCACCGGCGGCCGCCGGGATCACCCAGCGTCGCCGAGGCCGCGCAGGAGCCAGTACGGCGTCTCCGCCGAGCTCTCTGATCACCTCGGCATCACTCGGCCGCTCTGCGGGATCCACGGCCAGCATGCGGGTGAGAAGAGGCGTTAACGGACCGGCCCGGCGAATCGGCTCGAGCTCTCCGTGCGCTGCTTTACGCAACACCACCAGTGGGTTCGGATCGGTACCGAACGGCGAGTGCCCTTCCACTGCGGAGTAGAGAACAGCGCCGAGCGAGAAGACGTCGGACGCCTCCGTGGGTTCGTTGCCGTTGGCCACTTCCGGGGCGAGGTGTGCCGGCGTACCGACGGTCGAGGCGTCGGTCAGCGTCGCGTCGGCCCACATCCGCCGGGAGATACCGAAGTCCGCGAGCTTCGCCGTACCGTCGGTGGTGACGAGGATGTTGCCGGGCTTGAGGTCGCGATGGATCACGCCGGCCGCATGCACTGCCTGTAAGGCGGATGCGATCTGCAGACCGATCCGTGCGACCTCGTCCGGCGGCAGAGTGCCTCGTGCGGAGATCAGCTCGTCCAGACTGCGCGACGGCAGGTACTCCAGCACCAGCCAGTGCTCGTCGCCGTCGGCAACCACATCGAAGATGGTGACCACGTGCGGGTCGTGCAGTCTGGCGCCGGTGCGTGCCTCTCGGCGCAGCCGCCGCCCGTCCGGGTCGTCGACTCCGGGGTGTGCGCGCTTCAGCGCGACAACGCGATCCAGCTGCTGGTCGTGGGCGCGCCAGACCGAACCCATGCCCCCGGAGCCGAGTGGCTCCCCCAGAAGATAACGGCCCCCGATCAGCCGGCCGGTCACTTCACCAGATCCGCCGAGACCGCGAACGTGTTGCATGCCTTGTTCGCACCGATGTTGAAACCGTTCTGGATCCAGAAGCCCTGAGTGGTCGCCAAGCCATGCGTACGCTCGTCCTCCGGGGTGTCGGGCGTTTCACCGAAGCTGTTGCTGGACTGCTCTTTGAACTCGTCCAGCCGGTTGGTGAGCGGGTACGAATTCTCCACCGCCTTGCTGAACACCCCCGCGAAGCACGACGCCTGCAACTCGTTGCGCCGCGAGCTTTCGAGGGTCTCATCGGGGTGGTCCTGCAAGTACACGGCACGCGCGTAGAAGAGTCCAGTCACACCCTGCACATGGTGACCGTATTCATGCGAGATCGTCATCAGATAGGCCAGATCCTGCTTCGGACCGAACGCGCGGTTCATCTGCTTGACGTCGGTGTACATCACCTGGTTGCCGTAGCAGTAGAACGCCAGTACGCGACCCGACAGCGGCTGAAACCTTCCGCAGGGCGTGTTCACCGGCTTGTCGAACACGACCAGGCCCGGGTCCGGCTTGTCCTGTCCCAACTCGTGGAAGATCGGCCGCCAGGCGTCGTTCAGGCACTTGAAGAGCTTCTGGTAGTAGATCTTCTGCGCGGCGAGGCTGCCGTCGCCGAGGTCTGCGGCCGGGCAGTTCTGCGCAGCCAGTGGGCCGGTGCGGTAGATGTCCGCGTTGAGCAGGTAGTCCTCCGCCGTACCCTTCTGCGGGCTCGTGGTGGCCGTCGGCACGATCGTCGGACCGGTCACCTCCGGCTGGGCCGACGTGCCGCTGCTGCCACCGAGCAGGGTGCCGAGCACGGCGATCGACACCGCCACGAAGATCAGCAGGATGAACGCGAGGACGAAGATCCGGAGACCGCCACCGCGTCGGCGTGGGGGCTGGAACCCGTTGAACTGGCCTGGACCGCCGTAGTACGGCTGCGCCCATTGGCCCGGGTACTGCTGGACCGGCGGACCGAACTGGCCAGGGCGTGGACCCTGTGGTGGCCACGGTGCTGCTTGCGGTGGTGGGAGCACACCGCGAGGGGGTCCCGGTGGCGGGCCGTAGCCGTAGGGGCTGCTCACAGGACTGGCCTCCCTCGTCACCTTGAGTTGGCTGCACGAACCGGCACGAGACTACTCTCGACCCATGTCACTGAAGCGCCGACTCCTCCCGGCTGCCCTGCTGATCTCCTTGTCCGCTCCTCTTGTTGCCTTGAGCACGCTGCCTGCGCAGGCAGCGGACGACCAGATCACTGGCTATTCGGCACAGGCGACGCTGACCAAGGACGGCGTGCTGCAGGTCAAGGAGACGGTCGACCTGACCGCCGGGGGTACGACGTTCAGCCGGACGCTGGCCACGCGGGTCCGGTCGGACGACGAGCGGGACCGCACCTATGGTCTGAGCGATGTGTCGGCGACGGTGAACGGCCAACCAGCACAGGGTTTCCACAACGACGACATCGACGGCGGGCACAAGCTCACGCTGAACGTGTCCGGTCAGTCCAAGATCGTCTACAGCTACTCCGTCGACAACGTCGTGACCGACTCGACCGAGGGCCGCGAGGTGAGCTGGCCGGTCGTGCAGGGCTTCGGTGTGTCGATCCCAAAGGCCGACCTCACCGTCAACGTACCGTTCGCCACCTGGGTCACCTGCTTCGCCGGACGGCTCGGATCGAGCATGCCGTGTACGTCGTCGCAGCTGGCTGAGTCGGCCGCGTTGCAGATCGAACAGAACGGCGTACCCGCGGCTGGTCGCGTGACGTTCCTGGTCGGACTGAGCGACCAGGCAACGGTCAAGCCGAACGCGACGTTCCAGACTCGCTGGACACTCGGGCGGGCCTTCACTGTCGACTCCCACACGATCGGCCTGGCGGTCATTGTCTTCGGCATCGGACTGCTCGGCGCCGTCGCGCTGTGGTTCTTGCGCGGCCGGGACGCCGGCAAGGTGGGCGAGGGCGCTCCCGAGCGCCCGGTGCTGGACGGCGCCGACGGTCCGCAGTTCGCCGCACCGGACGGGATCCGGCCGGGCCAGGTCGGCACGGTGGTGGATGAGACGGCCGATGTCGTCGACATCACCGCCACCCTGCTGGACCTTGCCGTCCGCAACTACCTGACCATCGTCGAGCTGCCGCGCGAGACACATTTCGGCAAGCTGGACTGGGAGCTGCGCCGACTCCACCAGGGCGGTCCCGAGCTGCTTCCGTACGAGAAGGCCTTGCTGGACGCGGTTTTCGCGGACGGCGACTCCGCGGTGGTGTCCCAGCTCGGCCACTCACTGCGGCCGCGGCTCAACCTGGTTCGCGAGCAGCTGTACGCCGATGTCGTCACGCAGGGCTGGTTCAACAGCCGTCCTGACGCGGTGCGGAACCGCTGGACCACTGCGGGTGTGGTGCTGCTCGGTGCCGGCGTCGTACTGACCATCGTGCTCGCGATCGTCAGCAAGTACGCCCTGGTTGGGATCGCGGTGATGGCAGCCGGTCTGGTGCTCGCACTGGTCGGCCAGGCCGCACCGGCTCGTACCGCCCGCGGTGCCGCCGTGCTGGGTCGGGTGGCCGGTCTGCAGCGCTACCTGGCCGACGAGACGTCCGCGGACCTGCCACAGAGCCACCGGCTCGAGTTCGCGTCCAGGTGCCTTCCGTACGCCGCAGTCCTCGGGTTGACCGAGAAGTGGGCGTTGGAGATCGCGGCGACCGATGACGACGACGACCCCGATGCCGGCATCGGCTGGTACTCCGGTCCAGAGAACTGGCACCTGTCCGACATCGGGGAGTCGCTCAGCAACTTCGTCACCGCGTTCGGCGGCACGCTCACCACCGCGCGCCGCCTGTTCTAAGAAACAGCTAGTTCCGTGGCTGTGAAGGTGTTGCAGGCGTCAGGCATCTTCTTGTTGAAGCCGGCGATCGACCACTGGTAGTTGCTGACCCGGCTGCCGTGGTCGTGGACGCGCGGGCGGGCGTAGTCGTCGCCGCTGTGCGCGATCAGGAACCGCCAGTTGTCCAGGAGCGGGCCGCGCATCGGGGTGAACGCCGCGTTCGCGCCCAGGTAGACCGAACCCAGGCAGGTCGCCTGCAGCTCACGCCGGCGGCTCTCCTGCAGCTTGTCGGCCGCGTTCATCGACTTCGCCCGGACCTGTGACGATCCGAGGATGCCGGCCAGCTTCTGCACGTGGTGACCGTACTCGTGCGCGAACGTGTTCAGCATGATCGCCCGCGTGTACATCGGGTTCGACCTGTAGTACGAGTTGTCGACCGAGAACGGCAGGTAGATGGTCTCGTTGGCATCGCAGTACGACGCTCGCACGCTGCGCTGGGTGCCACACGGAGTGGTCAGCTTGCCGACGTACACGACCGCCTTGGGGCTGCGGAACGGCAGGTTGGCCTTCTTCATCGCCGACGACCAGGTGCTGTTCAGGCAGGGCAGGAGAGCGTTGTAGTACGCCTTGGTCACCGTGTAGTTGACCGGAGCCAGCTGGGGCTCGAGACACTTCGAGGCCAGGACCGGACCGACCTTGTACAGCGGGCTGGCCGTGACAATCTCGTCCGCGGTCGGGCCTGGGGGCTTGGTCGGTGTGGGGCTCGGGGTCTCCGACGGCGTCGCGGACGGGGTCTCCGAGGCGGGTGCTGTCGTCGGGGTGTTGGTGGCCTGCTTGTCGTCGTTGCCGAGGTTGCGGACCAGCAGGGTGATGCCGGAGCCGACAACCACGACGGCGAGAACCACCAGCACGATCAGGAAACCGCGGGAGGTCTTCTTCGGCTTACGCCGGCGACCACCACCGGGCGGCTGTGGGATCGGGATCGGCGGATACTGCCAGGTCGGAGCCTGCTGCACCGGCTGACCCATCGGCCCGAGCTGCCCACCCCCACCAGCCGAGTGCCGAGGCCCCCGCTGCTGCTGACCCTGCCCTTGCTGCGGCGGCAGCGCATTACTCCACGGCGACTGCTGAGGCGCCTGATTCGGCGAACCCCACAAATAAGAACTCTCCGAGTACGGCCCACCCGCCTGACCCCCACCCCCACCCTGCTGCCCCGGACCAGCCTGCCCCGGACCTGACTGTCCCGGACCGGATTGGGCTGAGCCCGACTGGCCTGGACCTGATTGGCCAGGACCTGAGTGGGTTGGGCGGGACTGCTGCGGCGCGGACTGCCACGACTGCTGAGCGGGCTGCCCCGGCCCCGACTGTGGCGGACCGGGCGGCGCGGGACGCGATGCACGACCGGCCTGCGGACCCGACTGCGATGAACCGGGCTGGGTCGGACCGGACCACGGTCCCGACTGTGCGGAACCCGACTGGGTCGGACCTGACTGCGGTCGCGACTGCGATGAACCCGGCTGCGTTGGACCAGGCTGAGCCGGACCTGACCAGGCAGGGCCGGACTGACCTGAGCCGGGCTGACCTGGGCCGGGCTGAGGCGGCCCTGACCGAGCTGGACCGGACTGGGTCGGTCCAGAGTGCGCGGCTCCGGGCTGGGGCGGACCGGGCTGGGCTGGGCCGGGCTGGGCTGGGCCGGGCTGGGCTGGGTTGGATTGGGCTGGGTTGGATTGGGGTGGGGTCGGGCGGGATTGTTCTGGGGTGGTTTGCCAGGTGGAGGGCTGGTCGGGGTCTACCGGGCGGCGGTTTGCCCAGCCCTGGCCGAACCAGTTGTTCGGCGGGCGCTGACCGGACGCCGGGTCCTGGAACTCACGCTTGGCCTCGGTCGGCCCGGTCCACCACGTCCGCGGCCGCCCGTCCCCCTCGGACTGCCCTCCCTGCGGCCGGCCGTCTTCCCCTGACTGGCCCTCCCGTGATTGGCCCTCCCGCGACTGGCCTTCCCCCTCGGCGCGCTCCGGCGGGCCGACCGGCTCATCACCGTCAGCCGGATCGCTCCCCCGGGAAGGGTTCCAGTTGTCCGACATCGATACTCCTCACAACCATGCTCTGTGTAGCCGTCTGCGTGGTACGTCCGGCGCTGATCGGGTGCGGGAGCCGCGCCGGTCGGTTCCTTCCCCCCAGCGACAGCCGCACACCCACCGGACATACTTTGCGTGATCCGGACCCGCCAGGCTAGTTACTCCGGCCAGTCGGCTCGCAGTAGCCCGGTCGGTCGGCTCAGTATGGCGCCTACTGCACCCTCGCACCCGAGGCGGTGAATGTGTTGCAGACGCTCGGGTTGCGTCCGTTGAACCCGCGCGTGGCCCAGTACTGGTGGTTGTTGGGGTCCCCGTGGTCGTTGTTGAGGTCGGTCACGTGCCCGATCAGCCACTGCCACTGGTACAGCGCCTGACCCGTGACCGGGTAGCTGCGCTTGTTGGAGCCGATGAAGATGTCCGAGAAGCAGGACGCCTGCAGTTCCTTGCGCCGGACGACTTCCAGCTCGGCCGCCTGGGACTGCGCCTCGTACTGGAGGTCTGCGCTGGCCGACAGGATCCCGGTCAGGGCCTGCACGTGGTGCCCGTACTCGTGCGCGAACTGGTGCAGCATCCACATCCGCGCCCAGATCTTCTGGTACGACTGCGGATACCGGTTGTAGTTGCCCATGTCCTCGTTGAGGTTCATGTAGATCGTCCGGGTGTTCCCGCAGTAGAACGGCGGTCCGCCGGCCGACCCTCCGATCCCGCAGGGGGACTGGATGCTGCCGCTGAACGCCACCACGTTCGGCCCCTTGAAGCGCCCGCCGGCCTTGGTCACCAGGGGAGCCCAGGCCCGGTTCAGGCACGCCAGCAGGTTCTTGTAGTTGGCTCGGGCACCGGCAGCCGTGGCCGGTCGGGACGCGGACTCCCGGCAGTTGACGGAGCTCATCGCTCCGACCTTGTAGAGCTTGTTCCGCGCCACCAGGTCGGTGTCCGACGGCCCGGGCTTCGTAGTCGGCCGGACCGTCGGTTTGGCCGTCGTGCGAGGCGCGGTGGGCCGAGTCGGGGGCGGCTGGGTACTGGTCGGCACAGTAGTGGTCTGCGCCACAGACGGGCTCTCCGACGGCTCGTACGTCGGGCTGTACGTCGATGACACCGTCGGAACCGGCGCACTGTACGAGTCGGGGCCGTTGTGCTTGAGGAAACCACTGATCAGCTGCAGCGCGACCACACCGACCACCAGCACGCCCAGTACGACGAACAGCGCGATCAGACCACCACGTCCCTTCTTAGGGGGCCGCGGTCCGCCCGGCGGCGGTCCCCAGCCGAACTGCGGTTGCCCGGGCCGATAAGGGGGTGGTGGCGGAGGGCCGCCGTACGCCGGTCCCTGCTGCCATGACATCGGCGGAGGTGGCGGAGGCGGCGGGTACTGCGGTCCGGGTGGGGGACCCCATTGGTTGCCTGACACAATCGGTCACCGTAGTGAGTGACGGGCTCACCCAGCCGTCCCCACTGTCTCCTGACACTTGTCAGACGCTAGGGTGCCCGTGTCAACCTGACCCTCTCTCTACGGTGTGATTGGGCGATGCGTCTACGTCTCCTCGGGCTCTCCCTGTGTGCCCTCGGCCTCTTCGGCCTGACCGCTGTCCCGGCCGGTGCGGCCGGTGGCGGTACTGCCGCCGACCCGGTTGTGACCAACTACGACAGTCAGATCCGGGTCGAACGTGACGGCTTGCTGAGGGTCTCCGAGACCTGGAAGCTGAGCAACGTGACCGGGACGTTCACCCGGTTCATCGTGACCAGGGAACATCTGGTCGACGACATCGACCACGTCCAGGAGATCCAGGACCTGCACGTCACCGCCGGTGGCCAGGCCAAGCAGACCGAGCAGAAGACCGACGGCGACGTCACCTCGGTGGCGGTCGCGGACGTCAGCGGCACCACCGAGCTGGACTTCACCTACACCGTCAAGGGTGCGGTCGCGAAGACGCTGAACGGTACCGAGCTGCAGTTCGCCCCGCTGACCGGTATCAACCTGCCGATCCAGGACGCGAACATCTTCTACAGCGTCCCCGAGGTCTCGCACGTCTCCTGCTTCGCCGGGCCGATCGACAGCAACATCCCGTGCTCGCTGGCGCAGATCGGTGAGAACTCCGGTCCGACGTTCCAGCAGTCGAACCTGCCGCCGGGGAACACGGTCAAGATGACGATCGGCTTTCCCGAAGGCCAGATCGCCGCGAACTCGATCGTCGAGTACCGCAAGACGTTCTCCCGTGCCTTCTCCACCGACACCGCCCAGTTGCTGACCGCACTGGCAGTCCTGCTGCTCGGTGCGATCGCACTGTTCGTCCTGTACCGGCTGCGTGGCCGGGACCGGGTCGACCCGCGGAAGGTCGTACCGGCGTCGCTGTTCAGCCTCGGCACGGACACCCAGATCAACTTCACCCCGCCGTCCAACCTGCGGCCCGGCGAGGTCGGCACGCTGATCGACGAGCGCATCGACCCGGTCGACGTCACCGCGACCATCGTCGACCTGGCCGTCCGTGGTCACATCACGATCATCGAGCTGGAGCATCAGTCCGAGTACGCACGTCCGGACTGGGAGCTGCGTCGGGTCGCGAACGCGCCGTCCGAGGAGCTGCATCGCTACGAGAACGTCCTGATCCGTGCGATCTTCGGCGATTCCGACTCCGTCCTGGTCTCAGAGCTCGGCCGTCAGGTGCGGGCGAACCTCGGCCAGGTCCAGGACGCCCTGTACGACGGAGTGGTCAAGCGCGGCTGGTTCAACGAGCGCCCGGACCGCACCCGCTCGCTGTGGGCGACGATCGGCATCGGCACCACCGTGGTCGGTGTGATCCTCACCGTGGTGCTCGCACTGCTGACGACCTGGGGTCTGCTCGGCATCGCGATCACCGTCGTCGGCGTGGGTCTGATCGTCGTCGGCCGCTACATGCCGGCCAAGGCGCCTGCGGCCGGCCGCGTACTTGGTCAGGTCGCCTCGATCCGTGGCGAGCTGCTCGAGATGGACATCAGCGAGCTGCCGGTCGATCAGCACGCGGACCTCTGCTCGCGAGCACTCCCGTACGCCGTCGTCCTGGGCGGTTCGGAGCGTTGGATCGACGCACTGGTCGCCACCGACACCACTCCCGACCAGGAGGACGAGGGCTTCCCCTGGTACCGCGGCCCGCGCGGCTGGCACCTCCAGTACCTGCCCGACTCGCTCCGCAACCTCACGACCAACCTGACCGGAGCACTCTTCGCCCGCTGAGAACCAGCACAGAACAGCGCCTGTCACACCGCCCCCGGTGTGACAGGCGCTGCTGTTCTCACCAGTTGTGCTGCGGATCCACAGGTGCCGGCAACGGCATGCCCTGCGGGTGAATGACGTACACGAGACCGCCGGAGTGCGGGACCCACGCGTTCTCGAACGCGGCCCGGTCGTACGTCGTCCGCACCTGGTCGTTGCTCGCGATCAGATGGGACGCCGGGTCGTTGACGACCACGTTGCCGGCAGAGTCGAAGCCGACGATCACCATCAGGTGTCCGTTGGTCCCGTAGCCCGCACCGGGCAGATCGCCCTTCTTGAACGACAGCGACGCGACCAGTGGGATCCCCGCCTTGATGAACTGCTCCGCCTCGGTCAGCGACCGCAGTCTGGTGATGAATCCGTCCACTCCGCGGGTCCCGGCGTATGCCGTGTTGAAGGGCCAGTTGCCGGCACCGTCGTACGCGTAGTCGAAGACGGACCGGGCCGAGTGGTCGACCTGTGGATCCGAGTCGGCCGGATCGACCCACGCGGTCTCGGCTGCGGTCGGACCGGCACCCCAGTAGTCCAGCACCATCGCGGTCGAGGTGGCCGAACACCATGCCTCGCCGCCACCGTCCCACTGTGGGTACTGACCGATATGCGTCTCCTGCGAGTACGTCGGAACGTCCAGTACGACGCCCTCCGCGCCACCAAGGGGGCTCACGGCAACTTTCGGGTCGGAGGGCAGCCGGGAGGCCATCGCGCCCACCGAGCGGACGATCGGAGACTGTGTGGTGCCGTTGAGTCGGTACAGCGTGACCTTCAGCTGCCACCGGTCGAGCCAGTGGCCAGACGCGGCGACGAAGGTGTCGACGGAGACGGATCCGTTCGCGTCGCCCTGCTGCGGTACGGAGGTCCGGTGGATGTCGCCGGCGGCCGTGTCGTCGCCACCGGCCCAGCGGCCGAGCACGTACCACTTGGTGGCCGCACCGGCGTCCGTCGTACCGGCCAGGGAGACCTCGATCCAGGTCCCGGGTGGCGTGGTCGCGTTCCAGGAGGCGACGAGCTCGGTCAGTCCGAAGCCGGTACTCACCTTCGGCGAGGTCCAACTGGTCTGGTCGTACGTCTTCGCGGTGCCGTCCCCGAACGGGTCGACGTACGACGTGGTGCCCGTCGACGTCCCGAACGTGAGGGCGCCGTCGGAGACGGTGGTGCCGGCCCGGGCACCGGAGAGGAAGTCGCTGGTCGACGTCCACGTGCGGTAGGCGATCTGACGCGGTGGGGCTACTTTGACGGCCTCGCTCGGCAAGCTGCCGGCGCTCAGCACAACCACACCGAGAATCAGGGCGGTGACGGAACGGGCGGTGGTCATCTTTCGACGGTAGACCCGGCATGACCGGCTGTCGCGGTGAACGTGTGCCTTGTTGTGTCGCGAGTAAGTCAAATAGTTACGAGCGTTTGTTCCACTCGTCGGCGAGCATCGCGAAGACCAGTTCGTCGGTCCATTCGCCCTTCAGGAACTCGTTGCGGACGAAGTGCGCCTCCTGCCGCAGGCCGAGGCGCTGCAGCAGCTTCGACGAGGCCGTGTTGCGGGCGTCCAACCGGGCGATGACGCGGTGCATGTCGAGCTCCTCGAACGCCAGCCGCAGCAGCTCCACAGCTGCCTCCGTGGCGAACCCACGCCCGGCCGACTCCGGATGGAACACGTACCCGAGCTCACCCGTCCGCTGCTCAACGCTCTGCACGAACAGAGTGACCTCACCGAGGTGCACACCGTTCTCGCGCTCGATCACGGCGAGCGTGAGTGCCTGGTCGACGGTATCCATCGGTACGTCGGTCATCCGCCCGACAAGGGCTTCTTTGACCTGTTCCGGCGTACGAGCGTCGTACAAGAGGAACCGGGCGACGTCCGGGTTGGACTGCAGGCGCAGCAGGTCGTCGTAGTCGGATTCGACGTACCGGCGCAGGGTCAGGCGGTCAGTCTCGATCGGCACAGAGAAGCTCACCGATCGAGACTATGCGACCGCTGCAACAGAATTTCCCCTGCTGCCTTCCTTCTAGCCGTTGGCTAGAGCAACCAACCTGGACTGGTCGCCGTTGAACCGGTCCTGGTCGATCGGCGTCGAGCTGTACTGCCAGATGGTGTGGAACGGCCAGCCACCGGGCAGTGTGCCGGGTGCGGAGGCGTACCGGGCCACCCAGAGCGGGTTGGTCGAGTTGAAGGCAGTGCTGTTACCGGTGCACTGGCTCCACCAGTCCAGGTTCGTGTAGATCACCGGGTCACGGCCGGTCCGGTTCTTGTAGGTGGTGAGGAAGTCGCGGATCCAGCTGACCATCGCGGACTGGCTCAGGCCGTAGCAGGTCGCGCCGTACGGGTTGTACTCGATGTCGAGCGCACCCGGCAGGGTCTTGCCGTCGCGGGACCAGCCGCCGCCGTGGGCCAGGAAGTACGTGGCCTGGTTCGCGCCGCTGGAGTCGTTCGGGGTGGCGAAGTGGTAGGCGCCGCGGACCATCCCGATGTTGTAGGACCCGTTGTACTGCTGGGCGAAGTACGGGTTCGTGTAGTAGTTGCCTTCGGTCGCCTTCGAGTAGGCGAACCGCTTGCCGGCGTTCCACTGGCCGGCCCAGTCGACGTTGCCCTGGTGGCTGGAGACGTCGATGCCTTCGACCGAGGCGGCGGGGGCCATCACTGCCGGAGCGGCGGTGGTCGTGGTGTTCTGCACCCAGCCCATGTACGCGTCGCCGGCCTTGTCGATGCCGTGCTGACGGGCTTGCGGGGTGGGCTGGTGGGACGCCGTGGCGTCAGGGTTGCTGGCTTGGGCGGAGCCGGTCGAGGCCAGGAGCAGGCCAAGAGTTACGGCGGCACCGGTGAACAGGGCGGATTTCACGGTGAACCTCCACGGGGCGGAGCGGGGGCGGAGCTCTACCCGACCATCGTGATCTCTGACGCAGGTAAGAATCAACCATTCGACGGAAACGAAATGGTGAGTAATTACCGTACGTACGTCGCCGCTGCGGTGAAGGTATTGCACGCGGACGGGCTCCGGGTGACGAAACCGGCGTTCGCCCAGCGCGGGATGACGGCCCGGCTGCCGTGGTCCGGCTGGTCGCCGTACTCGTCGCCTTGGTGGGAGTGCAGGTAGTCCAGCTGCGATTTCAGCAGTCCGGTCATGCCGTAGCTGCTCTTGTTCGCGCCCATGAACACGTTGCCGAAACAGGTCGCCTGGATCTCCAGCCGCCGGCTCAGCTCCAGCGCCTTGGTGGTGTTGCTCTGGTACGCGAGGTTGTCCTCCGCATCGAGGATCCCGGTCATGTTCTGTACGTGGTGCCCGAACTCGTGCGCGACCGTGTCGGTCATCGACGCACGCAGGTAGGCCAGCGCCTCCGTCCTGTTGTTGTATGTCGAGTACTGCTTGAACTCCTTGAGGTCCCCGTTGGTGTCCATGTAGATCGTCCGGTTCGCCCCGCAGTAGAACGAACTCGGCGCACCGCCGCTACAAGGTGTCACCACCGGCCCGGTGAAGGCGATCATGCGCGGCGCCACGAAGCGACCGCCGGACAGCGCGACCTGCTTCGGCCACGCGCGGACCAGGCAGGCGAGGACGGCGTTGTAGTACTTGCGCGCGTTGACGGCGCTGTTGGCGCGGGCGCCGGACTCCTTGCAGTTCACCGTCTTCTGCACGCCGGTCTTGTAGATCCGGTTCTTCGTGACCAGGTCGTTGTCGGACGGTGGCGGCGGAGTGGTCTTCGTCGGTCGCGGCTGAGTCGTCTTGACCGGAGGCGGCGGAGCGTTGGTCTGTGCCTTCGTCGGCGCGGTGGTGATCGTCGGGAACTCGGTCGGTTCGTACGTCGACGAGTACGTCGGTTGCGGGCTCGAGTAGCCGTCGGCCAGGTGCTTGTTCTTCTGCACTACCCCGTAGATCCACAACCCGACGATGCCGATCCCCAGGACGAGCACCAGGGGGACGACGATCCAGGGCGCCTTGCTCTTCTTCTTCGGCGGCGGGAAGCCGTTCGACCCCCAGCCGAAACCGGGCCCTTGCGGGGGCGGGCCTTGCGGCGGACCCCAGTACTGCGGACCACCTGGGGGAGGGCCGTACTGCGGGGGCCCGGACTGCTGGGGCGGTCCCTGGTACTGCCCGGGTGGTGGTCCGTACGGGCCCTGGTTCGACAAGACTCCTCCTGCGCTGGGGGGCGGTCAGGGACATCTTGTCAAGGAGAGGTGCCACTGACCGTTACCCTTGAGTGGTGACACTTCGCTTGTATGACACCGCGACAGCAACAGTGAGGGATTTCGTACCGGTCCGCCCGGGCCAGGTCGGGATCTACCACTGTGGGCTGACGGTGCAGGGTGCCCCGCACGTCGGGCACATCTACAAGGAGGTCGTCTTCGACGTCCTGCGGCGCTGGCTCGAGCGCTCCGGGTACCAGGTCACGGTCATCGCGAACGTGACCGACATCGACGACAAGATCCTGGCCAAGTCGGCCGACCGGGGTGTGCCGTGGTGGGCGCACGCCTACGAGTTCGAGCGTGAGCTGCACTGGGCGTACGACGTGCTCGGCTGCCGGCCCCCGACGTACGAGCCGCGCGCCACCGGCCACATCCCCGAGATGCTGGAGATGATCGCCGCGCTGATCGAGCGCGGGCACGCCTACGTCGCACCGGACGGGTCCGGCGACGTCTACTTCGACGTCAAGTCCTGGCCGGCGTACGGCGCTCTGTCACACCAGAAGATCCAGGACATGGAGGCCGCCGAGGACGCGGATCCGCGCGGCAAGCGGGATCCACGCGACTTCGCGCTCTGGAAGGGCTACACCGAAGGCACACCGCGGACGGCCTCCTGGCCGACACCGTGGGGTCGCGGCCGTCCGGGCTGGCACCTCGAGTGCTCGGCGATGGCTGGGAAGTACCTGGGTGACGAGTTCGACATCCACGGCGGCGGGCTCGACCTTCGCTTCCCGCACCACGAGAACGAGCTGGCCCAGTCGACCGCGGTCGGGCAGAAGTTCGCCCGCACCTGGATGCACAACGCGCTCGTCACCACCGCCGGCGAGAAGATGTCGAAGTCGATGGGTAACAGTGCCGTCGTGCGCAACGTCGTCGAGCGGGTGCGGCCGATCGAGCTGCGCTACTACCTCGTGCAGTCGCACTACCGGTCGGTGGTCGAGTTCTCGTTCGAGGCGCTGGACGAGGCCGCGAAGAGCTTCCAGCGGATCGACGGTTTCGTCGCGCGGGCGACTGAGGTCACCGGCGGGGTCGAGCCGTCGGCCGAGTTGCCGTCGGATTTCACCGCTGCGATGGACGACGATCTGGGCACGCCGGCGGCGGTCGCCGTACTGCACAACACCGTGCGCGACGGGAACAAGCTGGTCGCCGACGGGGATTCGGCCGCGCTGCGGGAAGCCCTGGGCTCCGTGCGCGGGATGCTCGGCGTGCTCGGGCTGGACCCGTTGGCCGAGCCGTGGGCGTCGCGCTCCGGTGCCGGTGACGAGCTCACCGAGGTTGTGGACGGGCTGGTGCACGCGCTGCTCGAGCAGCGCGCGGCCGCCCGGCAGCGCAAGGACTATGCCGCGTCGGATGCGATCCGCGACCGGTTGAAGGCACTCGGCGTCGCCGTCGAGGACACCCCGCAGGGGCCGCGGTGGTCGATCGCCGCGGCCGACTCGGGAACGACTACGACCGAAGGAAACTGAAGTGCCAGGCAGTAGCCAACGCAAGGGAGCCATCCGGAAGAAGCCGCGGGGTAACCCGACGGCCGGATCCGGTGGCCGCGTCCGCCGTGGTCTCGAGGGCAAAGGCCCGACGCCGAAGGCGGTGGACCGGACCAAGCACCCAGCGCACAAGCGCGCGAAGGCGCAGGAGCGGGCCAAGGACCGCCAGTCCAACCGCCCGGCCCGCAAGTCCAACGACTCCGGTACCGAGTGGGTGTACGGGCGTAACCCCGTCGTCGAGGCGTTGCGCGCCGGGGTACCGGCCGCCGCGCTACACGTTGCCGAAGGCACCGAACGGGACGCCCGCCTGCGCGAGGCCACGCTGCTCGCGGTCGAGCACGGCCTGTCCGTCCTCGAGGTGCCGCGGACCGAGCTCGACCGGGTCACCGGCGGTGGCGCCCACCAGGGTGTCGCGCTGCAGATCCCGCCGTACGAGTATGCGCACCCGGACGACCTGCTCGACCGTGCGTACGAGGCCGGTGAGGTGCCGCTCATCGTCGCGCTCGACGGTGTGACCGACCCCCGCAACCTCGGCGCCATCACCCGGTCGGCGGCGGCGTTCGGTGCGCATGGGGTGCTCGTGCCAGAGCGTCGTACGGCGTCGATGTCCGCGTCGGCGTGGAAGACGTCGGCCGGCGCCGCGGCGCGGATCCCGGTCGCTCGGGCCACCAACCTCAACACGGCGCTCAAGTCCTACAAGAGCGCCGGCCTGATGGTCGTCGGTCTGGACATGGACGGCGCGGTCGAGCTCCCCGACCTGGACGTGGCCACCGAGCCCCTGGTCCTGGTCGTCGGCTCGGAAGGCAAGGGCCTGGCCCGCCTGGTGCGCGAGAACTGCGACCTCATCGTCTCCATCCCGATGACGAGCATCACCGAGTCCCTCAACGCCGGCATCGCCACCGGCGTAACCCTCTACGAGATCTCCCGCCGCCGCGCTTGATGTAACTACAAAACGTAGTTACATTGATGGGTATGGAGACCATCGGGCTGCGCGAGCTGAATCAGAACCCGTCGAAGGCGGTGGCCAGGGTGCGCGCCGGAGAGACGATTGTCGTGACCGACCGCGGCCGGCCCGTTCTCCGGCTCGTCCCGGAGGACGAGCGACCAGGGGCGTTGCAACGCATGATCGACTCCGGCGAGGTGACACCACCGAGCGAACTGGGAATGCCCGACCTGATGCTGGAGCTGGCGCCCGAGGTCGAGAGCCTGTCCGACCTACTCATCGCCGATCGCGACAAGGAGCGGCGCAGGTGATCTACCTGGACGCCTGCGCGCTGCTCAAGTTCATCAAGCCGGAGGCTGAGTCGGCAGCTCTGCGTGCGTGGCGCGAATCGCTTCCGGCAGACACCGAGTTGCTGACCAGTGAACTGGCGAGGCTCGAGATCACTCGCACGTTGCTGCGGGCGGGCGTCGACCATCAGCAAGTTCCGTACTTCGCCGCTCAGGCGGTGCGTGGTGTGAACTTGGTCGATCTCAGTTCGACGGTGCTTGGTCGTGCGATGGCCTACCAGACGAGCAGGCTGGGCTCGCTGGATGCGATTCATCTTGCCAGTGCCGAGCCGTTTCGTGTCGAGTTGTCGGAGTTCGTCACCTACGACAAGGAACTGACGTCCGCGGCAGAGGAGCTCGGATTCCCAGTTCTCGCTCCGGCATGACGCACTGCAGGCCCGGGAGTGATCCCGGGCCTGCAGGTCATGACTTGGTTCAGTAGACGCTGACGCCGTAGCGCGACAGGGCCTCGGTGACGGGCTGGAAGTAGGTGGTGCCGCCGGTCGAGCAGTTGCCCGAGCCGCCGGAGGTGAGGCCGAGGGCCACACTGCCTGCGAACAGGGCACCGCCGGAGTCGCCACCCTCGGCGCAGACGTTGGTGCGGATCAGGCCGGAGACCTGACCCTCGGCGTAGTTCACCGTCGCGTTGACGGCCTGGACCGTGCCGCTGTGCACACCGGTGGTGCTACCGCTGCGCTTGACGGCCTGGCCGACGGTGGCGTTGGCCGAGGACGTGATGTCCTGGGACGAGCCGTTGTAGAGGTCGACCGTACCGGGGTGGTTCGTGTACGACGCCGCGTACTGCACGATCGCGTAGTCGTTACCGGGGAAGCTGGAGCCGTACGTGTTACCGACCAGCGTGGTCTTGGCGGAGTTCGCGTACCAGGCGGACGCGATGTTGCCGCAGTGGCCGGCGGTCAGGAAGAAGTACGTGCCGGCGCTGTTGCGGACGTTGAAGCCGAGCGAGCAGCGGTACTGGCCACCGTAGATGGCGTCACCGCCCGCGATGTACTTGGTCAGCTTGCCGGAGATCTTCTCCAGCGTGACCCGGTCACCGAACTGCTTGGTGACACCGGTCAGCGCCGACAGCTTCGCGCCGGCGACCGTGTCGTCGTACGAGACGATGATCCGGCCGTCAGGGTTGGTCTGCCAGGCGGTTCCGGGGATGGCCGCGTCCTTGTTCAAGGTCGCGGTGATGGCCGAGGCCGACAGCGTCGATGGGGCGACCGGCGCTGCCGAAGCCTGGGTGGCCAGCAGTCCGGCGGCAACGAGCCCGGCGGTGGCCAGGATCGCGGCGGTACGGCGAATGGGCGAAAACTTCACGGTTGAGCCTCCTCACGATGAGGACGCCTTCGGGGCGGGGCGTCCTTGACTTAACCGTGAGCGCTCCTACCCCGTTCTGTCCCTGAGTATTCAGCCGAATCCGCAGGGTAGGGAAAACCTACGTCACCCTTAGTCCTGGAGGACTAGGGGCGCAGGCGTCAGTAGACCGTGACGCCGTACGCCTTGAGGGCCTCGTACACGGGCTGGAAGTAGGTGATACCGCCCGTCTTGCAGTCGCCTGTCCCACCGGACGTCAGACCGAACGCGTACTGCCGGTAGAACAGCGGTCCGCCCGAGTCGCCCGGCTCAGCGCAGACGTTGGTCTGCAGCAGGCCGGCCACGCGGCCGTCACCGTAGTTGACCGTCGCGTTGAGCCCGGTGACCCGGCCGCTGTGCAGACCGCTGGTCGCGCCGGAGCGGTACACCAGCTGGCCGACGTTCGGGTTCATCGCGATGCTGATGTCCTGCGACTTGCCGTTGTACAGGTACACGCTGCCGCCCGGGGGCTTGATGCCGCTGCGGTAGACGACCAGCGAGTAGTCGTTCCACGGGTAGCTGGGCTGGTGCACGGTCCCGGTGAAGATCTTGTGGTCGAGGTCCTGGTACCACTGCGCGCCCTCGACACCGCAGTGCCCGGCCGTCAGGAAGTAGTACCTGCCCTTCCGCTGGACGTTGAAGCCCACCGAGCACTTCACGTCACCGCCGTACGTCGCCATGCCGCCGCTGATGTACTTCTGCAGCTTGCCGGGGAGCTTCTCGAGCGTGACGTTCTGCCCGAGGCTCTTGGTGACGTTGGTCAATGTGGTCAGCTTGCTGCCGGTGACAGTGGAGTCGTAGGAGACCACGACCGTGCCGTCCGGCTTCGTCACCCAGGCGGTGCCAGGAGTCTGGATCTTGTCGTTCAGAGCAGTGGTGATCACCGCCGCAGACAACCTGGGCGTCGCCTTCACCGGAGGGGGCTGCACCGGATCGGCCTTCGCCGGGACCGCGGCGGCCAGCGCCAGCGCGGTCGCGGCGAGGACCGCTCCGGTGCGTCGGAGGGTAAGAGCCTTCATACTCGACAGCCTTCCGTGACGAGCCGCGGGCGGTTCGGCCGTGGCACCTTCAGGACATCAATCGTTTGCCCGCCAACTCTAGGCGTCCGCAGTATCACCCGGATCAGTCGAGGCGCAGGGAGTGCAGGACGAAGGACGCGAGTTCGCGGTAGGCCTCGGCGTCGTTCAGGCCGGTACGACGGGCAATATCGCCACGCTGGATCGCCTGCATCGTGTGCGCGATCATCTCGGCCGCGAAGGCGATGTCGACCTGCCGGAACATCTTGTTCGTGATGCCGTCCTCGATCAGCGTCCGGACTCGCTCGGCCGCGATCCGGGTGTTCCGCTCGTACACCGACCGGGCCGGCGCGAACGTCGCGACGTCGTCCAGGAAGGTCCGGCTGGCCGGCCGGAGCGCGTCGGCGACGGCGTTCAGGTACGCCGCGATCCGCCGGTCGTGCCGGGTCTGCCGGGCCACCGCCGACTCCACCTGCGCGGTGGCATTCTTGAAGTAGTGCTTCACCACCTCGACCGCGAGCTGCTCCTTGCTCGGCGCGAGTGCGTACAGGGTTGTCTTGCTGCAGCGCAGCTCGGCGGCCAGGTCGTCCAGGGTGAACCGGCTGAAGCCTTGTTCGAGGAACAGGACCAGAAGCCGGTCGAGCAGCTCGGACTGCCTGCGGGTGCGGCGCCCCGGCACGACTGTTGTCATATCGAGACAGCATAGAACGATACTGGCGTATAGTCGTCAGTATCGCTCGCGGTATCATTTCGCCACGAGTGAGATCAGCCGTTGAGAGGGGTGCCTGATGGCTGTCGATCGTCTCCTGCCCACCGAGGAATCCACCGAACTGCTCGCCTTGGTCCGCGAGTTGTGCGCGCACGAGCTGGCGCCGCACGCCGCACAGGCCGAGGAGAGCGAGACCTTCCCGCGGGACGCGTTCCGCACGCTGGGCAAGGCGGGCCTGCTCGGTCTGCCCTATCCGGAGCAATACGGCGGGGGCGAGCAGCCGTACGAGGTGTATCTGCAGATGCTCGAGGAGATCGCCGCGGCCTGGATGTCGGTCGGTGTCGGCGTCTCGGTGCACACGATGACCAGCTATGCGCTGGCCACGTTCGGGACTGAGGAGCAGAAGGCGCGGTTGCTGCCGGACATGGTCGGCGGCGAGCTGCTCGGGGCTTATGCGCTGTCGGAGTCTCAGGCCGGTTCGGACATCAGTGGGCTGCGCACGTGGGCCGTCCGCGACGCCGACCAGTACGTCCTGCGCGGTACCAAGGCGTGGATCAGTCACGGCTCCCACGCGGATTTCTATACGACCTTCGCCCGTACGTCGGACGACCCGAAGCACGGCATCTCCGCCTTCTACGTCCCGGCGTCGGCCGAGGGGCTGAGCTTCGGTGCACCCGAGCGGAAGATGGGTCTGACCGGATCGACTACCACGCTGGTGAACTTCGACAACGTGCGCATCCCGGTCGACAACCTGATCGGTGCCGAGGGCGATGGGATGCGGATCGCCTTGTCCGCGCTCGATTCCGGCCGGCTGGGGATCGCCGCCTGTGCGACCGGACTCGCCCAGGCCGCGCTCGAGGTCGCCGCGTCGTACGCGAAGGAGCGGGAGCAGTTCGGGCATCCGATCGCGGACTTCCAGGGTGTGCAATTCATGCTCGCCGACATGGCGGCGGCGGTGGAGTCGGCGCGCTCGACATACCTGCAGGCCGCGCGCCGGCGGGATCTCGGGCGGTCGTTCACGCAGCAGGCAGCGATCGCGAAGCTGGTCTGCACCGACGCGGCGATGAAGGTCACCACGGACGCGGTCCAGGTCCTCGGTGGGTACGGTTACACCCGCGACTTCCCGGCCGAGCGCTACATGCGCGAGGCCAAAGTCACCCAGATCTTCGAAGGCACCAACCAGATCCAGCGGCTCGTCATCAGCCGCGACCTGTTGAGGAGTGTGGGATGAAGTTCAGCTCGTCCGATGTCGCGCTGGTGACCGGCGGCGGTTCAGGGCTCGGAGAGGCGACGGTACGGCGGCTCGCCGCTGACGGACTGGGTGTCGTCATCGTCGACCTGCCGTCGTCGGCCGGCAAGGCGGTCGCGGACGAGCTGGGCGACCGGGTCGTGTTCGCCCCCGCCGACGTCACCGACGAGGCCGCCGTGACCGCGGCCCTGGACGCGGCCGCCACCCTCGGCGACCTCCGCGTCGTCGTCACCTGCGCCGGCATCGCCACCCCCGGCCGCGTCGTCGGCCGGAAGGGACCGTTGCCCCTGGCAACCTTCCGCCAGGTGATCGAGGTCAACCTGGTCGGCACCTTCAACGTCCTCCGCCTCGCCGCCGAACGCATGATCGCCCAGCCTCCCACCGAGGACGGCGACCGCGGCGTGGTGGTGATGACCGCGTCCATCGCGGCGTACGACGGTCAGATCGGCCAGGCAGCCTACGCAGCCAGCAAGGGTGGCATCGTCGCACTCACCCTGACCGCAGCGAGAGACCTTGCCGACAAGGGGATTCGGGTCGTCACCATCGCTCCCGGCACCATGGAAACCCCCATGCTCGCCGGCCTGCCCGAAGAAACCCGCACCATCCTCGAGCAGCAGATCCCGCACCCCTCCCGCCTGGGCCACCCTGCCGAATACGCGGCCCTCGTCCACCACATCCTCGAGAACCAACTCCTCAACGGAGAGGTCATCCGCCTCGACGGCGCCCTCCGCATGCCACCGCGCTAAGCGGTCACCACTCCGCGAACGAGCCGTCCTCGTGGCGGAAGACGGGTGAGCGCCAGCGATGGGGTTCGGCGGCGGCTGCGCGGACGGCGTCCTCGTTGACTTCGATGCCTAGACCGGGGCCGGTCGGGCGGGCGACATACCCGTCCACGAAGGCGAACACGGACGGGTCGACGAGGTAGTCGAGCAGTTCGTTGCCGCCGCTGTACTCGATTCCGAGCGACTGCTCCTGGATCAGGAAGTTCGGGATCGCGAAGTCGATCTGCAGGCTGGCCGCGAGGGTGATCGGGCCCAACGGGCAGTGCGGCGCGACGGCGACGTCGTACGCCTCGGCCATGGCGGCGATGCGTCGTACCTCGGAGATCCCGCCGGCGTGCGAGATGTCGGGTTGCGCTACCGCGAGACCGGTGGTGAGGACGTCCCGGAAGTCCCAGCGCGAGAAGAGCCGCTCACCGGTGGCGATCGGGATGCTGGTCGACTCGACGATCCGCCGCAGGTCGCGCGAGTACTCCGGCGTGACCGGCTCCTCGACGAACAACGGCAGCAGCGGTTCCAGCATCGGCAGCAACTGCCGGGTCGCAGCGGTGCTCAATCGCCCGTGGAAGTCCAGCGCGATGTCGACGTCGTCACCGAGCGCGGAGCGCAAGGCCTCCACTCGCGAAACCATCCGCCGCAGATCGCTCGCGCCCGGGATCGGCGGCAGCGCCTCGGACACGTTGATCTTGACCGCCGTGAAACCGCTGGCCACCTTCGTTTGAGCGTCGTCGACGAGCTCAGCGTTGGACGCGCCGTGCGCCCACGTATACATCCGAACCCGATCCCGCACCGGCCCACCGAGCAACTCATGCACAGGTACGCCGTGATGCCTGCCTTTGATGTCCCATAGCGCCTGGTCGATGCCGGCCAACGCGCTCGACAGCACGGCACCACCGCGATAGAAGCCGCCCTTGGCCATCACCTGCCAGTGTTCCTCGATGCGCAGCGGATCCTGACCGACCAGGTCCTCCAGCAACGCCTCGACGGCACCCCGAACGGCCTCCGCGCGGCCCTCGACGATCGGCTCACCCCAGCCGCTGATCCCCGCGTCGGTATCGATCCGCAGGAACTGCCACCGCGGCGCCACCAGGAACGTCTCGTATCCCACGATTTTCACGTTTCAACCCTACCTACGCGCGCGGCGAGAGGGGTCAGTCCGCCTCGAGGGTGGTCGGGGTGGGGAGGGCGAGCTTCTCGTCGGGCTTGGCGCTCAGCACGTTCTGCACGTACGAACGCGCCGCCTCCAGGGTGTCGACCTCATGACCGGCTTGTTCGGACAGGAACCAGCGATGTTCGAGCACCTCGTGGAAGACCTCGGCAGGCTCGAGCTTGCGCTTCAGGTCGCGGGGGACCGAGCGGACGACGGGCTCGAAGACGTTGGTCAGCCACTCGTGCGCGACGATCTCCTCGTCCTCGTTCTGCTGGTTGGTCGCGGCGGCGTAGGAGTCCAGGTCGTTCAGCAGGCGGCGGGCCTGGTTCTCCTCGACGTCCAGACCGGTCAGCCGGAGCAGTCGGCGCGAGTGGTGGCCGGCGTCCACGACCTTCGGCTGGATGCGGACCTGGCTGCCGTCCCAGTCGGTGATGATGTCGATCTCGGCGACATCGAAACCGAGGTCGTTGAGTCGGCGGATCCGCGAGTCCAGCCGGTGCATCTCGTCGTTCGCGAACTCCTCGGGCGCGGTCAGCTCGGCCCACAGCGCGTCGTACCGGTCGTTGATCGACTGGACCGTCTCCATGGGATCGATGGCCTCGTCGAGCAGCCCGCCCTCCTGCAGGTCGAGGAACTCGCCGAAGAGGTTGATCTCGGCGGTGTAGAGGTCGTGCGCGCGCTGCCCGTCGGAGATGTCCTGGTGCAGCTCGCCGGTCTCGGCGTCCACCAGGTACGCCGCGAACGCGCCGGCATCCCGGCGGAACAGGGTGTTGGACAGCGAGCAGTCACCCCAGAAGAACCCGTTCAGGTGCAGCCGGACGAGCAGCGCGACCAGCGCGTCGATCAGTCGGTTGACCGTGTCCGGGCGGAGCGTGCTGGAGAACAGTGCCCGGTACGGCAGCGAGAACTGCAGGTGCCGGGTGATCAGGATCGAGTCGATCGGCTCGCCGTCGCGGTCCAGCCGGTCGGTGATCACGCCGACCGGTTCGACCGAGGGGGTCTCGAGCCGTTCCAGGTCGCGCAGCAGCCGGTACTCGTGCATCGCGAGATGCTCGAGGACTTCCTTGATCGCGTACACACTCCCGTTGACCCGGACGAACCGGACCACGTGCCGCGAGATACCGCGCGGCAGCGCGACCAGCTGGTCTTCGGGCCAGTCCTCCAGCGGCACATCCCAGGGGAGCGACAGCAGGCCGGTGTCCGGGCGAGTGGCGACGAATCGAGGCACGAGGACCAGTCTGTCAGGATTTCGCCCACAAGCTGAGTCCTCAGGGAGCGGGTCCACGTCGCGAAACGGTCTCCGGTGAGCAGGACTGCTCACGAAATGCCGCGCAAGTGGTTGCAAGTTCTTGCGTTGGGAGGCGTAGAGTTTGCGTCATGACGCGACGACTTGCCGAGGTGGCCAAAAAGGTCGGGGTCAGCGAGGCCACGGTCAGCCGGGTACTCAACGGCAAGCCCGGCGTGTCCGAGGCGACCCGCGAGGCCGTGCTGACCGCGCTCGATGTGCTCGGGTACGAGCGTCCCACGCAGCTACGCGGGGACCGGGCCAGACTCGTCGGGCTGGTGCTGCCCGAGTTGCAGAACCCGATCTTCCCGGCGTTCGCCGAGGTCGTCGGGGGAGCGCTGGCTCAGCAAGGCTTCACGTCCTTGCTCTGCACGCGGACCGTGGGTGGGGTCTCCGAAGCTGATTACGTCGATCTGCTCCTGCAGCAGCAGGTGTCCGGGGTGGTGTTCGCCGGTGGGTTCTACGCGCAGGCGGACGCTCCGCACGCGCACTACGAGCTGATCCAGGAGCGAAAGCTGCCAACCGTGCTGGTGAATGCGGCGGTCGATCACCTCGGGTTCCCGCAGGTCTCGTCGGACGACACCGTTGCCGCGGAGATGGCGATCGGTCACCTGCGCGCGCTCGGTCACCGCCGGATCGGGATGGTGCTCGGGCCGCGCGACCACATCCCGTCGCGGCGGAAGCTGGACGCGTTCCTCGCCTCCGAGGAGGCGGATCCGGAGCTGGTCGAGCACACGATGTTCTCGCTCGAGGGCGGGCATGCGGCCGCGACCCGGCTCGTGAACAACGGCGTCACCGGCATCGTCTGTGCCAGCGACATCCTCGCCCTCGGTGCGATCCGCGCGGTCCGCCGCGCCGGCCTCAGCGTCCCCGAGGAGGTCTCGGTGATCGGGTACGACGATTCCGCGATGATGAACTGCACCGATCCGCCCCTCACCACCGTCCGCCAGCCCATCGACGCCATGGGCCGAGCCGCCGTCGACATGCTGGTCGCCCTGATCGAACGAGCCGCCGTCCCCGCCGACGAACTCCTCTTCGAACCAGAACTGGTAGTCCGAGCCTCCACCGCCAGAGCCCACATTTAACCCCCA
The DNA here is from genome assembly GCF_053608045.1 of Kribbella sp. NPDC055071. Taxonomy (NCBI): domain Bacteria; kingdom Bacillati; phylum Actinomycetota; class Actinomycetes; order Propionibacteriales; family Kribbellaceae; genus Kribbella; species Kribbella sp. NPDC055071. The sequence goes on from NZ_JBSGUS010000011.1 coordinate 206,483, forward strand.
GCCACCCGGCTAACCCCAGCCACCCAGCCAACCCCCAGCCACCCGGCCCCGAACCCCTGCCAGCCGGCTAACCCCAGCCACCCGGCCCCGAACCCCTGCGTTCCGCCCCGCATCAGCCGACCACCCACGCAGCCCCACCTCCCCCATTTGGCTGGCTGACCCAGCAATTTGGCTGGCTGACCCACGTGGTCGGGGGTTTGTGACCCTGAACGTGGGTCACAAACCCCCCCATTTGGTGGGTCGGCCAGGCAAATCCGGTCGGGCAGGCACAGGGGGTCGGTTCGGCTAGGTGCTCGCTCGCCCACCCCACCTGGGTAGGTGGGGTCGTTGGCGTGGGCGGGACTTCCTTGCCAAAGTCACGATTTTGCATTCTCTGATTCAACTATTGCGCTCCACTGTCGAGTTGCCTACGGTGTGCGCAAGGTTCAAGGGAGAGGGTGGATCGATGAGGACAACGCGCCGTGGGCTCAGCCTGGTGCTGGCGATGGGACTCGGGCTGGTGGCCGCGTCCTGCGGTTCGGGGGACGCAAACAAGCCTGCCGCCGAAAGTTCGGCGGACGGGCCGGTGACGATCACGGTGGGCTGTCAACCACCGAAGAGCAACCCAAAGGAGCGCACCGCCTGGGACGCGGACGTGGCGGCCTTCCAGAAGCTGCACCCGAATATCACGGTCCAGAGCAAGGACGCGTTTCCGTGTATCAACCCGGACACGTTCCAGGCGAAGCTGGCCGGCGGGACGCAGGAGGACGTCTTCTACGTCTACTACACCGACGTCCAGAAGATCATCAAGAACAAGCAGGCCGCGGACATCAGCCAGTACGTCGGCGATGTCAAGGAGATCAAGGACCTGCGCCCTGACGTGATGGGCGTGTTCAAGGACGGCGACAAGACCTACGGTCTGCCGCGGAACAACTACAACATGGGCCTGGTCTACAACCGCAAGCTCTTCACGCAGGCCGGTCTGAACCCGGACAGCCCGCCGAAGACGTGGGCCGAGGTCCAGGACGCCGCGAAGAAGATCGCCGGCCTCGGTGCCGGGTACGTCGGGTACGGCGAGTACTCCGCCGGTAACACCGGTGGCTGGCACTTCGCCTCGGAGCTCTACGCCCGCGGTGGCTCGATGGTCAGCGAGGACGGCAAGACCGCAGCGTTCAACAGCGCCGAAGGCAAGGCGGTGCTGGAGAACCTGAAGAAGATGCGCTGGGACGACAACTCGATGGGCAGCAAGCAGCTCCTCCAGTGGGAGGACCTGATGCGCATGATGGGCGGCGGCAAGCTCGGCATGATGATCGGCGCGCCGGACGTCGTCCAGTCGGTGAACAACGACTTCCAGGGCAAGTTCGAGGACTACGGCGTCACCGCCGTACCGGAGTCGGAGGGCAAGTCCTCGCTGAGTGGTGGCGACGGCTACATGTTCAACCCGAAGGCGACCCCGGCGAAGATCAAGGCAGGCCTGCTCTGGCTGCAGTTCCACGAGCTGACGCCGGGTCAGGGCCAGTTCAACTACCAGCGCGCCAAGGCCGACGGCCGCCCGGTCGGGCTGCCGATCCCGGACCTGTACGGCGACTCCGCGCCGGGTAAGGAGATCGTTGCCCTGCGCAAGCAGTACGCGACGGTCCCGGTCGACCACTTCACGCCGTACGTCGACGCCCAGTCGACCATCACCAACAAGGTCGAGCCGCCGAAGGCCCAGGAGCTGTACGCCGTCCTCGACGTCGCGATGTCCGCGGTGCTGACGCGCAAGGACGCCGACATCGACAAGCTCCTGTCGGACGCGGAGAGCAAGGCGAACAAGATCCTCGCAAAGAACACGTGATGGCTGTTACTGAACAGCAGGTACGCCGCCCCCGTTCGACGGGGGCGGCGGACCCGCGACCTGACCAGGACCACCACGGCGCTTTGCGGCGCGCGTTCGGGCGGAACCTCACCGCCTACGGGTTTCTCTGTGGCGCACTGATCTGTTTCGCCTTGTTTTCTTGGTATCCGATGGTGCGGGAGGTGATCCTCAGCTTCCAGCAGAACAACTTCGTCGATCCCGGCACGTGGGTCGGCTTCGACAACTTCAAGACCGTGATCGAGGACCCGGCGTTCCGGTCGGCGTGGTTGAACACGGCCGTGTTCAGCGCCCTCGCGCTCGTGATCGGCTACGCGGTCCCGTTCGTGCTGGCCGTCGTACTCAACGAGCTCAAGCACGCGAAGGCGTACCTGCGCTTCGTCGTCTACCTCCCGGTGATGCTTCCGCCGGCGGTCGCAGTTCTGCTCTTCAAGTGGTTCTACGATCCGGGATCCGGCCTGTTCAACCAGATCCTCGACGTCTTCGGCATCCCGCCGCTGAGCTGGCTGGACTCCACCAGTACGGCGCTCATCAGCCTCGTGCTCGTGTCGACCTGGATGAACCTCGGCACCGGCACGCTGATCTACCTGGCCGCGTTGCAGAGCATCCCCGGCGATCTGTACGAGTCGGCGGAGCTGGACGGCGCGGGCCTGTTCAAGCGGGTCTGGCATGTGACGATCCCGCAGACCAAGCTGATCCTGCTGGTCATGCTCCTCCTGCAGGTCGTCGCGACCATGCAGGTGTTCATCGAGCCGTACCTGCTGACCGGCGGTGGTCCGGAGAACGCGACCGTCACGGTCGCCTACCTGATGTACCAGTACGCCTTCAACTTCGGCGACTTCGGCGGCGGTAGTGCGCTCGGACTGATGCTGATGATCGTGCTGCTGGTCTTCTCGACGATCTACCTGCGGGTGTCCCGCGAGGAGGATGCCCGATGAGGACACTCGTCTCGCCGTTGTCGTTGCGAACCCCGATGGGTCGGCTGATCTACTGGACGACGCTCGTGGTCGTCGTGGTCGGGTTCACGTTGGCGTTCGTGTTCCCGCTGTACTGGATGGTGACCGGCGCGCTCAAGTCACCGGAGGAGCTGGCGCAGATCCCGCCGAGCTTCTTCCCGCAGCATTTCGACTTCGGCGTCTACAAGGACGCGTGGGAGCAGCTCCAGCTCGGGGTCTTCCTGAAGAACACGATCCTGTACGCCGGTGGCGCGTGGCTGTTCACGTTGGGAGTCGACGTGACCGCGGCGTACGCGTTGTCGAAGCTGCGGCCGTTCTTCGGCAAGGTGATTCTCGGCGCGATGCTCGCGACCCTGATGATCCCGCCGATGGTGCTGCTGCTCCCGACGTACCTGGTCGCGAAGGACCTGCCGATCTTCCATACCAGTCTGCTGAACACGCCCTGGGCGATTTGGTTGCCGGCGGCAGCGAACGGGTTCTTCGTCTTCCTGCTCAAGCGGTTCTTCGACTCGATCCCGCGCGAACTGCTCGAGGCGGCCGAGATCGACGGCGCGTCACCGCTGCGGATCCTGTGGTCGATCGTGCTGCCGGTATCGCGGCCGATCCTCGGCGTGGTGTCGATCCTGAGCGTCGTGACGGTGTGGAAGGACTTCGTCTGGCCGCTCCTGGTGCTGCCGGAGACGGACAAGATGTCGATCAGCGTCGGCATCGCGTCGCTGTCCGCGCAGATGCCGCAGAACGTGCTGATCGCTTCCCTGGTGATCGCGAGCCTTCCGACCATCCTGGTCTTCTTCGTATTCCAGCGCAGCATCATGGCCGGCCTCACCGCCGGTTCCCTCAAAGGTTAAGGAGCTTCGATGGCAGACGAATGGTGGCGTGGGGCTGCGATTTATCAGGTCTACTTGCGGAGCTTTGCCGATGGCAACGGTGACGGGATCGGGGACCTGGCCGGGCTCCGGCAGCGGTTGCCGTACCTGGCCGAGCTCGGCGTGGACGCGATCTGGCTGAACCCGTGGTACCCGTCCCCGATGGCCGACGGCGGGTACGACGTCGCCGACTACCGCGCGATCGACCCGGCGTTCGGCACGCTGGCCGAGGCCGAGGCGTACATCGCGGAGGCGCACGAGCTGAACATCCGCACGATCATCGACATCGTCCCGAACCACGGATCCGACCAGCAGGACTGGTTCGTCCAGGCTTTGCAGGCCGGGCCGGGGTCGCCGGAGCGGGAGCGCTTCCTGTTCCGCCCCGGGCGCGGTGACCAGCCGCCGAACGATTGGCAGTCGATCTTCAACGGTCCCGCCTGGACCCAGGTCGAGGACGGCGAGTGGTACCTGCACCTGTTCGCGCCCGAGCAGCCCGACTTCAACTGGCGTAACCCGGAGGTGGTCGAGGAGTTCCACGACATCCTGCGGTTCTGGCTGGATCGTGGCGTCGACGGCATCCGCATCGACAGTGCCGCCGTACTCTTCAAGGACCTGGACAGCGTGGCGGAGTCGTACACCGACCACGACGAGGTGCACGAGGTGTACCGCGGCTGGCGTCGCATCACCGATCAGTACGAGGGCCGCTTTCTGGTCGGCGAGATGTGGATGCCGGACCAGGAACGGTTCGCGCTCTACCTGCGCCCCGACGAGATGCAGACCGCGTTCAACTTCGACTTCCTGTCCCGCCCGTGGGAGGCCGACGAACTGAAGGCGTCCATCGACCTGACGCTGTCGACGCACGTCCCGATCGGCGCACCGCCGACCTGGGTGCTGTCGAACCACGACGTCACCCGCCCGGTGACGAAGTACGGCCGGCCGGACACGTCGTTCTCGCATCAGGACCGCAAGCACGGCATGTTCACCGACCTCGCTCTCGGTGAACGCCGGGCCCGCGCCGCGGCGCTCCTCGCGATGGCGCTCCCCGGTGGTCTGTACGTGTACCAGGGCGAGGAGCTCGGCCTGCCCGAGGTCGAGGATCTCCCTGACGAGTTGCTGCAGGACCCGATCTTCACCCGATCCCAAGGCACCGACCGCGGCCGCGATGGTTGCCGTGTGCCCCTACCGTGGTCCGGAAAGGAGCCCCCGTTCGGTTTCGGCACCGGCACGTCCTGGTTGCCGCAACCGGCCGACTGGAAGAACCTCACCGAGGAATCCCAGCGCGACGACCAGAACTCCATGCTCACCCTCTACCGCAACGGTCTCCGCATCCGCCGCCACCACCTGGGCGACGGAACGCTGACCTGGCTGGACTCCCAACCCGGGGTCCTGGCCTTCAAACACAACGACCTGATCTCCGTCACCAACCTGACCGCGTCGCCCGTCGAGCTTCCGCCGTACGACGAATTGCTGCTGGCCAGCATCCCGTTGGACAACGGGCTGCTGGCCGGTGACAGTACAGCCTGGATCAGGTAAGTGGACGGAATCGTCGTAACCGAAGGCTGTTGGAGACGACGAAGACGGAACTGAACGCCATGGCCGCGCCGGCGAGCATCGGGTTGAGCAGACCGGCGGCGGCCAGTGGCAGGGCGGCCACGTTGTAGGCGAAGGCCCAGAACAGGTTGCCCCTGATGGTGCGCAGCGTGCTGCGGGACAGCCGGATGGCGTCCGCGGCCGCTCGGAGGTCGCCCCGGACCAGGGTGAGGTCGCTGGCTTCGATCGCCACGTCGGTGCCGGTGCCCATGCTGAGACCGAGGTCGGCCTGGGCGAGCGCGGCCGCGTCGTTGACGCCGTCACCGATCATGGCGACGACTCGGCCCTCGTCCTGCAGTTGCTTGATCGCGTCGACCTTGCCGGCCGGCAAGACCTCGGCGATGACCTCGTCGATGCCGACCTCGCCGGCCACCTTCGTCGCCACCGCTTCGTTGTCGCCGGTCAGCAGGACGGGCCGCAGGCCCAGCTCACGGAGCTGGCGAATCGCCTGCACAGACGTGGGTTTCACCGTATCCGCGACTACCAGGACGGCTCGTGCAACACCGTCCCAGCCGACGGCGACCGCCGTACTGCCCTCCGCCTCGGCGTGCTCCTTGGCGTGCGCGAGTTCGGATGGCAGGTGCTGGCTCCACTCCTCCAGCAGCCGCGTCCGCCCGACGAGGACGGCGTGACCGTCCACAATCCCTTGCACACCAAGGCCTTCGACGTTCCCGAAGTCCTCGACCTCAGGCAGCTTGCCGACCTCAGCGGCGGCGGCACGAGCAATGGCCTGGGCGATCGGGTGCTCGCTGGAGTCCTCGAGCGCACCGGCCAATCGCAGTACGTCGGCTCGGTCTTGCCTTTCAGCCAGCAGTACGTCGACCAGCTCCATTCGGCCCGTGGTCACGGTGCCCGTCTTGTCGAGCACGACGGTGTCGACCCGACGCGTGGACTCCAGCACCTCCGGGCCTTTGATCAGGATGCCCAGCTGCGCGCCTCGACCGGTCCCGACCATCAACGCGGTCGGCGTGGCCAGGCCCAACGCACACGGGCAGGCGATGATCAGTACGGCGACCGCGGCCGTGAACGCGACCTCCGCCGGCGAGCCGTTCCCCAGCCAGAAGCCGAGAGTCGCCAGCGCCAACCCGATCACGATCGGTACGAAGATGCCCGACACCTTGTCGGCCAGTCGCTGGACCTCAGCCTTCCCGTTCTGCGCGTCCTCGACCAGCCGCGCCATCTGCGCCAGTTGGGTATCCGCGCCAACGCGAGTAGCCCGTACGACGAGGCGCCCGCCCGCATTCACCGTCGCCCCAACGACCGCGTCACCCGCGCCGACCTCGACCGGCACGGACTCGCCGGTCAGCATCGACGCGTCGACTGCGCTGCTGCCAGTCACGACGACTCCATCGGTCGCGATCTTCTCGCCGGGCCGGACCACGAACTCGTCACCCTCGACGAGCTGGTCGGCCGGGATCCGGGTCTCCGTGCCGTTCCGCAGTACGGCGACGTCCTTCGCGCCCAGCTCGAGCAGGGCCCGCAGCGCTGCACCCGAACGGCGCTTGGCGCGAGCCTCGAAGTACCGGCCGGCCAGGATGAACGTGGTGACCGCGGTCGCGACCTCGAGGTAAATCTCCTCGGCGCCGCTGCCTCGGGACGGGATCAGGGTGAACGGCATCTTCATCCCCGGCTCGCCCGCGGTGCCGATGAACAGCGCGTACAGCGACCAGAGGAACGAGCTGACCACGCCCACGGAGATCAGCGTGTCCATCGTGGTCGCCGCGTGCCGCAGGTTGGTCCACGCTGCCTTGTGGAACGGCCAAGCCGCCCAGGTCACCACCGGGAACGCCAGCGTCAGCGAAGCCCACTGCCACGACGTGAACTGCAGCGCCGGGATCATCCCGAACGCGACCACCGGCACCGTGAGCACGATGCTCGCGATCAGCCGCTCCCGCAGCGGTTTCAGCTCGTCCGACTCTTCCGGCTCGGTCGAGTTTTCGGAAGGCAGCGTCGCTGTGTAGCCGGTTTTCTCGACCGTGGTGACCAGGTCGTCGGGGGTGATGCCATCGGCGTACGTCACCTTCGCCTTCTCGGTGGCGTAGTTGACGGTCGCCGTCACCCCGTCCATCCGGTTCAGCTTCTTCTCGACCCGGGTCGCACACGAGGCGCAGGTCATCCCACCGATGATCAGCTCGACGCTGCTCATGAGGTGTGCACCTCCTCCTCGTGGCTGTGCGACTCGGTCTCATTCGGTACGGCGGTTGGCGGCGCGATCGTGGTGCCGTCGGAGCTCACGCGGACGGTGAACTCCGCGGTGTGCACCTCGCCGGCATGCTGGAAGTCGAGGAACAGGCTGTAGGTACCAGCCGTCGGGAACGTCGTCGCGAACCTGATCGCCGGGCCGCCCTTCATCCCCGGCTCCGCATGCTGCGCCGGGTGGTTGTGCAGGTAGGCGAGATCGCCGCTGCGCAACGAAACAAGGTGGCCGAAGGCACCCAAGTACGGCTCGAGATCCGTGACGGGCTTGCCGCCACGGATGACCCGGAACGTCAGCTGGGATTCCTTCCCGGCGACCGGAGTCCCTTCGAGGGTTACGTCGTACCCGTGATCGCTGTAGATGCTCGCGGGATCCGTGAGCGGGACTGGGATGAAGAGACCGGAGACGTTCACATCCGTGCCGAGCGTGAGGTTCCGGTCGAGGTCGGCCGGCTGGAAGTCCGTGTACAACCGCCACGTGCCGCCCGCGGTGAACGTGAACGGGATGCTCCACGTCCCGCCCGCATCCCGGGTCGGGTGCACATGATGGAACCCGGACAGATCCCGCCGTACGACGATCAGGTGCAGGTCCTTCTCGTGGGTCTTCGTGTACTGCGTGACCGGTTTGCCGTCCGGCCCCTGAATCGTGAAGCGCAGCTCGGTCTTCTGGCCGGCCGCGAAGAACGTCATTGCCGGCGACAACGTGTACCCGGCATCGGAGACCGCGAGCCCGGGCAGTTGCCCGCCCGCGTCGTGCGTCATCTCAGCCATCCCGGTCCCCTCTCCCTGCGCGGGAGTGGCCGCCGCGATCGGGTCGACCGCGGAGCCGATCGCGTAGGCCGCCCCGAAGGCAAGCGCCAGCGCACCGGCGAACGCACCCAACCGGAGCGCGGCGGCCCTCCTCACGACGCCGCCAGCTCGTACCCCGCCTCGTCGACGGCCTCGCGTACGACGGCCTCGTCGAGGGCGGACTCGCTGGTCACATGGACGGCAGACGTGCCGCCGGCGTTCAGGTCGATCGTCACCTCGGTGACACCGTCGAGCTTGGTCAGCTCCTGGGTGACGGCCGACGTGCAGTGAGCGCAGGTCATGCCGGCGACGGAGTACGTGGTGGTGGTCATATCAATGCTCCTTGATGTCTAGCTACGGACCAGGCGGGCGATTGCGTCGGAGGCCTCGCGAACCTTCTCCTCGGCCTCGGCGCCACCCTTCTGCGCGGCCTCGACCACGCAATGCGAGAGGTGTTCGTCGAGCAGCTCCAGCGAGAACGACTGCAATGCCTTGGTCGCGGCCGACACCTGGGTCAGGATGTCGATGCAGTACTTGTCCTCCTCGACCATCCGCTGCAGCCCCCGGATCTGCCCCTCGATCCGCCGCAACCGCTTCAGGTGGCTGGTCTTCTCCGCGGTGTACCCGTGCACGTGATCGGCACTCATCCGAACTCCTCCTACTACCCCTCGGGGGTATGTCAACGACACGAAAGTACCCCCTCCGGGTATCACACGCAAGTCGCGCTGCAATACCTGCAGGGGGTATTCGGCGGACGTGGTTCGTCGCGTGGGTGTGGTGCGGTGGTTCGCCCCCGCGTGCTACGCGGCCGCTCACCTCGTCGCTGCCCTCCCCACCGCGTCCGCTTCGCCCGCCCCGACCCTCCGGCTACCGCCGGCATACCTTTCCGGCTGTCGCCGGTACCTGCGGCTACCGCCGGCGTTGCTGTTCCGGCTACCGCCGGTACTGCGGCTGCCGCCGCGTGTTTCCGGCTGACGCCGGGGTTCCGGCCGGCTCCGCGGATCCAGCACCCTCCACCCCAGCAACCACGACCCCAGCAACACGTCCCCAGTGACAATCTCAACCGATATCCCATCAGGTTGTCCGTTATCCCCCCGAAATGCAGTGGAAGAACGGACAACCTGATGGGATATCCCGTGAGATGGCTAGCGACGGATCGCTCAATTCGCCGGGGGATCCGGCGGCCACCCACCACATCCCGTCCGGCGAACCACATCCACCACTCACCCGCGAGCGCAAGCTCGCCGTCCCCGCCGTCAGCCGGAATACTCCGGTGGCGGCCGGAAGAAGCGCGGCGATAAGCCGCAAGTGGCCCGCGCCAGTCGGAAGACAGGCGGCGGCAGCCGCAGGTACACCGGCGATAGGCGGAAGGGGAACGCCGGCGGCAGCCGGAGGGTGGGTCGGGGCGGGCGAAGCGGGCGCGGTGGGGAGCGCAGCGGCGAGGTGAGCGGCCGCGTAGCTCGTGGGGGCGGACCGCGTGTCCGAGGTTAGAGGTTCAGCTCGGTGAGACCCGGGTGATCGTCCGGCCGTGGGCCCGGGGCGTCCCAGTGGAACAGGCGGTCCGACTCCGCGATTGCCTGGTCGTTGATGCTTGCCCGTCGCACCCGCATCAACCCGTTCTCGTCGAATTCCCAGTTCTCATTCCCATGGGAGCGATACCACTGACCCTCAGCATCATGGGACTCGTACACAAAGCGGACCGCGATGCGATCGTCCGTGAAAGCCCACAGCTCCTTGATCAGTCGGTAGTCCAGTTCTCGCGCCCATTTCTGGGTGAGGAAGTCGACTACCTCGGCGCGGCCGTTCACGAAGACGTCCCGGTTCCGCCAGTACGTGTCGGGGGTGTAGGCGAGTGAGACCGCCTCCGGATTCTGGTTGTTCCAGGCGTTCTCCGCGGCGCGGACCTTCTGGATCGCCGTCTCCCGCGTGAACGGGGGCAATGGGGGGCGAGCGTTCACGACCAGCTCCTTCGGTTGACTGTATCCATTCAATAGTGGACTACATCGCGGGATATGCGATGACCCAACAAACCTGGCACTCTGTGCGTCTGCTCACTGACGAGAGGGGGCGCTGATGCCGGATACGGCCGTCAGCACGCGCGGACTGCGCAAGACCTACCGGACCCGCCGAGGCCGGAAGGTGGTTGCGGTCCAGGGGCTCGACATGGACGTTCCGGCGGGAGGAGTGCACGGGTTCCTGGGGCCGAACGGGTCAGGAAAGACGACCTCGATCCGGATGTTGCTCGGGCTGATCCGGGCCGACGCCGGGACGATGACCGTGTTCGGCAAGCCGGTGCCGGCTCAGCTGCCTGAGGTTGTGGGTCGCGTCGGCGCGATTGTGGAGTCGCCGAAGTTCTTTCCGGCATTCACCGGCCGGAAGAACCTCGAGCTGTTGGCCGAGGCGATCGGCGCACCGCGAGGCCGGGTTGGTGAGGTGCTCGACCAGACCTCGCTCGGTGAGCGCGGCAACGACCGGTTCCGCGCGTACTCGCTGGGGATGAAGCAACGGTTGGCGATCGCGGCCACGCTGCTGAAGGACCCCGACCTGCTGATCTTCGACGAGCCGACGAACGGCCTGGACCCGGCCGGCATCCGGGAGATTCGCGAGACCATGCGCTCACTCGGCGACCGGGGGAAGACGGTGCTGGTCAGCAGCCACATCCTCGCCGAGGTCGAGCATGTTGCGGACACGGTCTCGATCATCGGGCACGGCCGCCTGCTGGCCGCCGGTACCGTCGCGGAGGTGATCGGCAGCGGTACGGCGACAGCCGTCAAGGTTGCCGTGGACAACCATGAGGCCGCAACCCAGATCCTCACCGCGGCCGGGATGACGGTTCGGGCCGATGGCAACTACCTCCTGGTGGACGGTGTCGAGCATTCCGCCGATGTGACCCGCCGGCTAGCGCATCAGGAGTTGTACGTCTCCGAGCTCGTCCCGGTCCGCGCCGACCTCGAGTCGGTCTTCCTCGAGCTGACCGCCGGGGAGGGGTTGTGATGCTTCGCCTCACCCGAGTCGAGCTCCGGCGGCTGACCGCTCGCCGCCTCACCAAGATCGGCGTGGCCGGGCTGCTGCTGATCACCGCGTTCCTGCTCTTCGTCTCCTGGCGGGACGCGCGGCCGCTGAGTCCGGCGGAGCAGCAGGCCGCGCAACTGCAGTACGAGTCCGCCCACAAGGACTGGGTCGATCACGCAGCCGAAAACAAGAGTGCCTGTGAGAAGGATTGGCCGAACCAGCCCGATCCGAAGCCGTCGATGGCTGACATGTGTTCCTTCCCGGAGCCGACGGCCGACGAGTTCGGCAAGCCGCCGACGGTCTACGCCGAGGTGATGCCGGACTTACTGCAAGGCTCGTCGTACTTCCTGGCCTTCGCCGCGTTTCTGATCGGGGCGAGCTTCGTCGGCGCCGAGTTCAGCAGTGGGGCCATCGGCAACTGGTTGACGTTCGAGCCTCGGCGGCTGCGCGTGTACGGGAGCAAGTTGCTCGCGGCAGCGATCGGGTTCGTGCCGATCGCGGTGGTCGTGCTCGGTATTGCTGTGGCGGGTGTGTATCTGATCGTCCATCAGCTCGGCAACACGTCGACGACGACTGGCAAGGTGTGGGGTGATCTCAGCGCGATCACCGGCCGTGCGGTGCTGATGGTCGCGCTCGCCGCCGCGCTCGGCGGAGTCGTGGGGTTGCTGCTCCGGCACACCGCGGCCGCGATTGGTGTCGCGATGGGATATCTGGTCCTGGTCGAGGGCGTCTTCGCCGGGTTCCTCAGTAAGGCCCAGCCGTGGCTGGTGAAGGTCAACTTCGACGCGTTCGTCCGGCACGACACGAGCTACTACGTCAATCAATGCCGTACCGAATCCGACGGCAGCTACATGTGCCAGCTGGTCGAGAAGCCGTTGTCGTTCGAGCACGGCGCCTGGTACCTGAGCATCCTGGCCGTTGCCGCGATCCTCCTCGGCGGCGCGGTCTTCTACCGCCGCGACGTCAACTCCTGACCGACCAAAAGGCAAGGCCCCGGATGGAAACCATCCGGGGCCTTGCTTGATTGCTGTGGATCAGGCGGTCAGGCGCTCGTCCGTCGAGGTCGAGAACAGGTGCAGCTTGTCCGGCACCGCCGCGAGGCGGATGGTCGAACCCTTCTCGACCGGCATCCGGGCGTCGATGCGCGCAACGATCTGCTGGTGCTCGTCGTTGTGCTCCGCGGTGCCGTACAGGTACGCGTCGGCGCCGAGCTCCTCGACCACGGCGATCTTCACCGGGAGCCCGGTGTCGGAGACCTTGAAGGCCTCCGGGCGAACACCGATGGTCAGGGTCTTGTCGCTGCCGGCCTTGGCGAGAATGGCGCGCTCGACCGGGATCACGTAGTCGCCGACCTTGGCGCCGGTCTCGGTGATCTCGGCCTCGAGCAGGTTCATCGCGGGCGAGCCGATGAAGCCGGCCACGAACTTGTTCTTCGGAGCGTCGTACAGGTTCAGCGGGGTGTCGACCTGCTGGAGCAGGCCGTCCTTCAGTACGGCGACGCGATCGCCCATCGTCATGGCCTCGACCTGGTCGTGGGTGACGTACACCGTGGTGACACCGAGACGCTGCTGCAGCTCGGCGATCTGCGTACGCGTCTGCACGCGCAGCTTGGCGTCGAGGTTCGACAGCGGCTCGTCCATCAGGAAGACCTGCGGGTTACGCACGATCGCGCGGCCCATCGCGACGCGCTGACGCTGACCACCGGACAGCGCCTTCGGCTTGCGGTCCAGGTACTCCTCCAGGCCGAGCAACTTCGCGGCTTCCTGCACCCGCTTGGCCCGGTCCTCCTTGGAGACGCCCTGCATCTTCAGCGCGAACCCCATGTTGTCGGCGACCGACATGTGCGGGTAGAGCGCGTAGTTCTGGAACACCATCGCGATGTCCCGCTCTTTCGGCGGACGGTGCGTGACGTCGCGGTCGCCGATGTAGATGGAACCCTCGTTGACCTCTTCGAGGCCGGCGAGCATCCGCAGCGAGGTGGACTTGCCACAACCCGACGGGCCGACGAGAACCATGAACTCGCCGTCCTCGATCTCGAGGTTGAGCTTGTCGACGGCGGGGGTGTCACCACCGGGGTAGATCCGGGTGGCGGCCTTGAAAGACACAGTAGCCATGACTGAGTACATCCCTTCACCGGCAGGAACGTGCCGGACGATCCGAGTAAAGGCCCCCGGGCGGGGGTCCGCCCATCCTCGCCCGCCCCGCTCGTCCTGACAAGGTCCGCGGGCCCTGACGTGTCCATTTTGTTCACCTGGTGGACAACTCCGCGCAGTCTCCGTCTGCAAGTTCTTGCAGGATCTTGCTGCAATGTCAGCCTGTGGCTGGGTACAGTGCCGGGCGTGAGTAGTGGAGTGGGTGGGAGGGCACGGCTGGCGGACATCGCAGCGAAGGCGGGAGTCAGCGAAGCGACGGTCTCCAGAGTGCTGAACGGCAAGCCGGGGGTGGCGGAGGAGACCAAACAGTCCGTCCTGACGGCGCTCGACGTACTGGGGTTCGAACGGCCGACACGGTTGAGACGGCGCTCGGCGGGCCTGATCGGGTTGGTGATGCCGGAGCTGATCAACCCGATCTTCCCGGCGTTCGCGCAGGTGATCGAGTCGGCGCTGTCGCAGCGCGGCTTCACACCGGTCCTGTGCACGCAGTCCCCGTCCGGCGCGACCGAGGACGAGTACGTCGAGATGCTGCTCGAACGCGGTGTTTCCGGGATCATCTTCGTCTCAGGTCTGCACGCCGACACCGGCGCCGACCATGCCCGCTACCAGGGGCTGGTCGACCGGCGGTTACCGGTCGTGTTCGTGAACGGCTGGCTGCCCGGGGTCGAGGCGCCGTTCGTCTCGTCGGACGAGTACGCCGCGATGGAGCTCGCGGTCTCGCATTTGGTTGCCCTCGGCCACCGTCGGATCGGGTTCGCCTCCGGTCCGGAACGGTTCATCGTCGTACAGCGGAAGCTCGCGGGCTACCGCACCGCCATGAAGGCCCAGCTCGGGGTCCCCGACGAGGACCTTGATGCGCTGATCTCACTGAGCATGTTCGGCGTCGAGGGCGGTGCCGCGGCAGCCCAGCCACTCCTCGACAACGGAGTCAGCGCAGTCATCTGCGGCTCCGACATGATGGCGCTGGGCGTCATCCGAGCCGCCCGCCAACGCGGCCACGCCGTCCCCGAAGACCTCTCGGTCGTCGGCTACGACGACGCCCCCATGATGGAATTCACCGACCCGCCCATGACAACAATCCGCCAGCCGGTCCAGTCAATGGCACTCGCCGCGGTCCAGTCCCTGCTGGAAGAGGTCAGAGGCCACGCCACACCCCACACCGAATTCCTCTTCCGCCCTGAGCTTGTGGTCCGTGGTTCCACCGGACCTGCTCGTTAGACAGATACAGCCCAGGTACGGCCTTCGACCCGAGGTGCCCCCTGCCGAGCACCCCGGGTCGAAGGAATCGGGCGCGCCTACTACTTGGAGACGTGGAAGGCTGCGGTGGGGAGGCTGGTCTTGCCGTTGACCCAGAGGGCGTTGACCTTGGAGCGTTCGGTGGCGTCCGGGTAGGGGTTGGTGCAGGACGGGCCGGGGCCGCCGCCGGACATCAGTTCGGAGCAGGGGCCGGAGTAGTGGTCGGGGAGGCCGAGGACGTGGCCGGTCTCGTGGGCCACGATCCGCGTCTTGTCGTACTGCTGGGACTGGGCGTAGTCGATGAAGACGTAGCCGCTGCCATGGCCGTCCGTGGATGCGTACGAACCGCGGGAGTCGTTGCCCTCGGTGTAGTAGAAGTCGTAGTTGCTGCCCTCGACGAGTTTCACGTTGCTGACGCTCGAGTTCCAGATCGACGAACTGGAGGCGATCTGGGACGCGAAGGTCGGCGCGTCGACGGCGTACGTGACGGTGACGGCGGCGAGCTTGTTACCGGCCTTGGCCTGCTTGGCGCGGGCGGACTTCATCACGGCGTCGTAGAACGCCTTGGTGGCGGCTTCGTCCTGCGGGGAGCCGACGTACGCGGCCCGGCTCTCGGCGGTGGAGACTGACGAGCTGGTGGTGGCCGGTGCCGTAGCAGTGGGGGACGCGGCGCTGATAGTTGGGATGGCGACGGTGGGGACGGCCAGCGCCGCGGCGGCTAAGCCCGCGAGCGACGTCAGGATACGGCGATGCGACATGGGAGGGCCTCACTCCGGATCTGTGGCGGACAGCGACCGGCGGATTACCGTTCGCTATGCCGGGATGGTGCCAAGCGCCGCGAGATTCCGCACCAGATCGCGAAAAACCCTCGGGTTAACCCGCGCCGCGCGATCGTCGTTCTATGGCACCCATAACTGGGTTGTTATGGCTGGGACCGCTCCCGGCCGGGCCGCTTAGGGTGTTCGCATGCGCTCTGTCGGGAAGGTGCTGCTGTACGTCGTGGCCGCGCTCGGGCTCCTGGCGATGGCGCTCGCTGGGTTCATGGGTGCGCTGTGGGGATTTGCGGATCAGTACGCGTCGCACTTCACCTACACAGTGGGGTTCAAGGATCCTGGCGACGAGTGCGGGAACAACGACCTCTCGGTCGACAAGGCCGACGGCCATCCCTTGACCTGCGGCTTCGGCGTCTCGGTGGTCAAGCTCCCGGGCTTCACCGACGAGCAGAACGACGCCGTCCTCAAGCTCTCCGAACAGCTCGGCGCGGGCGGCTTCACTCCGGCCGAACGCGACCAACTCCAGGCCGAGGTCAGCGGTATCGCCGCGTCTCTCCCGTTGGACCGTCGCCCCCACCACCCGTGGCTCTGGGGCTGGAAGCTGGGCGTCCTGGGCCTGATCGGGCTGGCCGTCCCCGTCACCATCTTCCGCAGAGTGACCCGCAACACCCGAACCCAGCGCCGCCGACGCTGGTAACGCTGCAGCTACCAGCCAACGTGTGACGCCGCCGCCGGCCGTTACCCGCCGGCGATGCCGCCGCTGGCCGTCACCCAGCGGCGAGGCCGTCGCTGGTGGCCTACTCGCCGGGGATGCCGACGTTCAGGAGGCGGGCGCCGGGGCCGCGCTCGGCCAGGCGGTCGTTCTTGTTGTAGAGGTTGCAGCGCTGGAGGCTCAGGCAGCCGCAGCCGATGCAGCTGTCGAGGTCGTCGCGGAGTCGCTCGAGCTCGGAGATCCGGTCGTCGAGGCGGCTTCGCCATGACTTCGACAGCCGGCTCCAGTCCGCACGGGTCGGCGTCCGGTCCTCGGGCAGCGAATCCAGCGCTTCCTTGATCTCCGCGAGCGCGAGACCCACCCGCTGAGCCGCTTGGACGAACGCGATCCGCCGCAAGGTGTTGCGCTGGTACTGGCGCTGGTTGCCGGCCGTCCGCCGCGAGTCGATCAGACCCTGGTCTTCGTAGAACCGCAAGGCCGACGCCGCGACTCCGGACCGATGTGCGATCTCCCCGATCGAGAGCCAATGCTCCTTGCTGGGGACGTTCTCCACTCCCATACCGCCACCCTAGAACCGCGCACCAAAAACTCAAGGACACTTGAACTGCTCGAAGGGGCCCCAGGCACCCACCAACCAACCGACAGCGCCCCCCACCAAGCAACCGACAGCGGCCCCAACCAACCAACCGACAGCGGCACCCGCCCTCGCCAAGGCCGACTTTGTGCACGAGATCCGTGTTCTGCGGCTTCCGGCGTACGGATCTGGTGCACAAAGTCGGGTTTGGGGTTGAGTGGGCAACACCAGTTCGGGGGGTGGTCTGGTTGTGGGGGACGGGGGGTGTGGGTGGTTAGGGGTGGGGGGCGGGTCGGGTATACTTTTCGTTGTCGGTGCGCGCGTCGCGTCACCAGAGTTCTTCCCAGGCGCTCCGACCCGTCGGTTTCAGCATCCCGCTGAAGTTTCCCGGCGACATGGGTGCAACGCGATAGCACCCGCAGGTCGATGCCCGTCTCCTGTTCAGCACGGTCCGTCCGGTCATTTTCGTGACCGGCGCTCGCGTGCGGCTGCGATCCGGCTAATCGTCCGTGACGTTGAGAGAGAGATTCGTGACCCAGCACCACCAGGACCACCCCGACTCCGGCGGCGAGCAGGCCGACGGACCGGTCAAGAAGCCGCGGCACAAGAAGTTCCAGAACCAGTCGTTCGGTGAGCGGATGGCCGCGCAGGCCGACCAGCCGACGACGGCGCCTTCCGGCGAGGTTCGGAACGACGTTGCCCGTGGTGAACGCCGTGGCGGACCCACCCAGTACTCCGACCGCGGAGCCCGGACCGACCGTCCGGCACGTACCGAGCGCCCGGTGAAGGGCTACCGCGCCGAGCGCAGCACCCAGTCCTCCAGCCGTCCGGAGCGCACCGAGCGTCCGCAGTACGGCGACCGCACCCGCACCGACCGTGGTGAGCGGCCGCAGTACAACCGCGACGACCGTCCCGCGTTCAACCGCAACGACCGTAGCGACCGTCCGGCGTTCAACCGCGACGACCGTAGCGACCGTCCGGCGTTCAACCGCGACGACCGTAGCGACCGTCCGGCGTTCAACCGCGACGACCGTGGCGACCGTCCGCAGTACAACCGCGACGACCGTCCGCAGTTCAACCGGAACGATCGCGGTGACCGTCCGGCGTACAACCGCGACGACCGCCCGCAGTACAACCGTGGCGACCGGAACGACCGGCCGCAGTTCAACCGCGACGATCGCGGCGACCGTCCGGCGTTCAACCGTGACGACCGTGGCGACCGGCCGCAGTTCAACCGTGGTGATCGCACCGACCGGCCGCAGTTCAACCGGGACGAGCGGTCGTCGTACCGGCGGGATGACAAGCAGTACGAGCGGCGGGAGCGTCCGGCGTTCGCGGAGACCCGGCGCGAGGAGCCGGTCGACCTCGGGACCGTTGCCGACGACAACCAGTTCGCCGCGCTCGGGATCGCGCCGCGGATGGTGCAGCGCCTGGCCCGGGACGGGATCACCACTCCGTTCCCGATCCAGACCGCGACCATTCCGGACGCGCTGGCCGGCCGGGACGTGCTCGGTCGTGGCCAGACCGGTTCCGGCAAGACCCTCGGGTTCGGCCTGCCGACGCTGATGCGTCTGGCCGGCGGTCACACCGAGTCCCGTCGCCCGCGCGGCGTGGTGCTGGTCCCGACGCGTGAGCTCGCGATGCAGGTGCACGACGCGCTCGAGCCGCTGGCGCACGTGATGAACGTGTCGCTCAAGCTGATCGCGGGCGGCCTGCCCTACCCGAAGCAGATCGAGGCGCTGCGCCGCGGCGTCGACCTGCTGATCGCCACCCCGGGCCGGCTCATCGACCTGTGCGAGCAGGGCGCTGCCGACCTCGGTGCCGTGGAGATCGCGGTCCTCGACGAGGCCGACCACATGTGCGACATGGGCTTCATGCCGGCTGTCACCACGCTGCTCGACATGACCCCGCCCGAGGGCCAGCGGCTGCTGTTCTCCGCGACCCTCGACAACGACGTCGACACGATCGTGAAGACCTACCTGAAGGACCCGGTCACGCACTCGACCGATTCCGGTCAGGCCACGGTCACCACGATGGAGCACCACCTGCTGGTGATCGAGCCGGGTCACAAGCAGTCGCTGACTGCTGAGCTGGCCAGCCGCGACGGACGGACCATCGTGTTCGTCCGGACCAAGCTGGGCGCCGACCGTGTCGCCACCCAGTTGCGGGACCGTGGCGTGATGGCCGCGGCTCTGCACGGCGGCCTGACCCAGGGCGCGCGGAACCGGACGCTGGACCAGTTCAAGGACGGTTCGGTCCCGGTGCTCGTGGCAACCGATGTCGCGGCTCGCGGTATTCACGTCGACGACGTTGGCCTGGTCGTCCAGGCTGACCCGCCGGCCGAGCACAAGGACTACCTGCACCGCGCCGGCCGGACGGCTCGCGCCGGTGGCAAGGGTGCGGTCGTCACGCTCGTCCTGCCGCACCAGCGTCGCGGGATGATGCGGCTGGCCGAGTCGGCCGGCGTCGCCGCCGAGCCGGTCCGCGCCCGTCCGGGTGACGAGCTCGTCACCGAGCTCACCGGTGGCAGCAAGCCGTCCGGGTACCCGGTGAAGTTGCCGGCTCCGAAGACGCGCTTCAACAAGGGCAGCGGCAACGGCGGCAAGCGCTTCGGCAGCAGCCGTCCGGGTCGCAGCTTCGACAGCCGGGACAGCCGCGACAGCCGTGGTGGCAGCAGCGGACCCCGTCGCAGCGGCGGGCCCCGTCGTACCGACGGAAAGTCCTACCAGCACTGAGAACTGAAACCCCGGTTCCCCTGATCTACCAGGGGAACCGGGGTTTTCTCAGGTCAGAACGGCCCAGAGCCGGGCGATGACGGTCGCGATCTCGTCGGCGCCGAGCGGGACCAGTTCGAGCACGAGCTCGTCGTCCGCGACCCGATCGGTCATCACGTAGATCGGCGGCGTCCCCGCCTCGAGCTCGGTCGCGACGCGCTTGGCGTCCGGCACCTTCAGCAGTACGCGCGACACCTGCAAGCCGGTCGGATCCCGGACCACCTCGGCCGAGACCTCGGGGATCTTGCCGGCCGCGTCGGCGAAACCGACCACCTTCGCCAGCTCGTCGGCCTCCCACTTCATCCGGTCGAACGCCTGCCACTCCTCGAGCGCCGCGATCACGCCGATGATGGCCTCTTTGGTTGCTTTCATCCCGCGCCCGATGCCCTTGTCCTGGGCTCGCACGGCTTGGATCAGCGGCCAGCTCCCGGCGATCAGTCCGGCGGTGGGTGAGCCGAGGTACTTCTGCCCGCTGACCAGCACGAGGTCGGCACCGGTCGCGAGCAGGTCTGCCACCCGAGGGAACTGTGCGGCGCCGTCGACGATCGCGGGCACGCTGCGCCGGTGCGCCGCGCGGATCGCGGCCACCAGATCGATCGGTTCACCCTGAGTCAGCCGCGACGATACGAGGACGAGGCAACTGACGTCCGGACCGTCGAGCTCCTCCTCCAGATCGCCAATGCCACAACGGTTTTCGTCACCCGCGAGATCCACGTGGGCACCGGCCAGCCGGATGGCCTGCAGGATCGAGTGCCCGTAGTCGACCACGTGACAGGCCGGCATCACCACGCGATGATGCATGTCCGTTGCGTCCGGCAACGTGGCGATCCGGCGCGGGTCGGCGCCGGTCATGGTGGCCGCGACGGCGAGCGTGATGCCGGCCGCGGTGCAGTGAACGACGGCGCCCGCCTGAGCGCCGGTCACCTGGGCGATGGCCTCGCTGGCCCGGTCGGCGAGCTCGTCCATCACGAAGAATTCGGGCAGTGCCTGTGCGACGGCCTCCGCCACCCCGTAGGAACTCCGCGACACCCCGAGCGGGGTGAAGGTCCCTCTGGCGTTGATCACCACACTCAACCGATACCGATCATGGATGCTCATGGTGTTGCCGAGCGTAATGGTCACAGACAGCAATTGGCGAGACCCTGGGCAGTGAGATCTTGACCCGAAGCTACTGGTGAGTCATTCTCATTTTTACTCGACCAGGGAGGTTTCCGTGCCCCGCCCCGCACTCCGAACCCGCCTTCGTACCATCACCGCCGCAGCCACTGTTGCCGCCGTACTGGCTGCCCTGCCGACTCCGTCCCAGGCCCGACCGGAAGCCGTTGCCGCGACCCCTACGGACTACTGCGTCGGACAGTGCCGTGACATCCTTCCGCCCGGTCAGAACGGCAACGCCACCTTCACGGATCTCCTTGCTTTCAAGGCGTTAGGGGTCAGGCCGGCTCACTTCAGCGACTCGCTGAAACCCTACGAGGACCTGGTCTGGAACTCGCAGGGTATGACCGACGACGGCCTCGCGCCGTACTTCGACGACTCGTCGTTCGGGGTGAAACCGGGCGACGTCGCGAGCACGATCCACCCGCGCGCGGACGTCACGATCGTGCGGGACAAGTCGCGCGGCATCCCGCACATCACCGGCACGACCCGGCAGGGCGTGATGTTCGGATCCGGGTACGCCGGAGCCCAGGACCGCCTGTTCGTGATGGACGTCTTCCGGCACCTCGGCCGAGGTCAGCTGACCCCGTTCGCCGGGGGCGCGGCAGCCAACCGTGAGTTCGAGCAGGAGTTCTGGCGGACCGCGCCGTACACGGAAGCCGATCTGCAGCGCCAGTTCGACGACGCCGACGACCTGTACGGCGCCGACGGCCTGAAGATGCAGCAGGACATCCAGGCGTACGTGGACGGCGTCAACAACTACATCAACACGGTCGGCATCGCGTACCCCGGTGAGTACGTGGCGCTCGGCCTCGACTGGCCGACCCAACCGTGGAAGGTGACCGACGTGGTCGCCACCGCGGCCGTGGTCGCGGGCATCTTCGGCACCGGCGGTGGGCAGGAAGTCCAATCGGCGTTGGCATTGCTCGAGGCCCAAGCGAAGTACGGCGTTGCCCAGGGCACCAAAGTCTGGGAGTCGTTCCGGTCCCAGAACGACCCCGAAGCCAGTACGACGGTGCACAACGGCGCAACCTTCCCGTACGGTACGACCGCTCCGAATCCGGCCGGTCGCGCGATGCCGGACCGCGGTTCGGTCACACCCGAGCCCGAGGTGATCAACCAGACCGTCAACGCGAAGGCTGCGGCGAAACCGGCGCCGAAGGGTGCGGAGTCGCTCAAGGGTGTCTTCAACGACGGAGTCTTTCCCGAAGGCTTCGGCAAGAAGGGCATGTCGAACGCGCTGCTCGTCTCCGGCGCGCACACCGACAGCGGAAACCCGGTCGCGGTCTACGGCCCACAGACCGGCTACTTCGCGCCACAGTTGCTCGTGCGTCAAGAGCTGCAAGGACCCGGCGTCAGCTCGCGCGGGATCGCCTTCGCCGGCCTCAACTTCTACACACTGATCGGCCGCGGACCGGACTACTCGTGGAGCGCCACATCCGCCGGGCAGGACATCACCGACACCTTCGCCGTACCGCTGTGCGAGCCGGGCGGCGGGACGCCGACGAAGAACTCGCAGTACTACGAGTTCCGCGGCCAATGTCTCCCGATCGAACGGCTCGAGCGGAACAACGCGTGGTATTCGAGCCTTGGCTCGTCGGAGCCGGCCGGGTCGTACACATTGGTTGCCCTGCGCACCAAGTTCGGGATCGTCACGCATCGCGGCACGGTCGGCGGCAAGCCGGTCGTATTCACCAAGAACCGGTCGACGTACGGCAACGAGGCCGGCTCCGCGCTCGGGTTCATGCAGCTGAACGACCCGGACCGGATCCACTCGGCGAGTGACTTCCAGAAGGCCGCGACCAACATCGGCTACACCTTCAACTGGTTCTACACCGACAAGACGTCGATCGCGTACTTCAACTCCGGTGACAACCCGGTCCGCGCGGCCGGCGCCGACTCCAACCTGCCAACCTGGAGCTCGTACGAGTGGCAGGGCTGGAACCCGACCACCAACCGGGCCACCTACACCCCACCGGCACAGCACCCACAGGTAGTCAACCAGGACTATCTGACCAGCTGGAACAACAAGCAGGCGCCCGGGTTCTCCGCGTCGGACGGGCAATGGGGATACAACTCGGTCTATCGCAGCCAGCCGCTCGACGACCGGATCAAGGCGGTCATCAACAGCGGCCAGAAATTCACTCGCGGCAAGTTGGTCGAGGCGATGGAGGATGCCGCGACGGTCGATCTGCGCGGTGACCAGGTCCTTCCTTACTTACTGAGAGTTTTGAAGTCGGCGCCGATCACCGATCCGACGGTCGCCGATGCGGTCGCCAAGCTGACGGCCTGGCAGCAGGCAGGTAGTCACCGGAAAACGCCGACCGCGGCATCGAAGACCTACGACAACGCCGACGCGATCCGCATCCTCGACGCGTGGTGGCCGATCCTCGTCCCCGCCGAGTTCAAGGACCTCGGACCCGACCTGTACGCCGCACTCGTCGCCAACCTGAAGATCGACGAACGGCCGAGCGCGCAGGGATCGTCGTTCCAGAGCGGTTGGTGGGGATTCGTCCAGCGCGACCTGCGCAAGGTGCTGGGTGATCCGGTCAAGGCGTCGCAGCCGGTCACGTTCTGCGGCGGTGGTTCGTTGACCGCGTGCCGGTCGGTCCTCACGGACTCTTTGCTGGCGGCAACCAAGGTGCCGGCGACGACGACGTACCCGGCCGGGGACTGTGCGGCGGGCGATCAGTTCTGCGCCGACCAGATCGTGCACCAGCCGATGGGTGGCATCACCCAGGACCGGATCGCGTGGGTCAACCGGCCGACGTACCAGCAGGTGATCGAGTTCCCGGCGCGACGCGGTGACGACGTCAGCAACCTCGCCGCGGGGAAGACCGCTACCGCGAGCAGCTACGAGACCGGCTGGTACAACTCACCACCGGCGCAGGCCGTCGACGGACTGTTGGACACGCGCTGGGCCAGCGACTGGTCCGATCCGCAGTGGCTGAAGGTTGACCTCGGCAACGAGCAGACCGTCGGCCGGGTGGTGCTCGACTGGGAGGCGGCGTACGGGAAGTCGTACACGGTGGAGGTCTCGCGGGACGGGACGAACTGGCAGCAGGTGTACGCGACGGCGAGCGGGAACGGCGGGGAGGACGTGGTCCGCTTCGCGCCGACACCCGCGCGTTATATCCGGGTCACAGGGACACAGCGGGCGACGTCGTACGGGTATTCGTTGTATGAGCTGCAGGCCTACCGACAATGAGACACAGCAGATGGTGATGCCAGGATGAGGGTATGACGCAGAACTATCCTCCGAACCCGAACCAGCCCCCGCCTGGATATGGACCGCCGGCCCAGGGGCCGCCGCCGCAGGGATACCAGCAGGGTCCGCCCCCGGGCTACGCGCCGCCGCCATCCGGGTACCAGCAGGGTCCGCCGCCGCAGGGCTACCCGCAGCCCGGGTACGGCCAGGCGCCGGGCAACTACCAGCCGACCCAGCAGAGCGCACCGCATGTCGCTCCGCAGGGTTCGCCGTACCCGGTGCTCGTGTCGACGATGAACGACCTGCCCGGGTACACCGCGGACAAGGTGTTCGGCGAGGTGTTCGGCCTGACCGTACGGACCCGCGACTTCGGGTCGAACTTCACCGCGAGCTTCCGGTCGCTCGGCGGTGGCGAGGTGCCGGAGTACACCCAGATGCTGGCCGAGTCGCGGCACGTCGCGGTGATGCGGATGTGCCAGATGGCTCAGCAGATGGGCGCGAATGCGATTCTCGCGATGCGGTTCGACTGCAACGAGATCGCCCAGACGATGAGTGAGGTCGCCGCCTACGGCACCGCGGTGGTCGTGCGCAAGGTCGAGCCGCGGCCGCAGGACACCCCCGATGAGGATGATGCGCATGCCAGCTGAGTTGGTCTTTCCGCCTGGATTTCGGTGGGGGGTGTCGACGTCGGCGTACCAGATCGAGGGTGCCGCGGCCGAGGGCGGCCGCGGTCCCTCCACCTGGGACACGTTCTGCGAGCAGCCCGGCAAGATCCTGAACGGCGACACCGGCGCGGTCGCCTGCGACCACTACCACCGGTACGCCGAGGACGTCGCGCTGATGCGTGAGCTCGGGGTCGACACCTACCGGTTCTCGATCTCCTGGTCGCGGATCCAGCCGACCGGTGAAGGACCGGGCAACGCCGCCGGTCTGGACTTCTACGACCGGCTCATCGACACGCTGCTCGGCGCCGGGATCCAGCCGGCGCCGACGCTGTTCCATTGGGACACCCCGCAGCCGTTGGAGGATGCCGGCGGTTGGCTGTCGCGGGACATCTGCGATCGGTTCGCCGACTACGCGACGCTGCTCGGCGCGCGGTTCGCGGACCGCGTGCCGATGTGGATCACCATCAACGAGCCGGTGGTACTCACCCTGATGGGCTACTCACTCGGTGCGCACGCGCCGGGCAAGGAGTTGCTCTTCGACGCACTGCCGGTCGCACATCATCAGCTGCTCGCGCATGGTCGCGCGGTGCAGGCGCTGCGAGCGGCCGGCGCGACCTCGATCGGTATCGCCTCGAACCACGCGCCCACCTGGCCGGCCAGTGACAGCGTCGAGGACAAGGAAGCGGCCGGTCTCTACGACAACCTGATCAACTGGATGTTCTCGGACCCGATCCTGCTGGGGAAGTACCCGGCCGGTTTCGAGGCGGCGATGCCTGGTCCGGTCGAGGACGACCTGGCGATCATCTCGACGCCGCTGGACTGGTTCGGGATCAATCACTACGCACCGGTCTCGGTCGGGGCGGCGACCGGTCAGGCAGACACCGCGGCGACGGACGGGATCCAGCTGCCACCGGGACTGCCGTTCGAGCCTCGGACACTCACCGGGTACCCGACGACGGACTTCGGCTGGCCGGTCGTGCCGTCGGCGTTCGGCGAGATCCTCAAGACCTTCAAGGAGCGGTACGGCGATCGGCTGCCGCCCCTCTACATCACCGAGAACGGGTGCGCGGTCAACGACGATCCCGTTGATGGTGTGGTGGCTGATCAACGGCGGATCGACTACCTGGACGGGTATCTGCGGTCGTTGCGGGCGGCAATGGACGACGGGATCGACGTCCGCGGGTACTTCCAGTGGTCGTTGCTGGACAACTTCGAATGGGCGGCGGGGTATGCGCAGCGGTTCGGGTTGGTGCACGTCGACTTCGACACGTTGGCGCGGACGCCGAAAGCGTCGTACCACTGGTTCCGTGAGCTGATTTCGCAGAGCCGGTCATGATTCCGGAGCCGGGGGTGGTGCCGGCTTTCGCGGAACCGACGGTTCGGGTCCGAGGGCGGTGGGCGGCGGCCGTCGTGCTGGCGAACATCGGGGTGTTCGCCGCCTGGCTGGGGCCGATTCAGGTGCTGCTCGCGAAACAGTCCGAATCGATTGCTCCAGGCAACAAGGAGTTCGTCTTCGGGCTCGTCACCGGGATCGGCGCCGCCGTTTCGGTCGTGGCGAACCCGGCGTTCGGCGCGATTTCCGACCGGACGATGTCACGCCGCGGGCGCCGGGTGCCGTGGGTCGTGGCTGGCGCGCTCGGTGGCGCGGCCGGGTTGCTGATCTTGTCCGGCGCCTCCGTGGTCGGGTTGATGGTGCTCGGTTGGTGCCTGATGCAACTGTTCGGGAACGCGTTGCTGGCGGCGATCACCGCGGTCGTGCCCGACCGGGTGCCGGTCACCCAGCGTGGAGTCGTCGGGGGCTGGGTCGCGATCTCGCAGGTGCTGGGCGCGCTGGTCGGGACGGCGTTGGCCACGCTTGCGGGTGGGATTGCCTTTGGGTACATCGCGTGCGCGGTCTTCTTGCTGCTGTCCGTCGTACCGTATTTGCTGCGGAGTGGGGATACGCGGCTGGTGGAGCGGCCGCAATTGGTGTGGTCGCAGTTCCTCCGCGGGTTCTGGGTCAGTCCGCGACGGTATCCGGACTTCGGGTGGGCGTGGTTGACGCGGTTCCTGTTCAACGTCGGGAATGCGTTGGGGACGCTGTATCTCTTTTACTACTTGCAGGATGAGGTCAAGGTGTCCGATGCGGGCACCGCCGTACTGATCCTGACCGCGATCTACAGCGTGTGCGTGCTCTGCACGGCGATCGGCTGTGGCAAGTGGTCAGACTCGCTGTCCAAACGGAAGATCTTCGTCACTGGCTCTGGCCTGGTGATGGCCGCAGCCGGGATCGTCCTGGCCTTCTGGCCGACCTGGCCCGGTGCGATCCTCGGCGCGATCGTTCTCGGCGCCGGCTTCGGCGTCTACCTTTCCGTCGACTTCGCGCTCTTGACCCAGGTGCTTCCGAGCGCCCGCGACCGCGCCAAAGACCTGGGCGTCATCAATATCGCCAACTCCCTGCCGCAGGTGTTGGCCCCGGCCGTCGCCGCGCCGATCGTCAAACACCTCGGCGGCTACCCGGTCCTCTATCTCGTCGCCACCGCAGTCACAGCCGGCGCCGCCGTACTGGTCCGCAACATCAAGTCAGTCGCTTGAGGGCCCGTCCGAGTTTGCTGGTGGCAGTGATGTGGATGTGGTCGAGGCCAAGCCAACGGGCCATCAGTTGGAGCTCGGCGACCAGGGGCTCGATGAGGTCTGGTGCGTTCGGTTCGGGGGTGACTGTGGGGACGACGAGGGTGGAGGCCTGGCGGTCGGACTTCAGGTCGACGCGGGCGACCAGGCGATCGCCCAGCAGGAACGGCAGGACGTAGTAGCCGTGCACGCGCTGGGGCGCCGGCGTGTAGATGCTGATGCGGTAGAAGAAGTCGAACAGGTGCTGCGTACGATCCCGGTTCCAGATCAGCGGGTCGAACGGCGACAGCAGGGCTCGCGCGTCGATCGGGCGATCCTGCGCCTGATGCCAGCGATAACTCTGCTGGGACACGCCTTCGACCCGGACCGGAACGAGCTCGCCACTCTCGACCAGCTCTCCGATCACCCGGCGGGCAGTTGCTACCGGCAACGGAAAGTGGCCGCCGCCCGAGCCGCAGAGCTCGCGCACCGTGGCGATTCCCAGGCCGCGCGCCGCGATCCGCACGAGCTCGCGAAGGGCCTCGTCGGCCGTCAGTTCCGGCGCGGACAGCACCTCGGCCGGCACGACCCGCTCGGTCAGGTCGTAGACCCGCTCGAAGTGTCGCCGCGCCGCGATCGTCACCCGACCCGCGCAGAACAAGTACTCGATCGCGATCTTCGCGTCCTGCCAGTTCCACATCCGTCCCGTCGACGGATCCGGATCCGGGTCGGTCCGCTTCCGTCGTACGCCGTCCGGGCTTGCCTCGCTCGCCGTGAGGGGACCCCGCTCGGTGACCATCGCGAGCACCTGATCCACGTACCCGGGCCGCTCCGCGGCGAGCCGCCGCATCCCCATCACCACCGACCACGGCGCACTCACCTCCGGACCCACGTCCTCGCTCCACACCTGGCGCTCCGCGGCCCGCATCCGCCAGCGCAGCAACGAGTACGAGCTCAACGGCAATAGTGCGGCCTTGTGACCCCAGAAGTACTCGAACAGCTCCCGCTCATGACCCCAGCTCATCCGGTCCAGCGTCGTACGCGCGTAGTCCCCAGCCCGACTGAACACCGGCAAGTAGTGCGACCGGCACAACACGTTCACCGAATCCAGTTGCAGCACCCCGGCCGCGGACACGGCCTTCCGCATCCGCCGTACGTCGCCTCGCCCGTCCGGCCGGGCCGCACCGAACCCCTGTGCCGCGAGGGCAACCCGCCGAGCCTCCTCCACCGAAACCGAGTCCATGTCCCGAAACTAGCGGACCATGACCTTGCGGAGGGTCTCGAAGTCCTCGGGGGCGAGCGAAACGAGCCCGCGGCGGAGTTGGTAGCCCCAGTTGGGCGCCTGGGTCAGCTGCAGCTCTCCGTCGAGCTCGCGCAGAGGCGCCGGATGAACCGGCAGGAACTCGATGCGCCGGCGCCACGGCTCGACGGTGCCATGGGAGCCCATGTCCATCGGCGCGGCCTGGTGCGGCTCGGTGTCGGCGACGACGCCGAGGGCGGTGAACGCCCGCAGCGGCTTCTTCTCGCGATAGCGCTCGGTGGGCGAGTAGATGACGAACCCATCACCCTGCCGCAGCCGGGCCACGCCGTACCGCTTGCCGTGGTTGAGCTGGATGAACCCTTGCTCGACGCCGATCGCGGCGTGTTCGGCCGAGACCACTGCGAGCCATGCCTGTCGAATCTCCATATCCCGAGTGTCGGGCCTGATATCTGACATCCTTTGTCGTATATCTGAGGGCGTTAAAGTCAGGGGCATGCCGCTGTTTTCGTTTGAAGGTAAGAGCCCGACGGTGCATCCGGACGCCTGGATCGCACCCACCGCCACGCTGGTGGGAGATGTGGTGGTCGAGGCCGGCGCCTCGATCTGGTACGGCGTTGTCGTCCGCGCCGATCTGGGCACGATCACGATCCGGGCCGGCGCCAACATCCAGGACAACTCCGTGCTCCACTCCGGCAGCAACGGCTGTGAGGTCGGCCCGAACGCGACCGTAGGTCACCAGTGCCTCGTGCACGACTGCACGATCGGTGAGCAGGCGCTGGTCGGGAACGGCGCGATCGTGCTCGACGGCGCGGTCGTCGGCAAGCGCGCGCTGGTCGCGGCCGGGGCGACGGTCACGCCGGGTGCGGTGATTCCGCCGGAATCGGTGGCGATGGGCAGCCCGGCGAAGAAGATCGTGCCGCTGGAGGGGACAGCGAAGCTGTTCGTCGACCACAACGCTGCCGTCTACCACCACCTCGCCGAGCGCCACGCCGCCACGGTCGAACAGGTCGACGGATGAGGTCCCGCCGGCCGTGGTTCGCGCCGGCGTGGGCCATGCTGCTGGCCATAGTTCTGCCGGTGCTCGGCGTGGTCGTGTTGTTCGGCGGTGGTCTCGCGATGGCGATCACCGGGTTGGTGCTGGGACGGCCGGTTCTCGGCTGGTCGGGGGTCGCGCTCGTCGTGGCGTCGGTGGTGATCCTGCTCGTGCTCCGTCGTACCGCTCGGCCTCGTAAGACAGGTCTGTGAAAGGAACCCCTGCGAAGCTAGCGTGGCAACTGATCCAGGGAGGCGTTCATGAGCGAGATCGCGAAGAGCGGGGCCGCGGTGATCAACCGCGCGGACGGACGGAACGACGGTGAGGACTGGACCGAGAACTACACCGAGCTGCCAGGCGGCGCCGGAGTCTCACTGATCCTCGAGTCCACCACGCTGGAGGGTGTAGGGCCACGCCTGCACAAGCACCCGTACGCCGAGACGTTCATCATCCGGCGCGGTACGGCGACGTTCACCGTCGACACCGAGGAGATCGTCGGCACGGCCGGCCAGATCCTGGTCGTCCCAGCCGACACCCCGCACAAGTTCCGCACCGGTCCCGGCGGGTACGAGGCGGTCCACATCCACGCCAACCCGACGTTCGAAACCATCTGGCTGGAGTAGCCGATCACCGGAATCGGGTGATGCCTCCCCGCCTGTGGGCTGGTTAGCCTGAGCTCCATGACCGAGTACGACGATCGCCTGGCCATCCGCGAGTTGTTCGACGCGTACGCGCACTGCGCCGACCGCCGGGACGCCGAGGGGCAGATGGCGCTGTTCACCGAGGACACGCGCTTTCTGGTCTACATGGACGCGAAGTCGGCCGAGCCGACGCAGGAGTTGCACGGACGTGCGTCGCTCGCGCCGGTCTTCGACGACCTCAACCAGTACGACGCAACCACACACTTCAACGGCCAAAGCACCGTCGTACTCGACGGCGACAGCGCCACCGGTGAGAGCTACTGCATCGCCCACCACCTGACGATCGCCGAGGACGGCAGCAGGACCCTAATGATCGCCTCCATCCGCTACCTCGACACGTTCGCCAAACAGGACGACACCTGGCTCTTCGCCGAACGCCGCCTCCTGGTCGACTGGACCGAGACCCGCCCCTCCACCCCCTGACGCCGCGCTGTTGTGCAAGGCAATGATCCTGGAGCTTCTCTAGACTCTTCGGATGGACGATCGGCAGAAGGCGCGGATCTTGGTGCGCGAGACGTGGGCGGCTTGGTCGGCGTATTCGGAGGCTGTCGCCACGCGGAGACGGGTGAACCCGCAAGCCGCATACAGGGCACGACGCCTCGCATCCCTGACGGGGAGAGCCGGATCTGCGCTGTTCCGGCTGGCGTGCGACGATCTTGATGATCTGGGCCCACGCATCGCCTACGGCGAGATGGCCCAGATCAACATTTCAGTGTTCGCGACCAGTGGGCGAACAGTCGGTGGCTATGCGATCCAAGAGGCTCGGCACGAGTTGTGGGCACTGCACGGTCTTGATCTCGCCCTCGGGATCGGGGCGGTCCACGCGCTGCTCCACACTGATCCAATCGCTGTCGAGTTCTCCTCGACCGGCGAGACCGGGGAGGCTGACGGCGAGGACCGGGTCGCGGCAGCCGCGAGGGCCAGGCTGGATGTCGCCGCCCGCCTGCAGCAGCGGCCTGGCAAGCGGCCGAAGGATCCGATGACACCCGAGCAGCTCGATGCGACCCTGCGCGCCCGCGTCAAGTTCTTCAGCACTGACCAGCTCCTGCTGGCAGGTTGTCAGTTGAGGACCTGCCAAGGCCTGGACCCGCTCGAGGAGGCGGAGACTCTCGTGGTGGAGGCAAGAGCCATCTACAGACACCTCCTCGACCACGGCGTCCGCTTCACCGCCGACGACCTGACCCACGCCGAAACCCGCTGCAACAAGATCCTCGCAGGCCTCTAATTACAAGGACTATGAGGATTGTTCAGAAGATCTTGAAGGACAGGAAGACCTCAAAGAAAGAATAGGAAAGAGAACAGAGAGTGGCTGGGAGCTTGGCGGGCTGGGTGCGTCGGTGCGGCCGGTTGGTGGTCGGTGTGTCGGGGGTGTAGCGATGCGCGGTGGGTGCGGGATCAGGGTTGACAAGGATCAGTTGCTGAGTGAGCGATCTCCAGGACCGTCCAGGCGCTGACGGTAGTGGGCCGCCGACCTCAGCCAGGCACCCAGCTCCCTCTCTATCCTTTCTTTCTTTTGTCTTTCTCTGAGGGCTATTCAGAACCCTCAAAAAAAGGAAACAAATCAAAAGATGAGAGATTGGAGTGCCTGGGTGCCTGGCTGGATCGGCGCGCAGGTGCGGCGGGTCGGGATCGTCTACCGAAAGGCGCGTGACTGTTGCTCGGACACGCTCTGGGGTCGGCGGACAAGCAATAACCTGTCCGCGGACCCGGCAAGGTATCCGCGCCCGCCGCATGTCACCCGTTCCGGGCCAGGGGTGTCGAGCGTCGCGGACCAGACTATGTTCAGCTGGCTGGTCGACGAACCAGGCTCGTCAGCTGAGCATCCACAGCAGCTGCACCCCGAACGCCAGGCCATCACAATCGTCGCCCAGCAGGCGAAACACGCCTGACCTCCGCCGGAACCACAGATTGTGATGGCCTGGAGATCCGCCCACTGAGTGAATGGTCCTCGGCAGCCCCGATCCCTGGCATCCGGTGAGTCGCCGCACTCCTCACCCGCCGACCACCAGCTGGCCGCACCCACGCACCAAGCCTGCCAGGCACCCGGCCACTCCATCTTTCTTTCCCTGTCCTTCTATTTTCTGTCCTTTGGTTCGGTCTAGCTTTGGATGTTGTGGTTTGTAGCGAAGAGGTTGGTGGGGTCGTAGTGGTGTTTGGCGGTGGCTAGGCGTTTGTGGGTGGGGGGTGGGTAGATGGCTGCTACGTCGTCCTCGGTTGCGGTGGCTAGGAAGTTGGCGTAGGCGCCGGTGGTGTGGGGGGTAAGTTTGGTCCAGATCGCTTCCAGGGCTGGGCGTCCGGCGGCGATCGCGGGTGGGGGACCGATGATTGTGGTTGCGAACATCAGTTCGGCTTGGCGATGCGCGTACGCCGTTGCCTCGGCCGGGACCCGTGCCACGGCAGCGCCGACGCTGCGGATGGCGATGATCGGTGGGCGTTCGGACGTCGCGATCTCCGCGAGCAGCCGAACGGCATCAGCGACGGAATCCTTGTCGACAAAGGCACTCCGCGTGACGAGCTGGATGCCCGGCGGCGGAACCGCGCCGTCGACCAGGACATCGGCGTACGGGCGCAACGCGACATCGTCATCGATCACGGTGCCCAGCCGGCGGATCGGGTCGATGGCGTGCGCCGCAAGGGCAGCGTCATCCCCGTCGAAGACGACGTGGATCTCGACCGGTGCCGCTGGCCCGCCGGCGAACGGGTTGGCGAGGTTCGCGATCGAGGTGAGCTCGTCCGGCGCAGTACGAGCGTATTCCGCCCACCCCTGCAGCACGGCAGACGCCTCCGCCGCGGGGAAGGCGATCTTCCCGTAGAACACGTCCGTTGTCGGATGCGCGGCAAACTCGAAAGCGGTCACGATCCCGAAGTTCCCGCCGCCACCGCGGAGTGCCCAGAACAACTCCGGGTTCTCGTCGGTAGACGCCCGTACGACGCTCCCGTCCGCAAGCACCACCTCAGCGGCGACCAGGTTGTCCAGCGCCAGACCGTACTTGCGGACCTTCCACCCGATGCCGCCGCTCAACGTCAACCCGCCGACACCCACGCTCTTCGTGTCACCCGACGAGATCGCCAACCCATGCGGTGTCAGCGCGCTCGCCACCTGCCCCCAGGTAGCCCCGCCGCCGATCCGAACCAGGTGCCGCTCCTTGTCGACAACCTGAATGTCGGCCAGCCGGCTGAGATCGATCACCACCCCGCCGTCGTTCGTCCCCAACCCCGCAAAGCTGTGCCCACCACCCCGGACGGCCAGCGAAAGCCCGGTCGCGACGGCGAAACCCACCGCGACTTGAACATCGTGCACATCGAGCGGCCGCAGTACATAGGCTGGACTGCCCTCAACCAGCACCGTCCGGCGAGCCGCCTCGTACCCCTCGCTCGAGGGTTCGACGATCTCCCCACCGAAGTCCCGGCGCAAAAGCTCTGAATTCATGACGTTCCTTCGTTCGTCCCGACAAGTGACGAACACCAGACGCCGCTCACCCAGCTCTTGTGACAAAACTGCCCCGAGGGAATGTCCGGCTCTTGCGGATGTGTGCGTTGAGCGGACACCGCTGCGCGGCGGCTGTCTTGTTGCCGCCCTTCGGCGGGGGCGCGGGTGGTCGATCCGCACTCGAGTGGTGTGCGCGAACTGGGTGTGATCACGGCAGTGGAGCGTGGTGGGCGGAGCTCCAGGCCATCACGATGCGCCGATCCCCGGGAGTTCAGGCGGCGAGCCCCTGGGCGAACGGGCATTGTGATGGCCCTGGGATCCGCGGTGCAGGGCGATGGCGGCTGAGGCGAACCTGTGCCACTCACCAACGGGCGGTTCAGCCGAGCCAGGCAGGGTGGTTGAGCCTGCCCGGGTGGGTGTCGGTTGCTCGGTGGTCTGGTTGGTGAGTGTCGGCGGTCCGCCCATCGCCCACACCAGTCACAAGAACCGCAGCATCCCCGCACCCGCCGTCGAGTCGCGGGTTCCGGCTCCACATCGGCGAAGAATCCCGCCGGAATCCACGAGCCGAAGACCCGGCCCGAACCAATCGCTACGACTCAACGCACCCGGCCCTCTCGGCAGGGCCCCATTTCGGGGGTCGGCCACTGAAATTCGGGGGTCTGCCCCTGACGTTGGGGGTTAATCACCCGTATCCAGGGTCCGCAACCCCGCATCTCAGGGGTCCACCCATCAAATAGCTCAACCCACACATCTGTCACAAGAGCCGGATGTCCCTCGGCGCGGCTGGTGGCGGCCAGTGGTTAGCGCAGTCGGATCGTGACCAAGGTGGTCTCGATGTTGCTGTCCACGAGGTTGCCGTTGGTGTCGAAGGCGGCGGGACCGTCGGTCATGCCGAAGTCGTTGTCGTTGATGACGGCGAGGGTGTCGTGGGGGAGAAGGGCGATGCCTTCCATCTTCTTCGGGGCGCCGGGCACCTTGTTGAAGTCGATGAAGAGCTTCTTCGCCAGCACCGGAACACCCGCAGCCTTCGGGTCCGCCAGTGCCTCGTACGACGGAGTGGTCGCACCCTCGTCCCACGTGGTGCCGAGGATGTTGTCGCGGTCGCGCAGTACGACGCGCTGCAGCCGAGCAGCGTTGTCGGTGCGCTCCTGGACCAGGAGGGTTTCGGGGCCGGCGGCAACGACCGAGGATATCTTCAACTCGGTGACGTCGTCCTCACCCGGGTCGACCACGCCGACCGGGTCGAACTGGTAGGCGTACTCGGCGGTGACCTTGCCGCGACGCGGTGAGAACCGGACCAGGCGCGTGTTCAGCGACGCCTCGCCGATCTTCTTGTTGGGGTTGAGCAGCGGGCTCTGCAACGCAAGGACCAGGTCGCCACCGGGCAGCTGGGCCAGGCCTTCGAAGCCGCGGTTCCCCTTGCGGGTAAGGAAGATCGACGGCAGCGCCTCGACCACCGGGTAGTCCGCACCGGTCAGATTCAGGCCCTCCGGCACATAGCGCGCCAGCACGCGGCCGCGGCTGGACACGTGCACGAGCGACGGGCTGTACTCGTCGACCAACCAGAACGAGCCGTCGTGGGCGCGGACGATGCCCTCGGTGTCCAGACCGTTCGGGTCCAGGGGCAGCTCGGTGGAAGCGTCGTACGTGTAGGGGGTCTCGTCGCGACTTGCCTGGTTGGACAGGCCGGTCACCGCCTTGCCGTGGCGAGTGGTGATCGGGATCGCGTCGATCACCTTCAGCTTCTTGCCGTCGATCTTGACCTTGACGATGGCCGGGTCGAAGCCCGGGACCGGGAACGTCCGGCGGTTCTTGCCGTCGATCTTGATCTGTCCGTTCGGCCCGCGGTCGGTGACGGTCCAGAACTCACCCGGGCGCTCGGCCGGGTAGATGTCGCTGCCGATGCCGCCCAGGTCGACGCCGCGGTCGTTCGCGACGGATCCGGGCAGCAGGCTGTTCGAGAACTTACCCAGCGCGAGGTCGGGCAGCGTCGCCGTCCCGACCACCTTCGGCCCGGACGAATGCCCCGCCATTGCCGGACCTGCCGTACCCCCGACCAGCGCCGCGACCGCCACCACCGACGTCGCCACCAGCCACTTGCCACGCGACACGGACGTCGCCACCAGCCACTTGCCACGAGACATGAACGTGCTCCCCTCCACCGGATGTCATCGCGACAGTTGTCGTGACGGGTTAACGACACCTGTCGCCCCGATGAACGTCACCCCAAGCAGTCGCGTACGACGGAGACGAGCCGAGTCGCCCGTGCGTCCCCGTGACCGATCATCCGGTTGGCGACGTACGCGAAGCCGACACCGTACTCGGCGTCACCGAACGCGAACTGCCCACCGGCTCCGTCGTTCCCGAAACTCCGCGCACCCAGCATCGGCCGGAAGCCCGAGTCCAGCAGTACGCCGGAACCCCAGCGCGCGCCCGCATCGAAGCCGAGGAACCCCGCACCCGCGGACACCTCTCGGGTCAGATCGCTCAGCGTCTCGGGCGACAACAGCCGCAAGGCCGCCGCATACACGCCGGCCAGCCCGGTCGCCGATGCCACCGCTCCGGCCCCCGGCAACTCCATCCCGAGCAGGGCGGGATCGTTCCACCCGTGCGGTACGTCGAGACCCGGGAAGACCAGTGCGCCGTTCATCGTGACAATCCGCATCAGCAGGTGCTCCGGCGGCAACGACGGCCGCCCCTCGGCCTCGGCCAGCCTGGCCAGCGTCGGCAACTCCGATTCAGGCAGACCGATCCACGCCCGCAGCCCGAGCGGATCGCCGACCCGCGACCGGAAGTATGCCCCCGGCAACTGTCCGGTGATCCGCCGAACCACCTCGCCGAGCACGAACCCGAACACATGACCGTGATACTCGTACGACGAACCCGGCTCCCACAACGGCTTCTGCGCCTCGATCGCCTCGATCACCGGAGTCCACGCCGCGATCTCGTCGAAGCTCAGCGTCGCGTCGAGCACCGGGATCCCGGCCCGATGCCCGAGCATCATCCGGGCCGTGATCTTCTCTTTGCCCTCAGCAACAAACGCCGGCCAGTAGTCGCCGATCGGTGCATCCAGCAACAGCTTCCCGTCCTGCGCGAGCAGGTGCACTACCAGGCTCACGAGCCCTTTGGCACAAGAGAAAACGGGTACTACGGTCTCGCTGTCCCACTGCCGTCCGGGCGCGGCCTCGCCGTCCCAGAGCTCGACCACCTTGCGGTCGTCGACGTACACGGTGACCGCGGCCCCGAGCTCGGGGAACAACGAGAAGTTCTCTGCGAACGCATCGGCAACCCGGCCGAATCCTTCATCGACCCAGCCGTTGCTCATGCTCCGAGTCTATGTCCCGGAGCATGAGCACGACGACCGAATTTACGGCAGGACCCATTTCTGGTTGGTGCCGTTGTTGCACGTGTAGATGAGGAGCTTGGTCCCGTTCGTGCTCTTGCCGCCGGCTGCGTCGAGGCACAGGCCCGCGTTGACGTTGAGGAGTGAACCATCTGCGCGTGGACGCCACTGCTGGCCTGCGCTGCCGTCGCAGGGCGACATCACCGCGGGTGTCAACGGTGTGGTGGCGCGGGCGTCCAGGCAGTTGCCCAGTGAGCGCACTGTGCCGTCGTCCGAGGACGGGGTCCACTGCTGGTTGGTCGCGCCGCTACACGTGTTCAGGGCGACCGTCCCGGCGTCGACGCACTTGCCGGCGATCCCGGTCATCGCACCCGTGTCCTGGAACACCCCGAGCTCCCACAGCGAGTAGTAGCTCCCAGCCACACCCCGAGCCGTCGCGTTGATCCGCACGTACCGGGCGTAGTTCGGCGTGAACGTCAGCATGTCCGTCCCACCGTCGCCGGCGGTCGTGGACGACACCGTCTTCCAGGTCCGCCCGCTCGTGGAGACCTGAATCTGATACGCCTTCGCGTACGACGTCGACAGCCAGTTCAGCAGCACCCGATTCACTACCTGGACCGACCCGAGATCGGCCCGGAACCACTGCGGATCGGTCCGCGCACTGGACCACGCGGTCGTCATCGACCCGTCAACGGCCTTCGCCGCCTCCCGCCCCGCGAGGTACACACTCGACGCGGCGGCCGGATGACCTTGGGCCAGATTCCGCTTCGGTACGTACGTCGCCGTATATGTTGCCGGCGCCTCCGGCGCGATGAAGTTGTGGCTGCGCGCTCCGCCGTCGGACCACGACGAGAACCGGTAGACCTGGTTCGCCGAAACCTGCAGCGGCTCGGCCGACACCGACTCGCTCGACCCGACAATCGTCGTACCGACCGAGGGCGTCGTCGCTGTCGTGGCGAGATACGTCAGCTGCAGTCCCGACGGCTGTGAGGCGAACGTGAGCCCGACCGTCTGCGGATCCAGCCGCACGCTCTTCGTATCGGTCAACCCACTCGCATCGGTCGCCGTCAGCTTGAGCTCCAGGTACGACGGATACTCGTGATCCGGCGCGGTGAACGTGCCGCTCGCCCCGGTCATCGTGGTGATTTGATGCGTATGGCAATCACTGGGGCAGTGATGCATGATCAACGCCCAGGTCAACGCCGAACCAGGTAACTGACCTTGCTCCGGGTCTGTCGCAGACCCCGAGAAGCTGATCGTGTCCCCGACCTTCCACTTCGTGGCCGGACCCGGCGAAGTGATCAAGGCCGTCGGTGCGGTGTTGGCGACGTTGATCTGGGTCGACGTCGTGCCGGTCGTGTGTCCGTCGGACACCTTCAGTCGGGCGGTCACGCTGCCGCTGGTCGTGTACGTGTGCTGCACGGTCGCGGAGGTCGAGTCGTCGTACACACCATCACCGTCGAGATCCCACGCGTACGTGAGCGGATCGCCGTCGGCGTCGTTGGACGCGGTCCCGTCGAACGTCACGGTCAATGGGATCGGCCCGCTGGAGGGATCGGCGTTGATCACGGCTGTCGGCGGGTTGTTGGTCGCGTCGTAGACGTACCGCAGGATCCGGCCGCCGTTGTAGTCGACCGCGAAGAGGTCCCCGCCCGGCCCGCTCTGCAGCCGCACCACTCCGGGGCCTGTGGCGAACTGCTGGATCTTGGTCGGATCCGGCAGGCCGTCCGCGCCGGGCATCATCGCCCACACGCAGTCGCGGCTGTAGTCGGCGAAGAAGAGGGCGCCGTCGTACTCGGGCGGGTAGTTTCCCCCACGGTAGAAGGACATTCCGGAGATCGACGAGCTGCCGACCTTGCAGGTCTCGGTGCTGGTGACGTGGTCGCTGTGCTTGTAGGAGAAGTACGGCGCCGTCGCCGTACCACCCGTGTACAGGCTCTCGCAGAGGTTGATGTTGAGCGCATCCCAGGCAGGCATGCGGTTGACGCCTTCGTAACAGGGCCAGCCGAAGTTCGTCACCTGCGCCGTCGGGCTCACGACCCGGTCGATCTCTTCGTACTGACCCTGCCCGACATCGCCGGCCCAGATCTCGTTGGTCCCCGGGCGGAAGTCGAACCGCATCGGGTTGCGCAGACCGGTGGCCACGATCCGGCGGGTGTTCGGGTCCGCGCTGCTCGAGGCCGGGTTGCCCGGTGCGGCCTGGCCGGTGTCGGGGTCGAGGCGGATGATCGATCCGTCCAGGCCGGTCGGATCGGCGGTCGTGCGGACGTCCTGGGCGCGCAACGCACCGCCCTCCGCGGTCGGCGGTGTGAGCGTCGCGCCGACGGGCGCGGTCCCATCGGCACAAGGGTTGTCGGGCGTGACATCCGAGGCCGGCAAGCCGTCCTGGCCGTAATCGGTGTAGCTGAAGCTGGCGCCGTCACCGCCACCCGCGTACAGCATGCCGTCCGGGCCGAACTCGATCGAGCCGATCGAGTGACTCGGGAAGACCTGGCACCAGTCCTCAACCAGCACCTGTTCGGCGCCGGTTCCGTCGAGTACCGAGAGGCGGGCACTGGCCTGGCAGCCGTCGCCGTTCGGGCCGGGCGGTGTCGGACAGGGGTCGTCCGAGGTGTTCGGCGTACCCCACTTCGGGGTCGGTCCGCCGATCAGGCCGTCGTGTGTGTACAGCACGTAGATGCGTGGATCCGCGGGGAAGTCCGGGTGCAGCGCGAGGCCGAGCAGGCCGCGGTCCCAGTAGTTGTAGACCTCGGTGCGGAGATCGGCGTACACACTCGGCGTCGGGTCGTCGAGCGAGTCGAAGACCTTGATCAGGCCGCTCTTCTCGGCGACGAAGACCCGGCCGTCCGGCGAGAACACGACGTTCGTCGGCTGCGTCAACCCACTGAACACGGCTTCTTCGGTGAACCCGGTCGGCGTGACCGTGGCCCGCGCAGGCTCGATCGCCACGAGCGGTGCCAGCAGCAGCACACAGACCGCGGACAGGACACAACGCACCCACTTGGCGGAAAACAGCATGAAGCCCCCCAGGACCCACAACCCCGGTGCCCGGCCTCACAACCCCCTGCGAACACTCGGAGTGACCGCCAGCATGACGGCGCGCCCACGTCGATGCAAGACCATCGACGCATTCGTTTCAAACACTCCACTCATTTTCTACTGCTAGTCAGGTGATGGATGCAGACTGGAGTTGTGAAGGCTCAGGTACGACGGTTGCCGCTCGGGCCGGGGGTGTATCGGTTCCGGGACGACGCCGGGAAGGTGCTCTACATCGGCCGCGCACGCAACCTGCGACGCCGGGTGCAGTCGTACTGGACGCACCTCGGCGATCG
The DNA here is from genome assembly GCF_053608045.1 of Kribbella sp. NPDC055071. NCBI lineage: Bacteria > Bacillati > Actinomycetota > Actinomycetes > Propionibacteriales > Kribbellaceae > Kribbella > Kribbella sp. NPDC055071. The sequence continues at coordinate 246,665 of NZ_JBSGUS010000011.1, forward strand.
TCCGCATCTGGCCCGGATGGTACGGCGGATCGCCCGCGTAGAAGGAGTTTGGTGCGACTCCGACCACGAGGCCGCCTTCCTGGAACGCAATCTCCTCGAGCACTCGAAGCCGCGGTGGAACCGGACCGAAGGTGGCGCGGAGGTCGTCGGCTACATCCGGTTGGCCGGCGGAACCAAGCCCGGCTTGCGATTCGAGCACACTCCGACGGCAGATCACTACGGGCCGTATCTCGGTGGACTGCAGATCCGGAAGGCGATCTCGGGACTACATCGCGTGCTTCCGTTGCAGTACACGGTCGAAGAGGACGGCTCGGCCCGCGAGTTCGGGCAGCTCTTCGGGATCGGGCCCGGCGATCGTGACGCGCTGACTCGTACGGCGATCGCCGTACTGGAACGCGATCCGGCCGCGGTCACCGCGCTGCGGGACGAGCTGATCCGGCGGCGGGATCGGGCGGCCGGTGAGCTTCGCTACGAGTTCGCCGGGAAGGTGCAGGCTGAGCTCGAGGCGCTGGACTGGATCGTTGCGGAGCAGAAGGTTGCGTGGCTCGATCCGCGGGACGCGGACGTGTACGGGTGGGCGGACGGCGTACTGGTGCATTTTCAGGTTCGTGGTGGGCGGATGTGCACGTGGACGCAGCGTGCGGTGACCGAGCGGACGGCTCGCGATCGGGTCGCTTCGACGCCGGTGCTGTGGCAGTCGTTCGCGCAACGCAACGCCGAATTGGCGGCGCGATTGCTGGGGTAGGTGACTCTTGCGGTCCCTAGGATTGTGGTCATGGTGCAGCTACCGCAGTATCCGCCGCCGGTACGACGGCGTCGTGGGCTGCTGGTGCTCCTCGGCAGCCTCGTGCTCGTGTTGGTCGTCGTTGTGGGTGCCTTCTTCTGGTTGGTCTACCAGATGAGCGATCCGAAGGGCGCCCCGGCGAACAACCGGCCGGCGACTCCGACTGCGGTCGAGTTCCGGCGCGTGCTCAAGGCTGACGCCGGTGCTTGCCCGTCGCCCGCGCCGGCCGGGGCCTTCTGCGGATCGGGCCTGCGCTACACGCTCGGCAAGGTCGAGCTCGACGGCAGCCACGTGACCGAGGTCAAATCCGCCAAGTCCGAGCAAGGAACGCCGCCGTACTGGTATGTCAGCCTGACCCTCGACGACGTCGGCACGCGGCTCTTCGGTGACCTCACCGCGGACCTGGCCAAGAAGCCGGCCGGGTCAAACCTGCTCGCGATCGTGGTCCGCAACGAGGTCGTGGCTACGCCGTCCGTCAGCTCGTCCATCCCCGGCGGTCAGGTCGAGATCGCCGGCAACTTCACGCAGGCCGACGTGGAAGCGCTGGCGGCGAAAATCACCGGTTAGTGACCTCGAAGGCCACGACCGCGGCGGCGACGGCGACGTTCAGGGACTCGACGCCGGAATGCAGCGGGATCCGCAGGTCGGAGTCGGTGGAGACCGTGATGCCGTTGGTCTCGCCGCCGAGGACGTAGACCGCGCGAGGGGCGAGGTCGGTCTTGAACAGGGAGTCCTCGGTCCGGGCCGAGAGGCCGTAGACGTGGTAGCCGGCGTTCCGGAGCAGGTCGACCGCCGCCTTCGCGGTGGACGTGTTCACGATCGGTGCCTGGAACGCGATGCCGGCCGATGCCTTGATCACCAGCGGGCCGACATGCGGCGTACCGGCTCGGGGCAGGATCACGCCGTCGAACCCGGCGCCGGTCGCGGTGCGCAGAATCATGCCGACGTTGCCGGGGTTGGTGACGCCGTCGAGCAGGAACACGTTCGTCGGGCGCTTGGCCCGGTCCCGGATGAACTCCTCGAGCGGCGTCATCCGTGGCGCGTCCACGTCGGCGACCACGCCCTGATCGTGTTTCCCGTTCCCCGCCAGCCACTTGACCCGGCTGGCCGTCGCGCGCTCGACCGGCGTACCGAACTTCTCCGCCGCCCGCAGGATCTCCTGCATCGACTGCCCGGTCGCGTTGTCGGCCAGCACCACCTTCGCCACCGACAACGCCGGGTCGTGCAACGCCTCCAGCACGGGTTTGCGCCCGTACACCGTGATCCACTTGTCCCGCGGCGACTTCCTCGATTCCACCCGCCTACGGTACGCCGGACAACTTCACGCCGGCGCAACAGCGTGGCAACGCGGCCCGGTCACGCTGGACTCATGGAACCGTTGCGTACGGCGCTGACCGGCGGGATCGCCTGTGAGGTGTGTGGACGGCTCCCGCATCCACGGCGACTCCGGCTGACCCTGGCCAAACTGGTTGCGATCTTCCCGGTCGAGTTCTTACTCCATGCGGTGGTGCTGGCGCTGCATCCGTCGTACGTCGTCGCTGTCAGCGTGCTCGTGATCGTGACGACAGCCCTGGTGATCTGGGTGATCGAGCCGTCGACCATGCATCTCCTGCGCTCCTGGCTGCACGCGCCACCGCCTCGGCCGGCGCCTGGGTTCGATGCGTTGTGGCGGATCCGCGCAACGCTCGACGACCGGGCCGGCACACTCGAGCGACTGACGCATGAGCTGGCGGATCTGGATGCGAACATCCTCGGCCTGCACGTTCATCCGCTGGACACCGGCGTCCGCGACGAGCTGGTCGTGGCGACGCCCGAGGGGGTCGGGCCAGAGTTGTTGCTTGCGGCAATCGAAGCTGCGGGGGGTCGTGACACTCACGTCTGGCCGACTACCACGCTCGCCTTGGTTGACGGTCAGACGAAGGCACTCAGCTTGTCGGCTCGGGTGGTCAGCGATCCAGCCGAACTCCCGCACGCGGTCGCCGAACTCCTCGGCGCCCAACTGGTCACCGATCTGTCCACATCGCTACCGCCGGACGTCTTGAAGATCCCGTCGCCGTGGACCGGACTACTGGCCTTCAGTCGCCCCAACGAGCCGTTCACGCCCGCCGAGTCCGCCCGAGCGCATCGCCTTGCCGAAGTGGCCGAACTCGCCAGCCGCACTACTCGGTGAGTCCGGCGAGCTGGGCGCACTACGCGGTGAGTCCGGTGAGCTGGCGGGCTCTCGTGGCGCGGCGCTTCATGACGGTGGCGCGTTCGCGGGTCGAGGTGGTGAGGGCGCGGTCGCGGGCGGCCGGCGACAGGTGGTCGACGTACACCTGACCTTGAAGATGTTGCGTCTCGTGGAGGAGGCAGCGGGCCAGGTAGTCGGTGGCTTCGACGGTGAACGGTCGGCCGTCCAGGTCTTGCGCATGGAGGGTGACTCGCGCAGGGCGGGCGAGCGGTGCGTAGACGCCGGGGACGGAGAGGCAGCCTTCGGTCCCGTCCTGATCGCCGAAGAAGGCTGCGGCAGTAGTGATCGTGGGATTGATGGCATGGCCGAGGTGGCGGGTGCCGAAGTCGTCGGTCAGGTCGTACACGAAGACTTGCGCGTCGACGTCGATCTGGTTCGCGGCCAGGCCGCAGCCGTCAGCGACCCACAGAGTCGCGAACAGGTCGTCGATCAGCCCCGCCCACCGGTCGGCCCCGAACTCGCTGACCGGCCGACACGCCCGATGCAGGATCTCCTCGCCGTACTCCGTGATCCGCCGCGGCGTGCCGCGACGAACCTCGTCGATCATCGCCGGGAGGTTGCGGGCCGGGCGGCCCTGGATCAGCGTGCGCATGCTCGCAGAATACTTTGCAAAGGATCGGCTTTGCAAAGTAGGGTACGGGCGTGGACTCTTCGGCGGAGCGGCGTACGGCGATGTTCGGGCACCCGTTGCGGGATGCGCTGCTCGGGTTGATCGATCGGGACGGTACGACGACCTCGACGATCGCGGCAGGTGAGTTGGGGGAGAGCAGCGGCGCGTGCTCGTTCCACCTGCGCCGCCTCGAGGCCCTCGGGCTGGTCGAGGTGGCGCCGGGCGCGGTCGGCCGGGTCAAGCCGTGGCGCCGCGTCTCCGGCCAAGCCGACTCGACGCTCAACCGTGAGCTCGAAGACGTCGCCTACGCCAGTTGGTTGGAGACCCGAAAGGAGTCAGCCACCGTGGAAGACTTCGCCTTCAGCGAGGTAGTCGCCCTGACCGAGGGGCAACTGGTAGACCTCCGAGCCCGCCTCAACCAGGTGATTCGGTCGTTCGCCGACAACCCGGCGCCGGATGCCACCGACACGGCGGTGATCATCCGGGCCTTCCCGATGAATCCACCGTCCTGATCTCTTGCCGTGAGACCTGCAGGACCGCGGCGGCGGAGCGGTCGATGTCGGACTCGTCGGTGGTCCAGTTGCTCACCGAGATGCGCATCGCTGCCTTGCCCTGCCAGGTGGTGCCTGACATCCAGGCGGTCCCTTCCTGCTGGACCGCGCTGATGACGCGCCGGGTGAGCGCATCGTCGCCGCCGAAGCGGACCAGGACCTGGTTGAGGACGACGTCATTCAGTACGGCGACGCCGTTCGCCTCGAGGGTGTCCGCGAACCGGCGAGCCATCGCGTGACACCGGTCGACGATCTCGGCGATCCCGGACTGCCCGAGCGCGCGGATGGCGGCGTACACGGCGAAACCCCGCGCGCGGCGGGAGAACTCGGGGTTGAAGTCGAGCGCATCCCGCTCGCCGTTCTCGTCCTGGATCAGGTACGCCGCTCTGATCGACATGGCAGCGCGGTGAGCCTCCGGGTGAGCGCAGAGAACGAGGCCCGAGTCGTACGGCACATTCAGCCACTTGTGCGCATCTGTCGCCCAGGAGTCGGCCCGCTCGATCCCCTCGATCAACGGCCGCAGCGTGGGGCTGACCGCGGCCCAGAGCCCGAACGCGCCATCGACGTGAACCCAAGCGTCCTCAGCCAGAGCACAAATCTCAGCGATCGGATCGAATGCTCCGGTGTTCACGTTTCCCGCCTGAGCACACACGATTGTCGGACCACCCCGCAGCTCTGCCGCCAACGCATCGGCCCGCATCCGGCCTTGATCGTCGACGGCGATCGGGACGATGCAGTTGGTCCCGAGCCCGAGGAACCGGAGCGCCCGGTCGATCGTGTCGTGCCGCTCCGCTCCTGCGAGGACCCGGATCGGCGGCGCACCGATCAGACCGTCGCGCTCCACGTCCCAGCCCGCTCGTTTCAGCACCTCATGGCGAGCCGCGGCGAGAGCGGTGAAGTTCGCCATCTGGGCGCCGGTGACGAACCCCACCGACGTCTTGGCCGGCAGGCCGAACAGCTCGACCAGCCAGGCAGCTGCCACCTCCTCGACCACAGCCGCCGCGGGGGAGGCGGCGTACAGGCCTGCGTTCTGGTCCCACACGGTGGTGAGCCAGTCAGCGGCGAGTGCCGCCGGCGTCGCCCCGCCGAAGACGAACCCGAAGAACCGCCCGCTCCCACTCGGCAGCAGTCCGTCCTCAACGCCCTTCGCGAGGTGCGCGACCACGTCTCGCGGATCCGTTGGCTCGGTCGGCAGCGCGCCGCCGAGTGCGGCGCGAAGCTCGGCGGCGGTCGCGCGCGGTCCGACCCGGCGCTCGGGAAGCCCGTTCAGGTACGTCGTGGCGCGGTCGAACGCTTCGGTGAGGGGTCCTTCCCAATCAGGCATGTTTTCCTTTCTACGCCTTATGCGTGTGATACGGCGGGTGACGGCATTACAGTTCGCCCATGCGGATGACGGGCCCGATGACCGGGAGTCGCTGGACGGCGATCGTCGGTTATTCCCTGGTCGGTGCGGCGACCCAGCTCGTCTGGCTCAACTTCGCCGGCGTGACCACCGTCGCGGCCGCCCACTACGGCGTCTCCGAGGGCGCGATCGGGTGGCTCGCCCAGGTTTTCCCACTCCTGTACGTCGTACTCGCGATCCCGTGTGGTCTGGTCCTCGACCGCTGGTTCCGGGCCGGCCTGATCGCGGGCGCTGTGCTGACGGCTTTGGGCGCCCTGGTGCGCTTGGTCGGGGACGACTTCGGCTGGGTGTTGGCCGGGCAGATCGTGGCTTCGGTTGCCCAACCGCTGGTGCTGAACGCGGTCACCGGCATCACCGGCCGCTACCTCTCGGAGAAGGACCGCCCGACCGGTATCGCGGTTGGTACGGCGAGCATCTTCGCCGGCATGGTGATCGCCTTCCTGCTCTCCGCGATCTTCACCACCGGCGATTCCTTGGGTGCGATGCTGATGGTGACCGCGGTGTTCTGCGTACTGGCGGCGCTGCTGCTGATCCTTGCCCTGCGCAACCAGGGCTCCTTCGAAGTGGTCCGCTTGAAAGCTGACCGTGGTGCTTTGCGAGTCGCCTGGGGTGACTCCCTCATCCGCCGCCTCTGCGTGCTCGCGATCTTCCCCTTCGGCGTATTCGTTGCCATGAGCACCTTCGCCCAAGCCCTGCTGGAACCCGCCGGAGTCAGCGGCGGCACCGCCAGCACCATCCTCCTGGTGAACGTCATCGCCGGCGTCCTGGGCAGCGCAGTCATCCCGATCCTCGTCGTACGACGCCGCGCTGAATCAGACCTGTTGATCCTGAGCCTGACGGCCACCGCAGCCGCCTGTGTCCTCCTGGCCTTCGCCCCTGGCGTCCTCACCGGCTTCGTCGCCATCACCCTGATCGGCCTGCTCCTCCTTCCCGCTCTCCCGATCGTCCTGGAGCTGGTAGAACGCCGTACCGGAGAAGCCGAAGGCACCGCGGCCGGCCTCATCTGGATGGCCGGCAACCTAGGCGGCCTCGTGGTCGCGGTCATCGTCGGTCTCCTGGTCGACCACCCCACGGCCGCCTTCCTGGTCATGGCTGCGATCGCGATCAGTGCGGTTCCTGGGGCTCGCGCTCTCCGGCGGCCGATCGCCGAACTGCGAGCGCAGTCAGCGCCGTGACCACCAGCCCACTGGTGCCTGCGGCAACAAACGTGACGCGCGCGTCGGTGTGTTCGAGCAACAATCCGCCCAAGACATAAGACACTCCGGCTGCCAGACCGATTGCGCCGTACAGATTGCCGAAAACACGACTGAGCAGGTGCGCCGGTACGACGCGTTGCAGGTGGGTGTTGATCGCGACGTCGAGTCCCGCGATGCCGAGACCGCGGATGATCTGAATCGCGAGCGCGGCCCAGATCGCCCAGGCCAGCCCGGTGAACAGGTTGCCCGCGTTCGTCACCGCGAACCCGGCGAGCAACAGCGGGATCATCCGGAACCGGGTCGCGTACTTGGTCAGAACGGCGTACCCGACCGCGAGTCCGATGCCGACCCCGGCGTACAGAATCGCAGTGGATGAGTCGGTCCCGTGCAGCTCGTCCTTGCCGAGAAACACGATCGCCACATCGTCGACCCCGCTACACGCAACGACGCCGAAGAACCCGAGCCCGATCACCCGGATCGCCTTCGACCGCCAGATGTACCCGAGCCCGTCGCGCGCATCCCTGACCAGGCTGTGACCCGATCGCTCGGCCTTGGGCAACTTCGGCAGACGGCTCAGCAGCGCGGCCGACGCGAAGAAGGTGACCGCGTCGATCAACAGGATCCCGCGTACGTCGGTGATCAGGAACAACCCGGCCGCGACCACCGGCCCGATCGCCTCGAGCCCGTTGGTCCCAGCGCCGAGCGCCGAGTTCGCCCGTTCGAGCTCCTCGTCCCGGACCAGCGCCGGCACCGCACTCCGCGAACTCGCCTGGAAGACCTGCGCGGCGATACTCCGTACGGCGACCAGCACCAGCAGGATCGGAAGAGGCGGCAAGGTGACCGCCATCGCCACCACCAGCGCCCCCTGCAACACATCGCAACAAACCATCACCCGCTTCAGATCGAACCGATCCCCGATCGCCCCCGCGAACGCCCCGAACAACCCCGGCGTGAAGTCCCCCGCCAACAACAGCAACGCCACCGCCAACGCCGCCCCGGTCGCCTCCTCGACGTACAAGAGCAGCGCAACCAGCCCGACCGAGTCCCCCAAAAAAGACACCGCCCGAGCCACCCACAACCCCCGGAACCCCGGCGACCCCCACACGATCCCTTAGTATGGACCGGCACACCCAGCCGGTGTGGCGCAACTGGCAGCGCACCGCTCTTGTAAAGCGGGGGTTAGGGGTTCGAGTCCCCTCACCGGCTCTCTCACCAGGCAACATGCCCCGGAGGTAATGAACTTCCGGGGCCCAACTCACGGTTTACTCACGACTTTGCCTCCGCAAGCGGGTCGAGATTGGCGTTAGATCTCAGGTTCTGCCGACGCTTCGCGATCCTGCTCATGGATGTGTCTCAGCGCCGCTTCGAGGTGCCCGGCAGCCTCCGGATTCCGGCGCCGCCGGCCGAAGTAGTCGTCGACTGTCGTCGAGGTCTGAGCATGCCCGAGTTGATCGGCGACCTGTCGCGGAGTCTGCCCGGCGCTCTCGAGAATCGTCGCGGTGGTCTTCCTGAACACGTGTGCTGTCACCCACTCGAGTTCGTCGGCCAGGGAGCGCAGGCCGGCGAGCTCCGTGAGTTCGAGCAGGGCGGCTCGATCTGTCCGGGGCAGCCGGTAGGTTTCGGCGAGAGTGACCGCTTCCTCGGCGGTCAGTCTCACTCGGCCCGTCTCTATCAAACTGATCCGCGTCTTCCGCCAACCGAGTTTGTCGACAGCCTGGGTCTGCGTGAACCCGGCGGCGCGTCGATGGTCGCGAAGCATCTTGCCGAGTTCCTGCCGCCGCTGGCCCCCGATCGGTCGGCGTGCATCGCGCAGGGCCTTCTGAACGTTGTGCGGGTCGCGGAACCCGCCATTGCTGTCCGGGAAGATTGGCGTATCGAGGGAAGTGCCTGGTGTCCATCGGGCGAGCAACATCTCCAGGGCCCATGGCGGCAGGCCCATGATTCGATCACCGGCTGACGACTTGACCCGGCGCCGTATCAGGCCCTTGCCTCGGATCCGTTGGATCTGATGACTGCAGTCGACCTGACCGGTCTCGCGGTTCACATCCCGCCAGGTGACGGCCAGGCTCTCACCGATCCGTTCACCGGTGGCGATCATGAACTTGCTCAGGTCAACGAGGTCGGCTTTGACTGCTCGCTCGTCTTGCCGCATCAACTCGAACCATTGCTCGCGCTCGTCAGCCTCCAGTGCCCGGGGTAGTCGCTTCTTGGACGTTGCCCGGATCTTGATCTCCCGTACCGGATTGGCCGTCAGCGCGCCGTGCGTCACCGCCAACGCGAACGTGCCGGTGAGGATGCTCTTGCAGGTCTTCGCACTCGCCGATCCAACCTCGTCTCTGATCGCCTTCACGACATCGCTGACCCGAGGCGTGCTCGCTTCCCCGAGGCGTAACGATCCAATGCGCGGCGCAAGATTCTTGTCGTACTGGTACCGGTAGGTGTCGTACGTGCCAGGTGACAGCACGTCCTGATCCACGAGGTCCTGCACCTCAGCCAGATACAGCTCGGCCGCGACAGATACCCGGTCGCTGGACTTCAGCCCTCCCGCACCACCAATCCGCTGCCGCGACTTCAGGGCTCCCCGAAGCCGATTCTCAGCCTGACTGGCCGTACGTCCCCACCTCGCGACCGGCCGCGTCCCCCCATCAAGATCCCGAAACTGAGCCCGCGCCTCATACCTACTCGCCCGGCCACCACCGTCCCACGTGACCGCCCGCGACGTGATCTTTCCCCAAGTCCCAACCGGCAACGGTTCCCTCGCCATGCAGACCTCCCGGAACAATAAGAGGTCCGTTCAACGCCCGAGCCGACACGTCTTTGGCGGGCGCCGTCTCGGGCGGATTGGCCCGACGCGTCTGCGCTGAGACTGGGGCCGATGTGAAACTCAGCGACGCCAGGTCGTGAGTTCGCCGTCTGGGCACGCGACGGCGAGCTGGTCGTCTGAGGACCACGCGACATGCTGCGCGCGCCCATGAACAGCTGGAGTGGTCCGCGGATTGCGGTCGGGGTCCCAGATGCAGATCCCCCGCCGAGGTCCTGCTCGCCATCCACCGACGGCGAGTTCGCCCCGCGGAGACCAGGCGAGGCTGTCGACCCGACCATCGAACCTCTCGAGTATCAGCGCGCCCTGACCAAACTCTGGTCTCCACTGTGAGATGACGCAGACTTGACTGCCTCGGCGGTTTGTCTCGCTCCATCCCCAGGCAAGGGTCCCGCTCGTGGACCAGGCTGCGGCGAGCTCACGGTGACTGCTTGGTGATATGAACTGAGCGATCGAGGTACGACGCCGGGAATACCAGAGCGTCAGAACGTTACGCCCGGCCCGATCATGATGTCCAACCGCTATCAGCCCGCCCGATGACCAGGCGACGGTGGTAATCGGCCCCACCTTCATGTCGACCTGCTCCGTGATGAGACCAGTCGCGGGATCCAAGATGATCAGCAACCCGGTGCCCCTGGAGGACCTACATCCCAGCGCAGCCTGACCGTCATCGTTGACGTCAACCGACAACACCTGGTCGACGGCCTCGGGCAGGGCTATCCCCTCAGTAATGCCGTATTGATCTACCTTGATTGCCATCCGGGCATCGACGGTCAGACGCTCACCGACGACAAGCAATTGCTCATTCTTGAGCCAACTCAAGGCCTTCACGACACCGCCGACTTCAAGCGACGTAGTCACGTTCCGCTCGATGTCGTACCAGACAACGTGGTCCGATTGACCGGCACGTGACCACGCGCCCGCGAGAATTCCCTCGCTGCTCCACGAAAGGGCCCGAGGTTTTCCAGGAGTCTCCAGCGAACGAGCACGCCACTCTGCCGAGTCGACACCGTCACCACCAGTCCGATCCGCCACATCCCCACCTCCATCGGCCCGATGTCGGAACAGGATTGGTACGGCCAGTGGGCGTACATCGGATCTTGACGCCGGCGCTTCGTCCGCGACATCGAGGCTCTCAGCAGCGGACACGAGACAACTAAGGCGGTCCTGCCCGCATTGCTCGCCCGCCTGCGCTCATCGGTTCGACTGACCACGGCTGGCCATGCTGCGGTCGATGCCGTAGGCAACACCGCTTCGAACTGAAGGGGAGCGTCACGTCGTACTAGTTGTCGAGTGACTGGTAGGTCGCCCAGCCAGAGCCGGCGGCCGTGACGATGATTGAGGTCTCCTTGATGTCAACAAAGAATCGCCTGTTGAGGCGTTCGCTCAGGTTCGCGGTCGGCGCGTTGATCAGTACGAGCTTCCTTGCCGCAGCTGTCCAACCGGCTTCGGCGACAACGGTCCTCAAGCTGGCGCCTGGAACGTACAGGCTCGACAGCTATTCGGGTCTCACGTTGACGGCTCTCCCGCCGCTTCCGAACGCTACTACTGCCTGGACGGTGGTGCGCCCTGCAGAGTCGCCGCTGCCGGACAGTCAACGCTCGGAGGTGTTTGATGCACCGAAGGGTTCGTACATCTGTAGTTGGGGGGCCAGCCATGGCTTCGCGATCGCATGCCTGGACGTGGTGGATGGCTCCAAGTCGCAGGGGATGTCAGTCGTGGTTCGGCCGTTCACCGGACAGCCGTCACAGCAGTGGACCCTCGAGCAGACGTTCACAACAACCCCTGGTCCCAGTGTGTTGTTCAAGGTACTCAGGAACGTCAACAGCAGGATGGTCATCCAGACATATCCTGCAGCCGGCCACTTTCCGCAACAGATGCCACTCAGTATGGCTATGCGTCAAAAGCAAGAGTGGATTCCGGTGAAGCTGAGCTGATAGCCGTTTCGCCGCAGCGTGAGGGCCTGGACCAAGCAGAGGACCAGCTCGACTGACCCGAACCACCTATCTCTGCGGTGTCTTCATCGGACCGGGGCACGGAAGCCCCGTCGAGGCGGCCAATCCGGAAGCTCACGTCGCCCACGCCTGGCACACCCTCAACGCCTCCAATTGGTGACCATTCCCCCCGAAAGGAATCCTCACAATGTTCCGATCGTTGTTGACGAGATTTGGCCCCATGGTTCTGCTGGCGACTTTGCTGGCTCCGCTTCCGGCTCAGGCGGCTGTACATGCCCCCTCTTCGGCTTCGTCGGCGTTCCCGCCGGCGGCGGGCAATGGTCGCATCATCTTTGAGATGTTGGGTGGGCGCTTCTTCACCATGGCGCCTGACGGGACTGATCTTCAGTGGCTTAATAGCCATTGGGACAGATACAATCCGCGTTGGTCGCCAAACGGCGAACGGATCGTCTTTGGTCGAGCGTCCATCGAAGATGCGCAAGGTGAAAAGCATCAGAATATTGCGACGATGCGGTACGACGGCACTGACGAGCACATCGTCAGTAACTGGAGAGGTTCGAGCCATCCGGCCTGGTCTCCTGATGGACAGCGGATAGCGTTTGAACTTAATCACACGCTCTGGGTGATGCAGGCCGATGGTAGCGGAAAAAGGGCGCTGGCTTCCGGTGTAAGAGGGCCATTCTCATGGTCTCCTGACGGAACGAGGATTTTGCATGAGGCTGCGCTGAGTCACGACTTCGGTGGCGTGTACGTGACGAGCGTCGATGCGGCTGGCACCTTCCTGCTTGACCACGATGGGGGCGAGCCGAGTTGGTCGCCCGACGGGAGCAAGATCGTGTTCTCCACGAACTCTGCCCTTGAGCTGATGAACGCTGACGGATCGAATCAGCATGCAATCCTGGATAATACCTATCTCAATGACGAGTCCAGGCAGCCATCATGGTCGCCGGACGGTAAGACAATTGTTTTCACGGTTCGCAAGAGTCTGTACGAGATATCACCGGAAGGTACCGATCTAGTTCATTTGCCGTTGCCTCCGCTCGAAACTGCAGAATGGCCGGACTGGCAGCGTGTTCCTGTCGCCGATGTGGCTGATGCTGTCGGGTCGGAGGGCAGCGCCGGTGCTCCTGGGCAGGTGAGTTTCCGCGTGGATTTGAGTTTCCGGTCCGCTGTGCCTGGCGTGTTGAAGGTGGCGACGACCGATGAGACTGCACATGTCGGGGCCGATTTTGTGGCGCCGGCGCCGTCGGTTGTGGTGCCGGCTGGGGTCGACCACGTCATGGTTCCGGTGAAGCTGATCGGTAATGGTACGACTGAGCCGGATAAGCGATTCGGGTTTCGGGTGGTCGATGCTTCGATGCTTGGAGTTTCGGATGGCTTCGCAACTGGGCTGATCCAGGATGACGATCCGATTCCAGTGGTTTCGGTCGTGGATGCTGGATTTGCCGAGGATCAGCAGGGCATTGTGACGGTGGCGCTGGATCATCCGGCGTCGTATCCGATCACCGTGGGGCTGGGTAGTGTTGATGGCACGGCAACGGCGCCGGAGGACTACTCGGCTCTGCAGAGGCAGGTAACTTTTCCCGCGGGTTCGGTGAAGGCGACGGTGCCGGTCGAGTTGACTGTCGACGATGTCGTCGAGCCGGATGAGACGTTCACCGTGCGCGTGGTCGACGCTCCAGGAAGTGTGGCAGTGGGCAAGACAGGGACGATCACCATCCTGAACGACGACGCGACCCTGTCTGCTTTGGATGCGGATATCGCTGAAGGGGTACCCGCGACTGCTGCTCTGTCCAAGACGGGCCAGGATGCCCTGCCCGGTCAGGCGCCGCTGCGGTTCTCATTGAAGCTGTCTCTGCCTTTGTCCAAGCCGGTGACGGTTCACTATGCCACCGTCCGTCGGACGGCTGAGCCCGGCGTGGATTACGACCCGGTCGAGGGCATTGCAACCATTCCGGCAGGGCAGCCGCAGACGGTCGTGTCCGTACCGGTGAAGGACGACTCAGTGATGGAACCAGACGAGACGGTCGGTCTGGTGTTGTCGAACCCGCAAAACGCAACGCTCGTGGGTGGTCTCGCAATCGGTACCATCCACGACAACGACTGCCCCACCGAAGGCGGCACCTGTATCTGACGCCAGTGGAGGCCTGCAGTGGCAAGACCCTGCGTAAAGCATGCTGGCAACACAACGGCCCGAGAACAGACCGCGATGTCTGCTCGGGCCTTTGTGTTGTTGTTAGATGCGCTGCCAGGAACTCGAACCGTGAACTCGCTGACCTCCGGCGATGAGCGAAATCTCTTACCCACAAGGGATTCCGAGGTAGCAGCGTACGCGTCGGTTCTCGTCGCTCATCATCGTCTCGCGCTACTTGAGATGCGTAAGAGGTGAGTCAGAGGCTTGCTTGAAACGGCCCACCGCGGTCAGAGCATCGCAGAGCAGTTGTGCACTAGAACCACGCGGCGCATCCGCGAGCAGGTCGAGACCGACGATCCGAGGTCGCCGGCGATTCGCTCCGGCGGGGGAGAGCGCTAGCTGGAGTTTCCCAGGCCGGCGGTGCGGGCTCGGATGATGGCTTCGGGGCGGGTGGCTACCTGGAGTTTGGCGAAGATGCTGGTGATGTGGTTGCCGACTGTTGGCGGGGCCAGGGCGAGGCGGTGGGCGATCGCGGCGTTGCCCAGGCCGGTGGCGATCAGGTCGAGGACCTCGCGTTCGCGCGGCGTCAGCTCGGGGAACGCGGGCTGGTCGGGGTGTGGGCCGGACAGGTAGGCGAGCGCTCGGCGGGCGACCCCTGGACCGAAGATCGCCTCGCCGGCGGCGACCGCGCTGATCGCCCGGATCACGTTGTCCGGCGCGGCGCCCTTCAGTACGTACCCGCGTGCGCCCGCTCGCATCGCGGCGAACACCGACTCGTCGTCGTCGAACATCGTCAGCATCAGCACCGCGACCTCGGGCGCGGCCTTCGCGATCTCACGCGTCGCCTCGATCCCGGTCAGGTCGGGCATCTGGATGTCCATCACCAGCACGTCGGGGCGCAGGGTGACCGCCGAGCGAACGGCTTCGGCGCCGGTGGCGGCAGTGCCGACGAGTTCGAAGCCGGCGTGGGCCGACAGCAACGCGCCCAGGCCTTCGCGGACGATGCCGTGGTCGTCTGCGACCACGATCCTCAGGTTCATCGACGAGCCCCTTCCAACGGCAGTACGACGTCGACCGTGCAACCGGTTCGGTCGTACCGGATCTCGCACCGCCCACCTAGTTCGCTGGCTCGCTCGCTCATCGAGGTCAGCCCGACTCCGGCCTTCCACTCTGGACCCGCGTTCGTCCCGTTGTCGAGGACGCCGAGTCGCAGTACGTCGGTGTCGACACTAAGCCGTACGGCGGCCGTCGTCGCCGTCGAATGCCGGATGACGTTGGTGAGCGCCTCGGTGGCGATCCGGTACGCGGCCACCTCCACCGCGGCGGGCAACTCCGCCAACTTCGCCGGGGCATCCACGGTCACCGTCAGCGCGCCGCCATCACCGCGACGCGACGCCATCGCCGCGTACTCGCGCAAGGCTCCCAGCAGCCCAAGCCCGTCCAACGCAGGCGGCCGAAGCTCATAGACCAGCCGCCGGATCTCCTCCACCGCACCGATCGCCTGGTCCCGCAGTTCGGCGAGCAAGGCCGACGAGCGCTGCGGCTCGGCCTCGATCAATCGCCGAGCCGCGTCGGCGTTCAGCACCACCGCGGTCAGCACCGGTCCCAGCCCGTCATGCAGATCCCGCCGGATCCGCCGCCGCTCCTCCTCCCGCCCGCTGATGATCCGCTCCCTGGAGTCCCGCAGGTCATCAGCCAGCCCGTTGGCCTGTACTGCGACCGCCAACGGTGCCGCGAGCAACGAGAGCACTTGCTCGTCGGCCGCATTCACCCGCGACTCACCCGCGCGCAGCCCCACCACGAGTTCCCCGAACCGGACTTCTCCAGAGCGTAACTCGATCGCATGCCGGGCCGCGGGCAGTTCGCCGTACGCCGAAAGCTGCTTGCCCTCGACAACGATCGCCGCGGCCGGGAAGCGCATCACCCGGCAGAGAGCGGTCAGTACGCCGGGCAACCCCTCGCCCGACCCCATCTGGGCACCAACTTCCGCGATCGCCCGCACCGGATCCCGCCGCGCACCGTAGAACGCGCGATGAATCAGGCGTTGAAGCCAGACCCGGACCGGGTTGAACGCGAGCGCTATCACCAACGTCGCAAGTACCGACGCGTTGCGGTCGAGCAGCGCGATCAGACCGAAGTAGGCGACGACGACCCCACCGACCAGGATCAGATAGAGCAAGGACCGCGACACCACCAGCCGGATGTCGAGCAACTGGTACCGCAGTACGGCGATCGCGATCGCCAACGGAATCAGCAGCAGCGGCAGAACGCCCAGCACCAGCGACTCGGACGGCACCAGGTTCTCCAGCCCGAAGCAGGCCACGATGACCAGCAGCGCGAGCAGCAACCACAGCACCTGGCGGCGGACCTGCTCCGATCCGCTGCGATAACGCAGTACCACCGCCACAAGAGCCGCGACGAAGCTGACCAGCAACCCGGCACTGCTGATCGCGCCGAACACATCAACCGCGGCAAACCCAGTCCAGTGCGGATACCCCGGGATGCCGATCTCGGCCGACAGCCCACCCTTGCGATCCAGGACACCGGTAGCCGTCCACAGCACCGCATTGACCACCAACCCCACGACCAGCCAACGCCAGCGACCCGAAAGCAGGCGTCCGTCGGGGAACAGCACGAGCGTCAGCGGAATGAACAGCGCCAGGGCCGGAGCCCAACCGCCGTTCGTCACCGTCGCAAGAAGCCTCCACCCGACCGTGGGCTCGCCCAGCCAGGCGAGCAGGCTCAGACCGGTCGCGGTCGACGCGTAGCAACAGCCGCCCACCAGCAACGACCAGCCGATCGGGTTTCTCGGCCGGTAGTACGCGATCGGCCACCCGGCGAGAGCCAGACAAAGACCGATGGCTGCGTTGGAGACGACGAACAGGTCGGTCAGTCTGGCCCAGCTCAAGTCGGAGGCAGGCGCAGCCACGGCGGTGACGAGGGCTTCCAGCAGCGCAACGGCGAGCAGGACCGATGCCGCCGTACGGCGTCGGTCGCTCGGCCCGGACTCGCTCATCTGCTCATCATCAGGCCGGTCACCCCTGATCGAGTAGGGGCCTGCCCCCAGATCACCCAGGAACCTTTCTCGCCTGGACCACAGGCCGCGCACCTGCCGGTCGGGGGGAGTCGCGGCCGACGCTGAAGCCAACACATCCACTTCAGCGCTTAGGAGCAAGTCATGTCAGAAACCCAAGTCACCACCCCCGCAAGCAAGAAGGCCGTCCGCCGGCCACGCGATGTCCGCGGCTTCTGGCGGGTGTTGCTCGCCGTGGTCGCACCGCTGCCGATGCTGTTCATGGGCCTCTACTACCTGGTCAGCCCGGTCGGCGGCGATGCGGCCTTCAAAACCACAGTGAACGCGGTCGCGGCCGACCCCGGCCGGTTCGAGCTGATGCAGTGGCTCCAGGTGCCGTTCTTCCTGCTCATCCCCGCGATGTTCGCGGCGGCGTGGGTGTCCCGGCGTACGGCGCCACGACTGGCCACCGCCGGCGGCCTCCTCGCGGTCGGTGGGATGAGCGCCGGCTTCTTCCTGCTGCCCGGCGTGGTGACGCCCGAGTTCCTCACCGTCCACGACGGGCTCGACGCCGGGGTGATGGAGAAATTCGCGGACGTCTACGAGAAGCAGGCGACCGTGCAGATCGGTAGTCTGCTCTTCATCCTCGCCGTCACCTTCGGACTGCTGCTGCTCGGGATCGCCTTGTGGCGCAGCAAGGTCGCGCCGGCCTGGATGGGCATCGCCCTCGCCCTCGGCGGCTTCACCCACCCCTTCATGCCCGGTCACCTCGCCGCCGGCGCCGGCCTAGTCGTCGCCGCTATCGGGTTCGCGGGCGCATCGGTCGCGCTACTCAAATCCTCCAACGACAACTTCGATCTACCGCCGCTGCAGAGGTAGGCGGTGCCGGCTCACCCCGAAGGTCAAATCGATAAGCAAGATCGCCGCGCCTGACCGCGAACTCAGGACTGTCAGACGCTCCGGGTCAGGTCCTCTATCAGGGCGTCGAGGACCTGACCGGTAATACTGCCCGGGATTGCGTCCTCGATCGGCCGGCAGGCCTCCTTGATGGGGCCGAGTGCCGGAGCCGCGAGTAGTCGTCGCATCCACCTAGGACACTCAGGCCGCCGACGGCAGTTGGTCGAGCCATCCGCTGAGCAGGCTGGTCGTGTCGGCGCTGGCCTTGGCCGGATGCGGTCGACGGTCCACAAGTGCGGGCTAGTGCCATCGCCGTACGGCGTCCTCGAGGTTCCAGCCTGTGATCCGAACCATCCGCCCCCAGTCTTACGCCGAGTAGGACTCTAGGTCAGGCCCCGATCGCGACTGTCAGGGCGTTGCTGAAGGTGGACTGGTAGTTGTCGTCGTCGATTGCCTGGATGGCGAAGGTGTGGGTGCCTGGTTCGACGCACTCGTTGACGATGAGGTCGCGGACCGAGACGTTGGTCTGATTAGTGGCGAACACAACGGCGCCGTCGATCGCGAGCTGGTAGTGGACGGGCTTGGTGTGCTGGGAGACGTTCCACGCCAGGCCGGCGACCCGGCCGCCGGTACTCACCGTATGCAGTCCGGTAGGTGCAGATGGAGGCGGCCCGACCCGCGGCTTGGTCTCGAAGGTGAATCCGACAGGTGCGGATCGGTTGCCGTTGGCATCAATGGCCTGGACCGTGGCTCGGTAGGTGGCGCCGGCCTCGAGTCCACCAAATGCCTGAGTGGGCGTGAAGGCGACGGCCTGCTGAGCCGTGCCCTGCAGGCGTACGTCGTACCGCAGCTGGCTGGCTGGGGCGTCCCAAGCCAGCCGAGCCCAGGTGAATGAGACCTCCGACAGGTGAACGTTGGTCGGTGCGTCGACGGTCGCGGCCCGGGCCGGTGTTGTCGTCAGGACCGCAAGGGTGGTTACGGTGAGGAGAGCAGCGAGGATGTGGTGAAGGCGTGCGCGCACAGTGGACCTCCAGTGAGCGGTGCTGGTCAGCAGCAGTACGCACGCAGTGGGTGGTTTGGTTCGCTCCTGGACAGACGACGACGCCGCCGTCGTCCGAGATGGGGAATCTCCGGGGGTGGACGACGGCGGCGTCGGCTTGGTTCAGCCCGGGAACGGATCCACGTGCTGTTGGCCGGTGGTCCCCTAGGCGGGGACGCTCTTGCCGTGTTGGTATCGGTAGTCCAGGTGAACGTAGGCAGCGGTGCATTGGCACGCCGGGTCCATGTCGGCGTCGCACTTGCCCCACTTCAGAGTCGTGTTTGGGTGATCCGAGTGCTGGGCTCGAGCTCGTCCGGTCTTCACCGTGGCTCAGCTCTTGTGGGCGCGTAGTGAGTATGTGACGGGTAGCGCCGCGCCACCGACTGTCAAGGTGTAGTTGCCATCAGCATCTTGGGTCGTGATGCCAGGTCGGGGTTCCTGGTCGGAGAGATGTTCGGTGAGGTGCTGGATGGTGAAGCCGGCGGTTGCCGCCGCCGTGACGATCTCGCCGAGGCCGTGTGGGTAGCTGACTGACGGCTGTGCGATGGGGACGTCGGCATCGGCGTACGTGCCGATCCACTGGTCGAGGTGGGCGGCGCCGCCCTGGACCGGCGTTCCAAACACAAGTGGTGTGGTCGAGTCCAGCGCCAACAGCAGCGGGTGCAGGTCGACCAGCACCAACTTACCGCCCTCCCGGAGCGCCCGGTGAGCTCCAGCAAACCAAGCATCGATATCGGAGATCCAACAAAGGACTCCGTACGACGCGAACACGACATCGAAGCGGCCGTCGAGATCGGCCGGAAGTCGCATCGCGTCGGCTTGCACGAACTCGGCCTCGAGACCCGCGCGCGCCATCAACTCGTGAGCGCGGTCGACGGCAAGTGCGGAGAAGTCCAGCCCGGTCACCCGCGCGCCGCGCCTCGCCCAAGTCAAACTGTCGATACCGAAGTGGCACTGCAGATGCAACAAGTCGAGACCGTAAACCGTACCCACTGCCGCAGCCATCTCGTCCTTCACGATCTGACTCAGCGAACTCTTGCCTGCCAGAAAGCCGTCGATGTCGTAGTACGACGTGGAGTTCTCGGTATGCGCGATCGCGAGCCGATCCCACAACAGCCGATTCCACTGAGTGTGCATGTCGATATTGGTGCTCACCTCGATCAGTACGGATCCTCGTCAGCCAACGGTTCCCGCGCTGGTTCTGCTCCGAGAGACAGTGACAGTGCGACGGAGACGATCAACAGCAGCGTGGAGTAGAGGATCCCGGCGGCAGCCGAAACAACTGCCCACCTGAGCCCGGCCGCTGAGGTCGCCACGACCCGCCCAAAGCTCTGCACCCGCGGTGAGAACGCCTAGCCCAGTCCAGATCGACTCTGGTCCGGCGTTCCGTGCGATGCTGGCGATCGCCGCGACTTCGAGCGCGATGACGGCCGTGATCAGTCCGGCAAGCTGCATCTGAATCTCCTGATCACAGTACGTCGACCCTCCTGGAGTGGTTGTTCCCAGCCCGCTGTGGGTTTCGTCCGCTGTTGGCACCTCCCGGCGCGCGTCAGGTGGTTGTGTGTTCGAGATGTGTGCGGAGGTTCGCCAGGGAGGAATCTATGATCGAGTTTCCGGACAGTTGAATCAGGGGAGTGCAGAGGATCCAGGCGCCTCGGAGGTCGACGTTGAGTAGGTAGCTGACCAGCGTGCGCGTCGCTCCTAGGCTGGAGCATGACCAGGCACCGCTTATCGGCAGTGGTCCGGACTTGTGAGTGAACGACCAAGTGGTGCCTGGAACGAAGGTGTCGACGGTCGAGTATGTGACGAGCCTTCGGCCGGCGACCAGGGCAACCTGTCGGAGTTCTGTTCCGATCTGCATCGGACCAGCCTGAGTTTGGCTGGATTCGAGAACTTCCGAGCGCCAATCCCCTGCGATGGCGAAGCCGCAGAGGCAGTCGAAGACGGCCTGCTTCGGTCGTGCAATGGAGACCATGCGCTCGAAGGTGATTCTCATACGGCTCTACCTGTCCAGTCGCCGTCATCGGATGAGACCGATTCCATCGATACGTCGCCGAGCGGAAGATCAGTTCTCGTGAACGCCCCGCCTTGCAGCACTCGTGATCCGTCCCGGTGGGGCTCTTGCGTACCTGGAGCCGTGCTGAATGTTCCGGGGGCGCGGACCGCAGCGCGTAGCTGTATCGCTAGTGGACCGTTTCTGAAGTTTGGTGACGGTTGGCTTTCTTGAGGATCTGGTCGGGTGTTTGGGTCCAGACGAAGGGATGGCAGCGGTCGTTC